>JBBRWW010000052.1:0-18859 GCA_038248955.1 Lysobacterales bacterium
CGGATTCTTCGCGCCGGCCTCGATCAGCACTTCACGCACGTGCTCGGCGTCGTTCTCGAGCGCCGCCGACACCGCATTGATGCCGGCGATCCATTGTTTCTGACTCATGCGAATTGATCCGATGTGGGGTGCTTGTGGTCAGCGAAATGCGCGAGCAAGGCAACGGGAACCGGCGTATCGGCAGCAGGCAACGGGCGGTGCTGGCACAGGGCGCCTGCCCGCCGCCCGCCTGTCGGGCTTCCGGATTCTTCAGCGCGCATGGGTGCGCCCTCCGCAGCCCGCCTTAGTACTTCTTCTTGGCCCGTTTGGCCGGTTGGCCGCGCGGCGGTGGCGGTGGTGGCTGCTGCGTCCCCGCTTCATCGACGAGCCGGAAATCGATCTTGCGCTCCTCCACGCTCGCCTTCATCACGATGATGCCGAGGCGGTCGCCCAGCCGGAATTCCCTGCCTGCCCGCTCGCCCGACAGCGTCTTGCGGATCGGGTCGAAGTGGTAGAAGTCGGTCGGCAGCTGCGTCACGTGCACGAGCCCGTTGACCTTGGACTCGTCGAGTTCGATGAACAGCCCGAAGCTGGTCACGCCGCTGATGGTGCCCTCGAACCGGCCGCCGATGTGCTGCTCCATCCACGCGGCGCGATAGCGGTCGTCGACCTCGCGGGTGGCGTCGTCGGCACGGCGCGAGCGCTCGGAACTCTGCAACGACAGCGCCGCCATCTCGCGTGGCGAATACTTGAACGTTTCCGGCCGCGCGCCACTGAGCGCATGCTTGATCGCGCGGTGCACCAGCAGGTCGGCATAGCGCCGGATCGGCGAGGTGAAGTGCGCGTACGCCTCGAGCGCGAGGCCGAAATGGCCGATGTTGCCCGGGTCGTACACCGCCAGGCTCTGGCTGCGCAGCAATACTGATTCGATCAACGAAGCGTCGGGCCGCTCGCGGATCTTCTTCAGCAGGTCGGTGAAGTCGGCCGGATGCACCTTCGACCACGGCGGCATGCGCAGGTGGAATTCCTTGAGGAACTCCAGCAGGTCGGCGTACTTCTGCTCCGGCGGGCGGTCATGGATGCGGAACGGCGCGGGGACCTCTGCGGCGATCAGGAACTTCGCCGCCTCGACGTTCGCCGCGATCATGCACTCCTCGATCAGCTTGTGGGCGTCGTTGCGCTGCAGCATGCCGGCCTGCACGACCTCTCCCTGGGTGCCGAGCACGAAGCGCACCTCGCTGGTCTCGAACTCGATCGCGCCGCGACGCGCGCGGGCCTTGGCCAGCACCCCGAACAACTGGTGCAGGCGCTGGATCTGCGGCAGCAGCGAGCCGATCTGCGCGAGCGCATCGTCGCGCAACTCCTCCAGCACCTCGCTGCCCTCGGGCGGGATCGGCGCCACGGCGTTCCAGACCTGGTTGTAGGTCAGGCGCGCGTGCGAGTGCATCACCGCCTCGTAGAATTTTGCGGTCTGCACCTCGCCTCGTCGGTCGATCTGCATGTCGCAGACGAAGCACAGGCGGTCGACCTTGGGCTTCAGCGAGCAGATGCCGTTGGACAGGGTCTCGGGCAACATCGGCACGACGAAGCCGGGGAAGTACACCGAGGTCGCGCGGTTGGTCGCTTCCACGTCCAGCGGCGTGCCGGGGCGGACGTAATGCGAGACGTCGGCGATCGCGACCACCAGGCGGAAGCCATCGGCGTTGGGTTCGCAGTAGACGGCGTCGTCGAAGTCCTTGGCGTCCTCGCCGTCAATCGTGACCAGCGGCAGCATGCGCAGGTCGACGCGCTGCGCGGCCGCGGCGGGCTCGACCTCCAGCGGCACGGCCGCCGCCTCTGCGAGCACCGGCTGCGGGAACTCATGCGGGATCTCGTGGCCGTGGATCGCCGCCTGCACCGCCAGCGACGCAGTCAACCGGTCTCCCAGCACGGTCAGGATGCGGCCCATCGGCGGGCGTTGCGGGTCGGCCGTGGTGACGATTTCCGCCACCACCAGTTGCCCCGACTGGGCGTCGCCGCGCGACTCCGCCGGGATCAACAGGTTGCGCTGGATGCGGCGGTCATCGGGCACCACGAAGCCGATGCCGGCCTCCTCGGTGTAACGGCCGATCAGGCGGGTCAGGCGGCGCTCCAGCACCTCGACGATCGCGCCTTCGCGGCGACCGCGGCGGTCCACGCCGGTGACACTGCCCAGCACGCGGTCGCCATGCATGACCTTGCGCATCTCGAACGGCGACAGGAACAGGTCGTCGCCGCCACCGGTTTCCAGTCGCAGAAAGCCGTAGCCGTCGGGATTGGCAATCACCACCCCCGGGATCAGGTCCATGCGCGCCGCCGGAGCGAACTCGCCCTTGCGGTTTTGCAGCAGCTGGCCATCGCGGACCATGGCCCGCATCCGGGCGGTGAGGGCCTCGAAGCGATCAGGCTCGGTCAATGCAAGCTTCCCGGCCAGCACGTCGGCGGTCATCGGGCCGTCCGCGGCGGTCAGCAACTGCAGGATCATTTCGCGGCTGGCGATCGGCTGCTCGTAGCGCGCGGCCTCGCGGTCGGCGTGCGGATCGCGCAGCTCGCCCGGCATGCCACCCGCCGCGCCATGAGCGGACGGGCGGTGCGCACGACCGGCGCCGGCATGGGTAACATCGGGCAACCACGGCGCGCGCTTGGGCTTGACGCCCTTGGCGGCGTTACCACGGGGTGCGCCGGCGGATTTCGCGGGGCCGGCCTTGCCGGGGGTCTTTCCTCCGCGGCCGGATCCGCGCTTGCTGGGTGGTTTGTTCATTCAAGGATTTTACACGGCTGCCGTCAACGAAGAGTCGCGGGGGGAATGGTGGTGGGTTCCCGACGGCAATTCAGGGGAGTTACTCGACCATGACCAGCCTGCAACCAGCACCTCGCGCACCGATCGCCATCGGGGCGAACAACGCCGGCGCCGCAAGCTTGCAGCAGCGGACCATTGCCATCCCTTGCCGCTGCGCGCCCGTACCGGACTCCCAGCCCATGACCCGCCTCGGGGAGGCTCCCGCATGACAGGTCCCCACGTGCTCGGCGATCCGTTGATCGCGGCGTCGCCGCCGCCGCTTGCACCCGATTTGTTCGCGCCTGTCGATCCGTTGCTGGCGATCCACGCCGCCACGACGGTCGAAGGCTGTGCAAGGGCCTTGCTCGCGGGGTTGGCCACGGCAGGGATCGCGGCACCGTCGCTGGCGTGGTCGGCACGCTGGCCGGAAGCCATCGCGATTTCCCCCGACGAACCGGATTCACCGTTGGCCGCCAGCGTCCAGGCGTGGATGGAGGCCCACCGCCAAGGCGATGCGCCCGTCGATCACGCTCGGGTGCTGTGCGACGACGGCCAGTCGGTCGCGGTGCTGGTGTTCGCGTTCGGCCAGGCGCTGCCGGCGGCCGCCAACCACGCCGTGGAGCCGTGGCTCGCGGCCGCCGGCACCCGCCTGGCCGAGCTCCTGCAGGCACAGCGCCTGCATGCGTCGGTCGCGCAGCTCGCCCAGGCCGAGCAATTGCAGCATGCGTTGTTCGCCATCGCCGACATGGCCGGCTCCAGCCTCGACTTGCCGCACATGCTGGAGGGCCTGCACCAGATCGTCGGCGGGCTGATGTACGCCGAGAACTTCTACATCGTCATGTACGAACGCGAGCGCGAGGCGCTGCGTTTTCTCTACTTCGCCGATACCGTCGACCATGACCAGTACGATCCCGACACGGAAATGCCGCTTGCGCAGATCGAGCGTGGACTGACCTGGTACCTGATCCGCGATGGCCATTCCTTGATGGGGCCGAGCGATCAACTGGGCGAAAAGGTGTCAGGGCCGTTGCGCCGCCTCGGACCCCCAAGCCCGGACTGGCTCGGCGTGCCGATGATCCGCGATGGCCAGGTCCGTGGCGCCATGGTGGTGCAGAGTTATATCGATGGCACGCGCTATACACCCGCCGACCAGGCCCTGCTGTCGTTCGTCGCCGAGCACGTTCTCACGGCGCTGGAGCGAAAGAACAGTCAGTCCGAACTCGAGCAGCGCGTGGTCGACCGCACCCATGAACTGGCCGAGGCCAATATCGACCTGCAGAAGCAGGTGTTCGAGCGCCTGCGCGGCGAGCACCTGCAGGCGACGCTGTACCGCATCGCCGCGCTGGCCAATACCGACGAGAGCAGCGAGCGCTTCTATCGGCACATCCACCACGCGGTGGGCGAACTGCTCAATGCCGAGAATTTCTATATCGCGTTGCTTTCCTGCGACGGAGCGCAACTGGAATTCCCGTACTTCATCGACGCCCAGGACGACGTGCGACCGCCGCGCCAGGTCGGACGCGGCCTCAGCGAGTACGTGATCCGCAACGGCCGTGCCTTGCTGGCCGACGCCGCCGAGGCCGACCGGCTGGTCGCGTTGGGCGAACTTGATTCAACGGCGATCAGCCACACGCCGGCGGTTTGCTGGCTGGGCGTGCCACTGCTGGCCAGCGAAGGGGTGATCGGCGTGGTCGCCGTGCAGAGTTACCGTCCGGAGCTGACCTATGACGCCGACGATGCGGAACTGTTGACCTATGTGTCGTACCAGATCGCCAACAGCCTGCAACGGCGGCGCAGCGCGGTGGCGATGCTCGCGCTCAACGCCGACCTCGAGCGCCGCGTGGCCGAGCGCACCTCCGAGCTCAGCGCCCAGATCGCCGTGCGCGAGCAGATCGAGGCGAAGCTGCAGCACCAGGTCATGCACGACCCCCTGACCGGCCTGCCCAATCGGCTCTATTTGCGCGACCGCCTCGAGCGCGCGATCGCCGGGATGCGGCGTAACCCGGACCGTCGCTTCGCCCTGCTCTATCTCGATATCGACCGCTTCAAGCTGTTCAACGACAGTCTCGGCCACCTCGCTGGTGACGAGGTACTGCGCGAGGTGGCGCGCCGGTTGGCCGAGTGCATCCGCGAACCGGACCTGGTCGCACGGCTGTCGGGGGACGAGTTCGCGATCCTGCTCGAGGACGCGCCGGTGCCGCGGACCGCCTGCAAGGTCGCCCAGCGCGTGCAGGCCGCCCTGCAGCGGCCGATGCAGATCGGCGGGCGTGAGCTGCAGACATCCGCCAGCATCGGCATCGCGATCAGCGACGAGCGCTACACCAGCACCGATGCCCTGCTACACGATGCCGACGTCGCGCTGTACCGCGCCAAGAGCGCCGGCCGCCAGCGTTTCGTCCTGTTCGACGACACCCTGCAGCAGGCCGCGATGGACGTGCTTGGCCTCGAGCATGAATTGCGCGCCGCGTTGGCGGCCGGGCAGTTCGAACCGTACTTCCAGCCGCTGGTGCGCTTGGCCGATCGCAGCATCGTCGGCTACGAGGCGCTGGTGCGCTGGCGGCATCCGCGCCGCGGCGTGCTGCTGCCCGCCGACTTCCTGTCGGTCGCCGAGGACAGCGGGCTCATCGAAGCGATCGACTGGCAGATGTACCGCCTGGCCTGCGCCGCCGGCGCCGACCTGGTGCGCGACGGCGGCTACATCACCCTCAATATCTCACCGCGGCATTTCCAGAACACCGACTTCGACGAACGCCTGCTGCAACTGACGCGCGACACCGGCTTCAACCCGGCGCAACTGCGCATCGAGGTCACCGAAGGCACCCTGCTGGGCGATCCCGAGGCGGTGGCGAAGATCCTCGAGCGCCTGCGCGCATCGTGCGTCGAAGCCGCGCTCGACGATTTCGGCACCGGCTACTCCTCGCTGGGCTACGTGCAGCGCTTCCCGCTGAAGATGATCAAGATCGACCGCTCGTTCGTCGACCCGCTGGGCCGCGACTCGTCCCAGCGCAGCTCGGCCATCGTCGGCGCAATCCTCGCGCTGTCGCACTCGCTCGGTCTGGAGGTCGTCGCCGAGGGCGTCGAAACCGAAGCCCAGCAGCAGGCCTTGCTCGCGATGGGCTGCGTGTACGCGCAGGGCTACCTGTTCGGGCGGCCGCAGCCGTCCGGATGCTGGGCGACCAGCGTCGAATAGCGGTTCGCGACCCGCGATGCACCCAACAAAAAACCCCGCCTGGGCGGGGTTTTTTGTTGTCGCCGTGACCCGTGAGCAACCGCGGATCATTTGTATGGTGCCCGGGAGAGGACTCGAACCTCCACGGAGTTGCCCCCGCTAGCACCTGAAGCTAGTGCGTCTACCAATTCCGCCACCCGGGCAAACCCGCACGGTTCAGCTGTGCGGGGCGCGTATGGTGCGATGCGGCGATGCGCTTGTCAACGGATGGATCACAAAGAAATCGCGGGCCGCGCGAAACGGTAGTGCGCGACCAGCCATTCCTGGCCGTCGGCGTAGCCGAACAGCTCGGCGCACGCCATCCAGAACATGCGCCAGCGCTGGAACCACAGCGGCGCGGCGTCGCCATACGCCTGCACCAGCGCCGCCATCACCGCCGGGCGGTTGGCATCCTGGCGGGCGAGCCAATGGTTGGCGGTCTTCTCGTAATGGCTGCCATCGACGTGCCAGCGGCTTTCGATGCGCAGGTCGCGCTGGAACCACAACAGCGTGTCGGACGCGGGCATCAGTCCGCCGGTGAAGAAATGCCGGCCCATCCAGTTGTCCTCGCCCTGGGTCTCGAACGGGTACATCACGGTGCGGTGGCAGAACACATGCACGAACAGCTTGCCTCCCGGCCGCAGCCAGCCGGCGATTCGCGCCAGCAGGGTTTCGTAGTTGCGCATGTGCTCGAACATCTCGATCGACACGCAGCGGTCGAACTGCGACGGCTCCAGTTCCAGCTGGTTCACGTCCCGGGTGATCACCCGCACGTTGAACAGGGCGCGTAGGCGGCACTGGGCCTCGATGAATTCGCGCTGCGGGCGCGAGTTCGACACCGCGGTGATCCGCGCGGCGGGAAAGCGCTCGGCCATCCACAGCGTGAGTGATCCCCAGCCGCAGCCCAGCTCAAGGATGTCCTGGCCATCGTCCAGTTGCGCGCGCTCGCCATACAGCGCCAGCATCGCGTCCTCGGCCTGGTCCAAAGTCTCGTCGCCACGCGGGTAGTAGCACCCCGAGTACTTGAGGCGCTTGCCGAGGCAGTGCTGGAAGAATGCCGGCGGCAGTTCGTAATGCTGGGCGTTGGCGGCGTCGGTGTGGATGGCGACCGGACTGGCGCGCAACGCCTCGATGCGTTGCTGGAAGATCGCGGCGCTGGCCTGCAGTCCATCGCTACGCTCCTGCTGCAGGCGCTGTTCGCACTGCCGGCGGATGCCGTGGCGGATCAGCGCGTCGGGCAGCCAGCCCTTTTCGGCCCAGCCCAGCGGCCCGGGGGCGGCACGTTCGCGGGCCAGTTCGGCCACGGGGAGCGCGATGCGGTTCATGGTGGGTTCCTCGGGGTTTCAATGGATTTGGAAGGCGCCTTGGGAAACCACGGCACCAGCATCGACGTGCTGCGCTGGTAGTCCCGGTAGTCGTCGCCGCGCGTGCGCAGCGCCTGCGCCTCGGTGTAGGGAATGCCGCTGATCCAGCGCAGGAACACCCACATCACCACCGGACCCAGCCACGCCAGCCACGGCCACGGCGAACCAACGGCCAGGCATACATAGGCAAACCAGTGCGTCCACTCGAAGAAGTAGTTCGGATGGCGCGAGTAGCGCCACAGCCCGGCGCGGCAGGTGCGGCCGGCGTTGGCCGGGTCTTGCCGGAAGCGCGCCAGTTGCCGGTCGGCGATCGACTCGCCGACCACGCTGGCGACCCAGATCGCGATGCCGGCGATCCACCAGCCCGTGAACCCGGCAACCGGATTGCCGGCCACCGCCAGCAGCGGCAGCGAAAACATCACCACCAGCGCCGCCTGGAACTGGAAGAACGCGAAGAACCTGCGCTGGTCGCCGTGCCAATGCTCGCGCAGGTTGGCGTAACGTCCATCCTCGGCCTCGCTGCGCACCCGCTGCCACAGATGCCAGGCCAGTCGCAGGCCCCACGCGCCGCCGAGGATCGCGACGGTGATGCGCGGCAACGCGGCACCCTGGCCGGTGACGGCGTACAGCAACGCACTGCCACCCACGCCGGCGGCCCAGATCACGTCGACGATGCCCGCATTCGCGCGGCGACGCTGCCAGGCCCACCCGGCGGTCATCGCCACTGCCGCGAGCAGCCACATCGTCAACACTTGGGAAACCAAATTCATCGCGATGGCACTCCGTTGGCCGGCGTCGGCAGCAGTGCCGCGCCGGAAAATCGCCGGGCCAGGCCGGCCAGCAGCGGCATGGCGACCGCCCACGCCAAGGCAAGGACCAGCAACGCCGGCCACCGTGGCATCGCGAATGCCACCGCCGAGCCCAGCCGCGCCGCCGCCAGATAGGCCAGCGGGCCGCCCACTGCACCGAACGTCGCCGCCACCCAGGGACGGCCCTGCAGGAATGCCAGCGACCGCGGCAGCGTCACCGCGAAGGCCGCCCAGATCGCCAGTATCCAGACCGGCGGCCACGGCGGCGAAGGCCATGGCGACGCATACGCCAACAGCCCGCCAGCCGACAGTGCGCCGTCGATGACGGCGCCCACCAGCAGGGCCACCGCCACCAACCGCAGCATCAGCGCTCGTTGCGGCCCCCATGACTGCCACGCGACGAATGCCACCGCAGCGCCGACTCCCGGCCACGGCTGCCCCTGCCCGGCGCCGATCACGATCGCGAACCACACCACCTGGTAGCCGACGAAGTTGCCCCAGAACGCCATGTCAGCACGCCGCCCGCGAGGGGCGTTCGACGCCTGCGGACAGCCCCGGCAGGAACGCCGCGCCGCGGTGGCCCGGCTTGGCCATCAACAGCTGGGCGACCCCGATCGAGCGCTCGCGGAAGCCGCCCTCGCAATAGGCGAGGTAGAACTCCCACAGGCGGATGAAACGCTCGTCGAAGCCCTGCGCGCGCACCGCCGGCAGTTGCGCCAGGAAGCGCTCGCGCCAGGCGCGCAACGTCAGCGCGTAGGAGCCGCCAAAATCCTCCAGGTGCGTCAACGCGAGGTCGCTGCTGCGTGTCTTGGCGGCCAGCAGGACGTTGATCGACGGAATGAAGCTGCCCGGAAACACGTGCCGCTTGATGAAGTCCACCGATGTCAGCGCCTGCGCGTAGCGATGGTCCTCGATCGTGATCGCCTGCAACAACGCCAGCCCGTCGGGCTTAAGCAGTCGGCCAAGCGTGGCGAAATACGTATCGAGGTATCGCGCCCCAATCGCCTCGACCATTTCGATCGATACCAGCTTGTCGTACTGGCCAGCGAGGTCGCGGTAGTCCTGAAGCAGCAGCGTGATGCGGTCGCCGAGCCCGGCGGCGGCGACGCGATCCGCCGCCAGCGCATGCTGTTCGCGCGAGATGGTGGTGGTGGTGACGTGGCAGCCGTAGTGGCGCGCCGCGTGAATCGCGAAACCGCCCCAGCCGGTGCCGATCTCGATCACGCGGTCGCCGGGCTGCAGGTCGAGCTTCTGGCAGATTCGGTCCAGCTTGCGGGTGGACGCGGCGTCGAGCGCGCGATCATCGATGATGCCGCCATCGAGCACCCCGTCGCTGCCGGCGAACATCGCCGATGAATACATCAGGTCCGGCGACAGGAACAAACCGAAAAACGCGTTGCCGAGGTCGTAGTGGGCGGCGATGTTGCGGCGGCTGCCGGTGCGGGTATTGCGACGCAGCGCGTTCCAGGCGCGCATCGCCAGCCCGCCCAAGCGTGCGACCCCGGTTTCCATGCCATCGAGCAACTCGCGGTTGCGCACCAACAGGCCGAACAGGCCAACCAGGTCGCTGCAACGCCACGCGCCATCCATGTAGGCCTCGCCGGCGCCGACGCTGCCATTGGCCGCGACCGCGCGGTAGAAACCCGGATCATCGATCCACAACCGCACCGGCGGCGCGTGCGGACCGCTGCCGGCATCGTCCGAGCCCAGCGCGACAGTGCCCAGCGCATCCTCGAGGACCAGCCGACCGCCGCGCAGCAACCCCATCTGCTCGACCAGGCGCCCGCGCAGCAGCCGGTCCAGCGGGCCAAATGCCATGGCCCCAGCGCGCGCGGCGCGCTTGCCGGGAGCGTCGTGGTCGGACCCATCCGGGCCGGGCATGGGGCGGTCAATCGACGCTTGGAGCGTGGGCGTTGCAGTCGTGGTCATGGCGAACCTCGCGGGTGGTCGTGGACGGGCGTTCGCTTCAGCCACAGCTGCAGCGCCTGCCAGTGGATGGCGGTGACGACCTGCGCGGTCATGGCCGGGTAGCGCCACAGCACGCGCGCCAGTGAGCGCGCGTCGAGCGGCCGTCGCTGCAATTCGAGCGTCGCGTCGAACTCGCGCTCGCCGCCAGTCAGCACCTGCATGTGCACGCGCAGGTCGTCGCCCGGCGCGGTGAAGCGCCAGTCGTAGTCGCGGTCCATCGGCAGGAAGGGCGAGACGTGGAACGCCTTGGCGAACTGCCAATGCCACGCGCGGCCGCGCGATTGCGCCGTCGCCACCGGCAGCACGTACGCATGGCGCTCGCGCCACGGCGTGTTGGTGATCTCGGCGACCACGGTGTCGAGGGTGGTGCCGTCGGCGGCGTAGCAGTAGTAGAAGCTGACAGGGTTGAACACGAGGCCGAAGTAACGCAGGTGGGTCAGCAGCCGGATCGGACCGGCGGGGCGGTGCCCGGTGGCCAGACGGACGCGCTCGCGCACCGCGTCTGCCAGCGGCATGTCGGCCGGGCCCAGATAATCGCTGCGGCGGAATTCGGCGACATTGCGGCGGCGCGACGACCATAGCCAGCGGCGGTCGAAGACGCGATCGACCTCGTCGAGGTCGAGATAGAGCTGGGCGACGCGGTAGTCGAACGCGTGCGGGCGCGTCCCGTGCCGGTGGTGGCGGACCGTGCCTTCGTACACCGCACTGGCGAGCACGGCGCTCATGCCGCGATGTCTTCTGCGACGCCACCGAGCGTACTGGTGTTTTGGGCCGCACTGGCGACCGGCCAGCGCGCGCCAAGCGCGCGGGCGACTTCCGCGGCGCTGCGCATGCCGTCCTCGTGAAATCCCCACCCCCAGTAGGCGCCGGCGAACCAGGTGTGGTTGCGGCCCTGGATCTCCGCCTTGCGCGCCTGCGCCGCGACCGATGCGTGGCTGTAGACCGGGTGGTCGTACTGCATGCGCCGCAGGATCTTGGCCGGATCGATCGCGTCACTGCGGTTCAAGGTCACCACGAAGGGTTCAGGCGACTCGATGCCCTGCAGCAGGTTCATGCAGTAGCTGACCGTGCAGGCGGCGCCGGGCTCGCGCGGGATGTGGGCGTTCCAGCCAGCCCATGCCTTGCGGTTGCGCGGCAGCAACCGCGCATCGGTGTGCAGCACGGTGTCGTTGGCCTGGTAGGGCATCGCGCCGAGGATGTCGCGCTCGCGCTCGCCGGCATCAGCCAGCAGCGCCAGCGCCTGGTCGCTGTGGCACGCGAGCACGACCTGGTCGAAGCGCTCAAGGCCGCGTGCGCTGCGGATCTCGACGCCGTCGACATCGCGGCGCACCGCCTGCACCGCGCAGCCCAGGCGCTCGTGCACCGTCCAGCGCTGGCGCAATGCAGTCACGTAAGTCGACGAACCGCCCTGTACCACCCGCCACTGCGGGCGGTCGCTCACCTGCAACATCTGGTGGTTGACCATGAACTGCACCAGATAGCGCGCCGGGAATGCCAGGATCTGCGCCGCCGGCGAGGACCACAGCGCCGACGCCATCGGCACCAGGTGGTCGTCGCGGAACGCCGCGCCGTAGCGGTGCCGGTCCAGGTACTCGCCGAGCGTTGGACCGGGGCTGTCCACGTGCCCGTCGCCATCGAGCAGCGCCGGCGCCTGGCGGTAGAAGCGCATCAGGTCGCGCACCATGCCCAGGAAGCGCGGCGACACGAGGTTGCGGCGCTGGCAGAACAACGTGTCCACGGTGGCGGCGTTGTATTCCAGGCCACTGGCCTCATTGCGCACCGAGAAGCTCATCGTGGTCGGCTTCGTGGCCACGCCAAGCTCGCCGAACAACTGCGTCAGCAGCGGGTAATTCGCGGCGTTATGGACGATGAAGCCGGTATCCACGGCATAGCGACGGCCGTGCAGATCGATGTCGTGGGTATGCGTGTGGCCGCCAAGACGGTCGCTGGCCTCGAACAGCGTCACCTCGTGCTCGGCCGACAGCAGCCATGCCGAGGCGAGCCCGGCGATCCCCGATCCGACGACGGCGATGCGCATGTCAGTGCCTCGCCTTTTCGAGCACCCAGGCAGGGATCGGTTTCAGTCCGTGCACCAGACCGAGCGCGGCCAACAGCCGCAGGCCATACCAGGTGAGGTCGAACTCCCACCAGCGGAAGCCCTGCCGCACGGTGCCCGGGTAGAAGTGGTGGTTGTTGTGCCAGCCCTCGCCGAACGTGATCAGCGCCAGCCAGGCGTTGTTGCGGCTGTCGTCCCTGGTGTCAAAGCGCCGCGACCCGAACACATGCGCCAGCGAGTTGATCGTGACCGTGGCGTGGAACAGCACGACGGTGGACACGAAGAAACCCCACACCAGCATCTGCCCGCCGCTGGTGCCCAGTTGCGGCGCGACCGCCTGCAATAGCGCGCCCAGGCCGTAGAGGGCGGCGGCCAGCGTCACCGGCACCAGCGTGTCGTAGCGGTCCAGCCAGCGCAGTTCCGGGAACTTTGCGAGGTCGGGAATGCGTTCCCAGTGGGTCCGGAATCCACGCCGGGTGAGAAACCAGCCGACATGGCTCCACAGGAATCCGTACACGGTCGGCGAATGCGGATCGAGCGCGGTCTCGACATGGCGATGGTGGTTGCGGTGGTGAGCGGCCCACCACAGCGGCCCGCGCTGCACGCTCGACGCGCCGATCAACGCGAACACGAACTGCACCGTGCGCGAGGTACGGAAGGTCTTGTGGGAGAAATAGCGGTGATAGAACCCGGTCACCGCGAACATCCTCAGCGCGTACAGCGCTACGGCGGTCCATACCGCCACCGCCGAGACGCCGACCCAGAACACCGCCAGGCAAGCCAGGTGCAACGCCACGAACGGTGCCGCGCGCAGCCAGTCGATGCGGTCGGCGGCGCCATCGTCGACCTCATCGGCCGCGCTTGGGTCGGCGGCGCTGGTATCAAACCAGCGCGCGATGGTCCGCGCGCCGCGCTGCAACCACGATGGGGTCGGCGCGGCCTCCCCGGAAACCGGAGACTCCGGCCGCAGGGGCAACGACGGCGTTGGTAACGATTGCGACATCTGCGGCTCCATATCCGATGGAGGGCAGGTACGGCCGATGCACGCCGGCGGATGCACCGGACCGGGAAACGCGGAAGGGCGTCAACCGCAACCTGCGGCGGTCGCCGATGACGCCCTTGACCCCGTCACCGATCAGATCGTGCGGATGTCACCCTTCACGATGACCGGGCCGGTCGGGATGCCCTTGGGCGCGCCACCTTGCGGCTCCAGGGTGATCGCCAGGGTCGAGCCCACGGCGAGCGCACGGCGGATGGCGGCCGGCACGGACACCGTGTGCGCCTTGTTGATCGACACCAGGCCCAGCGATACCGGGGCTTCGCCGGCCGGGATCAGCCACAGTTCGGGCACCCGGCCCTGCGCGTCGGCCGGCGCCGGGATCGGCACCATCAGCACGCTGCCGCGGGCCACGTCGACCGACGCCAGCCAGCCCGGGGTGCCGTCATCGTGGGACAGCGTCGTGACCGGCTTGGCAGCGGCCGCTTCGTCCTGGACGGGCGCAGGCGTTGGCTGCACCGCGACCTGCGGCGGAGTGGCCGTGGGCAGCGGCGCCTGCGGCAGGCGTCCGACCACCACCACGGCGATCGCCGCCGCGGCAGCCACCGCCGTCGTCGCGCGCCAGAAGGCGGCGTTCTGCCACACGCCCCGCCTGGCGCCTTCGACCGGCGACCAGCCCAGCCGCGTGCGCAGGCGCAGCCAGACGTGCGCGGGGACGGTGACCGGGTCGATCTCGCCGAGCAAGGTCGCGAAACGCTGCTCCCACGCCGCGACCAGTCCTGCAAACGCGGGCTCGGCCTCGATGCGCGATTGCGCGCGTCGACGGCCATCGATATCCAGCACCCCCACCACGTATTCGGCGGCCAGCAGGTCGTCGCTGGGTGGGTCGCGCTCGAGTTGTTCGTCAGTCATGTTCATTGTTCAAGGCACGTCCGCAGTTGTTGCAGGCCACGACGAATCCAGCTCTTGACCGAGCCCAGCGGCGAACCGATCCGCGCCGCCAGCTCCTCGTAGGTCGCGCCGTCGAAAAACGCCGTGCGGATTAGCGAGCGGCGCCGATCGTCCAATTGGTCCATGCAGCCGTTGAGGCGGGTGTTTTCCACCGCGCTCTCGGTCGCATGCAGGGGCGAGGGCGCGGGATCGGCGACGTTGTCGGCCCATTCGATCGGCGCAGTGCGGGCACTGGCCGGATTCGCGCGCAGCCGGTCGATCGCCTTGTTGCGCGCGATCATCGCCAGCCAGGTGATGGCGCCGGCGCGGCTGGCATCGAACTGCGCGGCCTTGCGCCAGACCGTGGCGAAGACCTCCTGCAGCACGTCCTCGGCCTCTTCGCGGTCGGGCAGTACCCGCAGGCACACGCCGAACAACTTCGACGAGGTGGCGCGGTACAACTGCTCGAAGGCCGCGCGATCACCGCCGGCGACCGCCGTGAGCGTCACCGCCAGTGCTTCCGCGGCAGAGGACTCCGCCGTCATCGTTTCCGTCATGCCCGCCGCACCCGCCGTTTGCGATGGGCCGATTGTAGCCACGAGTGGCCGCCAGGGCGCGATTGCCCCCACCGCCCGCCCCACAGCCGCGCGTCGCGACGCAAGCGCAGCGCGACGCTCACGCACACGCTCACCATCAGCAACGGATGAAAATGCGCGAAGCCACCCGTCGTGGCAATCAGGGCGGGGATTTCTCACGGCGCAGGAAGGGCGTTGCAGCGTGCATGTCATGGCGCCTCATCCTGCCGTTTCCGATGCCTGAGATACGACCGACCTCCAAGGCCGGATGCAGCCAGGGCCGCGGCGATCGGTTGAAGGCCGTCCGAACCAGGGCTACCGTCGGCACCCCACCCCGGAGTCCATCCCCGAGTGCGCGCCCCCAACTCGGGCGCCGCCGGCACCGTGGCACGCCGACGCTCCTGCCCTGCCCCGCGGGACGAAGGCGCTAGCCGGCCCGGTAGAATCACCCTCCAAGCAAACCAATAGAGTCCGCCCCGCCCCATGACCGACCCCGTACGCCCGGTTTTCCACGGCTTCGAACAGATCCCGCTGCGCGAATACGCCGAGCGCGCCTACCTCGACTATTCGATGTACGTGGTGCTCGACCGCGCCCTTCCGTTCCTCGGCGACGGCCTCAAGCCGGTGCAGCGACGGATCATCTACGCGATGAGCGAACTCGGGCTCAACGCCGGCGCCAAGCCGAAGAAGTCCGCGCGCACCGTCGGCGACGTCATCGGCAAGTACCACCCGCACGGCGACAGCGCCTGCTACGAGGCGATGGTGCTGATGGCGCAGCCGTTCTCGTACCGCTACCCGCTGGTCGAGGGCCAGGGCAATTTCGGCTCCAGCGACGACCCCAAGTCGTTCGCGGCGATGCGCTATACCGAGTCCAAGCTGACCCCGATCGCCGACGTGCTGCTGGGCGAACTGACCCAGGGCACGGTCGACTGGACCCCAAACTTCGACGGCACCCTGGAAGAGCCCACGTGGATGCCGGCGCGCCTGCCGCACCTGCTGCTTAATGGCACCACCGGCATCGCGGTCGGCATGGCCACCGACGTGCCGCCGCACAACCTCAACGAGGTCGTCAGCGCCTGCGTGCGGCTGCTCGACGACCCCGACGCGACCGTGCGCGACCTGTGCGAGCACGTGCTCGGCCCGGACTATCCGACCACCGCCGAGATCATCACCCCGCGCGCCGACCTGCTGGCGATGTACGAGACCGGCCTGGGCAGCGTGCGCGCCCGCGCCACCTGGGTACGCGAAGGCACCAACCTGGTGATCACCGCGATGCCGCACCAGGCCTCGCCGGGCAAGGTCATCGAGCAGATCGCCCAACAGATGCGCGCCAAGAAGCTGCCGTGGCTGGAGGACATCCGCGACGAGTCCGACCACGCCAACCCGACCCGCATCGTGCTGATCCCGCGCAGCAACCGCGTCGACGCCGAGCAGTTGATGGGCCATCTGTTCGCGACCACCGACCTGGAGAAAAGCTTCCGGGTCAACTTCAACGTCATCGGCCTGGACGGGCGCCCGCAGGTCAAGAACCTGAAGTCGTTCCTGACCGAATGGCTGGCGTTCCGCACCGACACCGTGACCCGACGCCTCAACCACCGCCTCGACAAGGTCGAGCGCCGCCTGCACCTGCTGGAAGGCTTGCTGGTCGCGTTCCTCAACCTCGATGAAGTGATCCGCATCATCCGCAGTGAGGACGAGCCCAAGCCGGTGCTGATGGCGCGCTTCGCGCTGGACGAGGAGCAGACCGACTACATCCTCGAGACCAAGCTGCGGCAACTGGCGCGGCTGGAGGAGATGAAGATCCGCGGCGAGCAGGCCGAACTGGCGGTCGAACGCGACAAGATCAGCGCGATCCTCGCCAGCAAGGCCAAGCTCAAGAAGCTGGTCAAGGATGAACTGCTCGCCGACGCCAGGAAATTCGGCGACGCCCGCCGCTCGCCGCTGGTTGCGCGCGGCGCGGCGCAGGCCTTGAGCGAAACCGAGCTGGTGCCGAGCGAACCAATGACCGTGGTGCTCAGCGAAAAAGGCTGGGTGCGCGCCGCCAAGGGCCACGACATCGATGCCTCGACCCTGGGCTACCGCGACGGCGACAGCCTGCTCGCGGCGGCGAAATCGCGCAGCACCCAGCAGGTCGCGTTCATTGACTCCACCGGCCGCAGCTACTCGACCATCGTGCATGGCCTGCCGTCGGCGCGCGGCAACGGCGAGCCGCTGACCGGGCGCTTCTCGCTGCTGCCGGGCGCGTCGTTCCAGGCGATCGCCAGCGGCGACAACGATGCCCGCTTCGTGCTGGCCAGCAGCCATGGCTATGGCTTCGTGACCCGCTTCGAGAACCTCACCGGCCGCAACAAGGCCGGCAAGGCGATGCTGTCGCTGACCCCGAACGCCAAGGTGCTGCAGCCGGCCGCGGTCGGCAGCGTCGCGACCGACCGCGTGGTGGTGGCGACCAGCGCCGGTCACCTGCTCGCGTTCCCGGTCGCCGAATTGCCGGAGCTCGACAAGGGCAAGGGCAACAAGCTGATCGACATCCCCAAGGCCAAGCTCGGCACCGAGCGGGTGGTCGCGGTCGCGGTCATCGCGCCCGGCGCCACGCTCAGCGTGCAGTCCGGCGTGCGCACCATGACGTTGAACTGGAAGGACCTCGATGCCTATGTGGCGGCGCGGGCGACGCGCGGCGGGTTGCTGCCGAGGGGTTGGCAGAAGGTTGAAGGGTTGTCCGTTGAATAGCCTGCGGAGTTCGTTGCGCGCGGCGGCACGTTGTGCTTTCCCGCCCGCCGACGATGTCGCGGCGCGGCGCGATGGAAAGTTGAAGGGTTGTGCGTTGGATAGCCTGCAGGTTTCGTCGCGCGCTTTTTCTCCCGCTCCTTGTTCTGCCCCCTCTCCCGCTTGCGGGAGAGGGCTGGGGTGAGGGGCTCTCCCGCACCCAAGCAAGTACGGCTCAACGATCGCCACGCGCACTCCGTCCCTCAGAGACCCTGACCCCATGAACCCCACCTTCTGGCACGAGCGCTGGCGCGAAGGCCGCATCGGCTTCCACCAGGACACGGTGACGCCGTGGCTGCCGCAGCTGTGGCCGTCGCTGGCGTTGCCCGTCGGCAGCCGCGTGTTCGTGCCGCTGGCCGGCAAGTCGCTCGACCTGCTGTGGCTGCGCGCCCAGGGCCACCAGGTGCTGGGGGTGGAGCTGTCGCGGCTGGCCGTGGAACAGTTCTTCGCCGAACACGGCCTGGCCCCGACCACCCGCGAGTCGCGCCTTGGCACCCATTACCGCCATGACGGCATCGAGCTGATCTGCGGCGATGCGTTCGCACTCGATGCCGAGGCACTGGTCGGCTGCGAGGGCGTGTTCGACCGCGCCGCGCTGATCGCGTTGCCGGAGGACCTGCGCCGGCGCTACGTCGGCGAGCTTTACGCCAGCCTGCCGCACGGTTGCCGCGGCCTGCTGGTCACGCTGGAGTATCCGCAGGCCGAAAAGGCCGGCCCGCCGTTTTCCGTCGATCAAGCCGAGGTCCGCGCGTTGTACCAACGCGACTGGAGCGTGTCGTTACTCGCACGCGCCGACATCCTGTCTACGCACCCGGGCTTCGTCGCTGAAGGCGTAACCGCGCTGGCGACGTCGGCCTACCGGCTCGATCGGCGCTGAGGCGTCGCCGGAGCAGCACCAAGCCCCGCTTCGTGGAAGGCCCGACCGTGAGGCCAGCGCCAGCTTGCGGGCACCGGCCGCCACCTTTTTCATTGCCCCGGTTCGGCTGAACGCTAGACTGGGCCCGTCTCCCCTGCCGGTGAATGCAATGACCAGCCTAGGTTCCGTGCTCAAGAACGAAATCACCCGATTGGCCCGCAAAGAGATACGGGCGCAGTTCGAGCCGTTGAAGAAAGCCAGCAGCACCCACCGCCGCGAAATCGCCGAACTCAAGCGCCAGGTCGCGCTGCTGACGCGCCAAGTCAAGGCCGCGGGCAAGGCCAGCAGCAAGAGCGCGCCGGCAAGCCCGGAAGCTCCCCCTACCCGCTTCGTCGCCAAGGGCCTGCGATCGCTGCGGGCACGGCTGGGCCTGTCGGCCGCGGATTTCGGCAAGCTCGCCGGCGCCAGTGGCCAGTCCATCTACAACTGGGAGAGTGGCAAAGCCGTGCCCCGGAAGTCGCAGTTGACGGTGCTCGCCGGGCTGCGCACGTTGGGCA
>JBBRWW010000053.1:0-18445 GCA_038248955.1 Lysobacterales bacterium
CTGATCGCGATCGGCGCCTACCAGCGCGGCAGCGATCCGGCGGTCGACGAGGCGATGGCGCGCTGGCCGGCAATCCAGGCATTCCTGAGCCAGGACGTCACCGAATCGTCCGACGTCGATGCCAGCCGCGCCGCGCTCGCGCAGCTGCTCGACGACACCGACACCACCCAACTACCGATCTACCTGGAGACCTGATCCCGATGCGTTCGCAACGTCTCGATCCCCTGCTCAAAGTCGTGCAGCAACGCCAGGATGCGGTCGCCCGCGAGGTCGCCGAGCGCGAACGCGCGCTGGTCGAACAACAGGAGCGCCTCGACGCGCTGCGCCGCTACGCCGAGGAATACGCCGCCGCGCCGTCGGCGGCGTTGATCGCGCCAGCGCTGCTGGTCAACCGGCTCGCGTTCCGCGAGCGCCTCAACGCCGCGGTGACGCAGCAGGCCGGCATCGTCGACCACAGCCGCCAGCAGGGTGACGTCGAGCGCGCACGCCTGTTGCTGGCCAGCCGCGAGACCAAGGTGCTGGAACAGCTGGCCGACAGCTACCGCGCCCAGGAATCCCGGGTCGCCGAGCAACGCGTTCAGCGCGAGCTGGACGATCTTGGCGGCCGCCGTGCGCGCGCCGCCGCCGTGGCCGCCGAGCAGACCGAGCCGGCGTCGTGACCGGCCTCAGGATCGGCGCGCCAGGCGCCGTCCCCCAGGCGGACAGCGGCAAGCCCGATGCAGGCCAGCGCGCCGGGCGCACGGCGGCGAAGGCGCCCCGGTCGTTTCCCGCCGATGACCCGGCGCCAAGATCCACGGCGAACGACGGTTCGGCGCGCGCGGCAGCCGACGCCCGCTGCGGACGCGCGGCGCAGCGCAGCGCCTCCGCCGGCCCGGAGCCGGCGGCGCCGGCCAGCAATGCCGGCAAGCGCGACGCCGTCTCCGTGGACCGCGACCGCGACGCCGATGCCCGCGACGATTTCGCCACCCTGCTGGCCGCCTCCAGCCCTGTCGATGCCAACGCTGCTGCGTCGCCATCGCCGTTGCCGGTCGCGGCCGCCACCACCCAGGCTGATGACAGCGCGCCCCCGGCGACCGAACTGCCCGACCAGTTCCTCGCGCTGCTTTCGGGCACCTGGGCGCTGCCCGTTGCTGCTGCCACGGCAGCGGACGGTGGACCCGGCGCAGCAGGCGGCGCCTCGCCGGCCCCGCTGCGTCCGGCGATGGTCGCGGCCGGCGGCCCGCCGCTCACCATCGCGACCGTCGCCGCCGCCAATCCCGGTGGCGAAGCGCCTGCCGCGCTCGCCGCGCTCGTCGCCAGCGGCAGTTCCGCCGGGGCCGGGCGCGATGCCGGCAAGCCGGGCGACGATGGCGCCACTGCCGCCGATGCCGTGACCGCTGACAGTTTCACCCTGGCCGCCACGACCCCCGCGCCCGCGGCGTTGCGCGCGACCCTGTCGGTGTTGCCGCCCACGACGCCACTGGCATTGCCGGCCGATCCCGATGCCGGTTTCGACGACGGCTTCGGCGCGCGCATCGCCTGGATGGCCGAACAACGCCTCGGCCACGCCCAGATCCGCCTCAATCCCGAGCACGTCGGCCCGATCGACGTGCGCGTCCGGCTCGATGGCGACCGCGTCAGCGCCGAATTCAGCAGCGCCCACTCCGAGGTCCGCCAGGCGATCGAGGCCAGCCTGCCGCGCCTGCGCGACATGCTCGGCCAGCACGGCCTGCAGCTGGGCCAGGCGAACGTCGGCCACGGACGCTCCGGCCGCGGCGGCGATCCAGGCAACGCCCCGCGTGGCGACAGCGCGAGTGGCGCTGAAGATGGCCTGCGACCGGCGGCGGCGGCGATCCGCACCCTCCGCGGATTGCTGGACGAATATGCCTGACCGGCATCCCGACGAGGCGGGTCTCGACTTCCTGGCGCCCGACACGGGCCTGGTGGAGCGCATTCGCCAGGGACTCCAGGACCACAAGGCCAGGTTTGGCGCCGGCGACCCGTCGACCGGTCACGCGCCCGCCCAGCCCGGGTTTTGTGCCGCAACAGGCGAACCATCGCGCCCGGCGCGCGTGGCCCCGGCTCCGCCCGCGGGGTTTCGCGGTACCCAATGACCCCGTCGAACGGCCTCCGCCGGCGGTGATCGTGGCTGGACGGGGTGCCGTCAATGCCCCGACAGCCGCGCATTCAGGCTTCCGTCAAAACCCCGACGCCACCGCGCCCCTGCGGCCGGCACACCCCTTGCACTGACCCGGCATTGCCCCGCCGGAGTGCCCGTTCGTGCCAGCCCCCAGTTCCGCCGCCCCTGCCCCCGCCACCGCCACCGCCAAGCCAGCCGCGGGCGCTGCCGCGGGCGCCAACGCCGCTGCGGCCAGTGTCGCGCCAAAATCCAAGGCGAAAGCCAAGGGCAGCCGCAAGCTGCTATGGATCGTGATGGCCGTGGTCGTGCTCGGTGGCGGTGGCGGTGGTGGCTGGTGGTGGTGGCAGCACCAGCAGGCGGCGGCGCACGCGGCCAGCAAGGTGGCGGTCGCCAAGGTCCGCGCGCAGGCGCAGTACTACGCCCTGGAACCGGCGTTCGTCGTCAACCTGACCGACGAGGAGTCGGTGCGCTACCTGCAGGCCGACCTGCAATTGATGACCCGCGACGACGCCACGCTCGCCGCGTTCGCCACCCACGCCCCGGCGATCCGCAACCGCCTGCTGCTGCTGTTCGGCCAGCAGTCGGCGCAGCAGATCGCCCAGCGCAGTGGCAAGGAACGCCTGCAGGAGGCCGCGCTCGCCGAGGTCCGCAAGCTGCTCAAGGGCGAAGGCGCGCCGGACAAGGTCGAAGCGGTGATCTTCACCAGCCTGGTGACGCAATGAGCGCCGACCTGCTGTCCCAGGACGAGATCGACGCCCTGCTGCACGGCGTCGACAGCGGCGTGGTCGAGATGGAGCCGCCGCCGGCGCCCGGCGAGGCGCGCAACTACGACTTCGCCAGCCAGGACCGCATCGTCCGCGGCCGCTTGCCGACCCTGGAGATGATCAACGAGCGTTTCGCCCGCACCTGGCGCATCGGCCTGTTCAACCTGCTGCGGCGCTCGGCCGACCTGTCGGTGCGCGGCATCGACCTGGTGCGCTTCGGCGAGTACATGCACTCGCTGCAGGTGCCGACCAACCTCAACCTGGTGAAGATGAAGCCGCTGCGCGGCACCGCGATCGTGATGTTCGAGCCGCGCCTGGTGTTCACGGTGGTCGACAACTTCTTCGGCGGCGCCGGCAAGTACCCGGCCAAGATCGAGGGCCGCGAATTCACCCCGACCGAGATGCGTGTCATCCAGTTGCTGCTCAAGCAGACGTTCGCCGACATGGTCGAGGCTTGGGCGCCTGTGATGCCGGTCGAGTTCGAGTACCTCAATTCCGAGGTCAACCCGCACTTCGCCAACATCATCAGCCCGCGCGACTACATCGTGGTCAGCCGCTTCCACGTCGAGCTCGAGGGCGGCGGCGGCGAGCTGCACGTCGCCCTGCCGTACTCGATGCTCGAGCCGATCCGCGAGCAGCTCGACGCCGGCATGCAGAGCGACCGGATCGAGAAGGACGAGAGCTGGACCCGCGCGATGCGCGCCCAGCTGCAGGACGCCGAGGTCGAGCTGAGCTCGGCGATCGCGCGCCGCCAGATCACCCTGCGCGAGCTGTGCGGGCTGCGCGTCGGCGACGTCATCCCGATCGACCTGCCATCCACGGTTGAACTGCGCGTCGAGCAGATGCCGCTGTTCTCCGGCGAGTTCGGCATCCACAACGGCAACAACGCAATCAAGGTCACGCAGGTGCATGCCGCGCGGACCGTTCCCTCCATTGAGTCACTGACGGCGACCACCCCATGAACAACCCCGACACCTCCACCACCCGCGCCGCGTTCGACGCGCTCACCGCCGATGCGGGCATCGGCACCGGCAACGGCACCGACCTCAACCTCGACGTGATCCTCGACGTGCCGGTGTCGCTGTCGCTGGAAGTCGGCCGCACCCGCATCCCCATTCGCAACCTGTTGCAGCTCAACCAGGGTTCGGTGGTCGAACTCGAGCGCGGCGCCGGCGAGCCGTTGGACGTCTACGTCAACGGCACCCTGATCGCGCAGGGCGAGGTGGTCGTGGTCAACGACCGTTTCGGCGTGCGCCTGACCGACGTGGTCAGCCCCGCCGAGCGGATCAAGAGACTGCGATGAGCCTGATCGCGTCGCGTTCCACGGTGCTGATGGCGGCGCCGTTGCCTAGCGTGGTGACGTTGTCGATGCCCGCCGCGCCGGTGCTCGCCAGCACGTCCGTCCTGGCAGTGGCCGCCACGGCCGTCCCAGGCGATGTCGGACAAGGCCGCGCCGAAGCCGCTCGCGCCGGCACCGCGGCGGCGGCCGAACCGACCCCGAACGCGAACCCGGTAGAGGCCACAGCGCCGAAGCCCGGCGAACCCACCGTGTCGGCGCCCGCCGAGGCAGGCGCGCCCGGCGCCACCGCCACGACGGCCGTCGCGGCCACCGCTCCGGCGCCTGCCGACGCCTCGGCGGCCTTCACCAAGCCCGCGACCACCACCCACCTCGGCACGCCGGCGGCGTTCCCGACCCGCGCCGACACCGGCAGCGGCATCGGCGGCGCGGTCAGCGCGCTGGTCGTGGTGATCGCGCTGATCCTGGCGCTGGCCTGGCTGGCCAAGCGCATGCCGGTGCTCGGCGGCGGCACCGGCAGCCACCCGGCGCTGCGCATCGTCGCTTCGCTCGCCCTGGGCCCGCGCGAGCGGGTGGTCGTGGTGGCGGTCGGCGATACCCAGTTGCTGCTCGGCGTCGGCGTCGGCGGCACCCGCACCCTGCATACCCTCGACGCGCCACTGCCGGTCGCCGCGGCGACCACGCCGGCGTTCGCGCAGCTGCTCGCCCAGCATTTCGGAAAAAAGGCATGAGCCGTCCGCTCCCGCAACAGTCCGCGCATGAACGATGGATGCGCGAAATCGCCGCCCAGGAAGGCACCCTGCATTCCCCGCCGTCCAGCCGCGGCCTCTCCCGTTGGGCGCTGCGCGCGATCGGCGGACTGCTGGTCGCCGGGCTGCTGACGCTCGCCACCAGTGCCATGGCCCAGTCCGCGCCGACGCCGCCGGGCGCGATCGCCCAGGCGATCGCCGCGCCCGTCGCGCCGGCTCCCGCGGCGACCGCCTCCAGACCGTTGCCGGCGGTCACGGTCGGCAACATCGGCGGCCAGCCGGTGAGCATGCCGCTGCAGGTGTTGGCACTGATGACCGGCATCACCCTGCTGCCGGCCGCGCTGATGGGGCTGACCGCGTTCACCCGCATCATCATCGTGCTGGGTTTGCTGCGCCAGGCGCTGGGCACCGGGCAGACGCCGGGCAACCAGGTGCTGCTGGCGCTCGCGCTGTTCCTGACCTCGATGATCATGATGCCGGTGTTCGACCAGTCCTGGTCGGCCGGCATCGCGCCCTACCTCGCCGACCAGATCGACTTCAAGACCGCCTGGACGGCGGCCTCGGATCCGTTCCGCGGCTTCATGCTCGCCCAGGTCCGCCAGACCGACCTGATGACGTTCGCCGGCCTGTCCCACACCGGCCCCTACGCCACCCCGCAGGACGTGCCGTTCGGGGTGCTGGCGGCGTCGTTTTTGACCAGCGAGCTGAAGACAGCGTTCGAGATCGCGTTCCTGATCTACATCCCGTTCGTGATCATCGACCTGGTCGTGGCCAGCGTGCTGATGTCGATGGGCATGATGATGCTGTCGCCGATGCTGATCTCGGCGCCGTTCAAGATCCTGTTGTTCGTGCTCGTCGACGGCTGGGTGCTGGTGGTCGGCTCGCTGGCCGCCAGCTTCAACATGCCGGTTTGAACGGGGACCGACGCGCATGCTCCCCGAAGTCGCCCTCACCGAAATCGGCCGCGGCCTGCAGATGGCGCTGCTGCTGGGCGCGCCGCCGCTGCTCGCGGTGCTCGCCATCGGCGTCACCGTCGGCATCGTCCAGGCGGCCACCCAGCTCAACGAGCCGACCATCGCCTTCGTCGCCAAGGCCATCGGCCTGGCCGCGACCCTCGCGCTGACCGGCAACTTCCTGCTCGGCAAGCTGGTCGCGTTCACCACCGACCTGTTCCAGCGCATCCCGCACCTGATCGGCTAGGTGATGGGGGTTGTGCTCGCCCGCTGGATGTCCCTGTTCGCCGCGCCATCCGGCGGGGCCGGCTGATGGAGACCGTCACCCTGGCCACCGCCGCGGGGCTGGATATCTTCGCCATGCTCGCCACGGTGCTGTGGCACGCCCTGCGGATCGGCGCGACGCTGCAGGTGCTGCCGATGATCGGCGGCCGCAGCATGCCCGCGCGGGTGCGGCTGCTGACCACGATCGCGCTGGCTGCGGCGATGTCGTCGATGCTGCCGGCGCCGCCGCCGATGGCGGTCGATGCCGCGACCGTGCTCACCGTGCTGCGCGAGTTCGCGGTCGGCATCGCGATCGGGCTGATGCTGCGGCTGGTGTTCGAAGCCGGCATGTTCGCCGGTGAACTGGTCTCGCTGGGCATGGGCCTGTCGTTCGCGACCATGGCCGACCCGCTCAGTGGCGCGTCGTCGCCGGTGGTGTCGACCTGGTTCTACCTCACGTTCGGACTGCTGTTCTTCGCCCTCGACGCCCACCTGACGCTGGTCCAGTTGCTGTTCGACAGCTACCACACGCTGCCCGTCGGCGCGCCACTGGTCGATGTCAATGCATTCCTGGCCGCGGTGCCGGCGTTCTTCGGCACCTGCCTGCGCGCCGGCCTGCTGATCGCGCTGCCGGTGATGATGGCGCTGCTGGCGGTCAATCTCGCGTTCGGCGTGCTCGCGCGCGCCGCCGCCGCGCTCAACCCGATCTCGATCGGTTTCCCGGTCTCGCTGCTGGTCGGCCTGCTGCTGCTGGGCCTGCTGTCGCAGCAACTGCTCGACCCGGTGCAGGGCCTGTTCGAAGACGGTTTCGCCGCCGCGCGCGCCGTGACCGGCTGAGGGCGCTGGCATGTCCGAAGGCGGCGACAACGAGGACCGGACCGAGCAACCGACCGAAAAACGCCTGCGCGAATCGCGCGAGAAAGGCGACACCCCGCGTTCCAAGGAACTGGCCAACGTCGCCGTGCTCGGTTCCGTCGCCATCGCCCTGGTGGTGTTCGGCCCGCACCTGGGCGCCGCGGCGCAGGACTGGCTGCGCGACGCACTGACCATCGACCCGGCGATCCTCGGCCAAGAGGACCGCCTGCTGCCGCAGGCCGGTCACCTGCTGCTGGGCCTGATGCTGCCGGTGCTGCCGCTGTTCGTGGTGGCGCTGGCGGCGTGCGTGGTCGCGCCGGTGCTGATGGGCGGGCTGCGCTTCGCGACCCAGTCGCTGAAGGTGGACTTCAGCCGCCTGAGCCCCAAGGCCGGGCTGGGGCGCATGTATGGCAAGGAGAGCATCGCCGAACTGCTGCGCTCGATCATGCGCGTGCTGCTGATCGGCGGGGTCGGCGCGTGGGTGGTGCACGGGGCGTTTTCGCGCCTGCTGGCGCTGCCGCACGGCACGCTGGAGGGCGCGGTCGGCGCCGGCCTGGGGTTCCTGTCGACGGCGCTGCTGTCGATGATCGGCGGACTGGGGCTGCTCGCCGCGATCGACGTGCCGTGGCAGAAGTACCAGCACCTCAGCAAGCTGAAGATGACCAAGCAGGAGATCCGCGACGAGCACAAGCAGGCCGAGGGCAACCCGGAGATCAAGGCCCGCGTGCGCCAGGTCGCCCGGCAGATGTCGCAGCGCCGGATGATGGACGCCGTGCCCACCGCCGACGTGGTGGTGATGAACCCGACCCACTACGCGGTCGCGCTGAAGTACCAGCCCGGCATGCGCGCGCCCACCGTGGTGGCCAAGGGCGTCGACGAAATGGCCCTGAACATCCGCGCGCTGGCGGAGAAAAGCCGCGTCGCGATCGTCGAGGCCCCGCCTCTGGCACGCGCCTTGTATCGGCAGGCCCAGGTCGATCAGGAAATCCCGGTGAAACTCTACGCCGCCGTCGCGCAAGTACTGTCCTACATCTACCAGCTCAAGGCCTGGGTGCCCGGCCGCGGGCCGATGCCGTCGATGTCGGAGCTGGACGTCGGCGCCGACGGGGCGCCGGATATTGACGGCGCGGCCGCCGGGGAATTGACGTGACGGCCGTGGAGCTGCAGCGCGCCGGAATCCCCGGCGCGACCCGATGAGCGCGGTCCCGGGCCGGATCTCCGGCATCGCCGGCCACCTGCGCGACGGGGCGGCCGCGCCGCTGGTGGTGATCGCGATGCTGGCCATGGTGATCGTGCCGCTGGCGCCGCTGGTGCTCGACGGCCTGTTCACGATCAACATCGCGCTGTCGCTGGTGGTGATGCTGGCGGTGGTCTACGTCAAGCGCCCGCTGGAGTTCTCGATCTTCCCCAGCGTGCTGCTGATGGTCACCCTGCTGCGGCTGGCACTGAACGTCGCCTCCACCCGCGTGGTGCTGCTGCACGGCCACGAAGGCCCGGGCGCGGCCGGCCACGTGATCGAGTCGTTCGGCCAGTTCGTGGTCGGCGGCAGCTACGCCGTCGGCATCGTGGTGTTCGCGATCCTGACCATCGTCAACTTCGTGGTCGTCACCAAGGGCGCCGGTCGCATCTCCGAGGTGTCGGCGCGCTTCATCCTAGACGCCCTGCCCGGCAAGCAGATGGCGATCGACGCCGACCTCAACGCCGGCCTGCTGACCCGCGAGGACGCCAAGGCCCGCCGCCAGGAAGTGCGCGAGGAAGCCGACTTCTACGGCTCGATGGACGGTGCCAGCAAGTTCGTGCGCGGCGACGCGGTCGCCGGCATCCTGATCCTGGTCATCAACGTCGTCGGCGGCCTGCTGATCGGCATGATGCAGCACGACATGGGCTTCGGCGACGCCGCCAAGACCTACACCATGCTCGCGATCGGCGACGGCCTGGTGGCGCAGCTGCCGGCGCTGCTGATCGCGACGGCGACCGCGATGCTGGTCACCCGCTCGACCGGCGAGCAGGAACTCGGCGCCGCGGTGTCCAAGCAGATGTTCGGCCAGCAGCGCGCGTTGACGGTCGCCGCGCTGTTGATGGGCCTGATCGGCGTGGTGCCGGGCATGCCCAACCTGCCGTTCCTGATCCTCGCCGGCCTGCTGGGCTACGCGGCGTGGAAACTGCACCAGCGCAACGCCGTCAGCGCGGCCGAAGCCGAGCCCGATGACAGCGCCGTGGGTGGTGCCAGTCCGGCCAATGCCGAGCTGGGCTGGGACGAGATCCGCCCGGTCGAACCGCTCGCGCTGGAGGTCGGCTACCGGCTGATCTCGCTGGTCGACAAGAACCAGGGCGGCGAACTGCTGGCACGGCTCAAGGGCGTGCGCCGCAAGCTGACCCAGGACATCGGTTTCCTGATTCCGGCCGTGCACGTGCGCGACAACCTCGAGCTCGCCCCGGGCCAGTACCGCGTGCTGGTGCACGGCGTGCCGATCGCCGCCGGCGACCTGCACCCCGACCGCGAACTCGCGCTGGATCCCGGGCGCGTGTTCGGCCCGCTCGAGGGCATCCCCGGCAAGGACCCTGCGTTCGGCCTGGACGCGGTGTGGATCCCGCCGAACCAGCGCGCGCATGCCGAATCGCTGGGCTACACGGTGGTCGATGCCGCCACGGTGGTCGCCACCCACCTCTCGCACCTGGTGCGCGAGCGCTCCGCCGAACTGCTCGGCCACGAGGAGGTGCAGCACCTGCTCACCGCGCTGGGCCGCAGCGCGCCCAAGCTCGTCGAGGATTTGACGCCGAAGCTGCTGCCGCTGTCGGTGGTGGTCAAGGTGCTGCAGTCGCTGCTGGCCGAACGCGTGCCGGTGCGGCAGATGCGCCAGATCGTCGAGGCGCTGCTCGAACACGGCGCCCACAGCCAGGATCCCGCCGTGCTGACCGCCGCGGTGCGCACCGCGCTGGGCCGCTTCATCGTCCAGGAGATCAACGGCATGGCCATCGAGCTGCCGGTCTACACCTTGGCGCCGGCGCTGGAACGGGTATTGCAGGACTCCGTCAACGGCCAGGGTGCCGCGTTGGAACCCGGACTTGCCGAACGGTTGCACCAGAACCTCAGCGAGTGCGTCACCCGCCAGGAAGGCCGCGGCGAACCCGCGGTGTTGCTGGTCCCGGGCGGGGTCCGTGCCGCGGTGGCCCGGCTGGTGCGGCACAGCGTTCCCTCGCTGTCGGTGCTGGCCTACGGCGAGGTGCCGGAGGACAAGCGGTTGCGGTTGGTAGGTGCGGTGGGCTGACCAGCAATGGCAGCCAGTGGCGACAACAAGTGGCCACAAACAGTGGCGACAACCAGGCGGTGCGGTGTCCTGACCGCACGTGAGGCAGACGTGGCGCCGGCGATCCGGCGCGGTAGGAGAGAGCAGTGAGAATCAAGCGTTTCATCGCCCCCGACATGCGCACCGCGTTGCGCATGGTCCGCGACGAACAGGGTCCCGATGCGGTGATCCTGTCCAACCGCACCACCGCCGCTGGCATCGAGGTCGTGGCCGCCACCGATTACGACGAGGCACTGGTCGCCCAGGCGCTGCGCGCCGCGGCGCCGGCGCTGGAGACCATCGTTGCCCCCGCTGCGAGGGCCAGTGGCGACCCCGCCGCGTTCGCCTCGATCGCCGCGCACCTGGCGGCCTCGGCACCGACGAGCCCGCCCGTTGCATCAGCGCTGCGCGCGCCCAGCCACGCCGCGACCGCCTCCGCGGCGCTCGCGCTGGCCGATCGTGACGCCACGCCCGCCGCCCGCCTTCCGGCAGCGACACGCGACGGCCTCGCCGCCCGTGCCCGCGCCGTATTCCGCATCGACGATGGCCCCGGTCCGACCGACTCCGCGGCCCACGACGCCACACCCGCGGCCGCCGGGATTCCGTCGCCGCCGCGGGCATCGGTGCCCGGCCACCACGATGGCGTCGCCATGGTTGCCCCGCCGCCGCTCACCCGCCTCGAGGCGATGATGGCCGCACTGGGCGCGCCGCCCGCGCCGGCAGCGACCACCCCGCCGATCGCGGCACAGCCGGCGGCACCGGTCGCCACCGTCGAGCCGTTGGCCGCGGCCGCGATCGAGGCACCGGCGGCTGCGGCCGCCAAGCCCCTGACGTTCGCCGCCGCGCTCGCCGCGGCGACCTTCGCGCCCGACGACTGGATCACCGCCGACGACGATTACCACGTCGCCCTGGGCGCGATGGCGATGCCGGTGACGCCCGTCGATGCGGCCGCCTCGGTCGCCACGGTCGCCACGGTCGCCGGCAACGACGCCGACTTCGCGCCAACGCTTGCCATCGCCAGCACCAACCTGCACGCCATCGCCACCGCCGAACGCCCCGACCCCGCGATGCTGGCGATGCGCGAGGAGCTGGCCAGCATGCGCCAGCTGATCGAGCGGCAGATGGAGCAGCTTTCGCTCGAGCGCCTGCGCGGTTCGCCGGCACGTGCCGCCGCCTACGAGACCCTGCTCGGCTACGGTTGCGAGGACGTGCTCGCCCAGGCGGTCGCCGCCAAGCTCGACCCGCGGCTGCCGGTCGCCGAGATCCAGGCGCCGATGTTCGCCGAGCTCGCACGCATGCTGACCATCGCCCGCACCGAACCGCTCGACGACGGCGGCGTGATCGCGCTCGTGGGTCCCACGGGCGCCGGCAAGACCACCACCGCCGCCAAGCTGGCCGCGCGCTTCGCCGCCCGCCACCGCGCCCGCGACGTCGCCCTGGTCACCACCGACAGCGAACGCGCCGGCGCCCATGAACAACTGCACGCGCACGGCCGCCGGCTCGGCATCACCGTGTGCGAGGCCTCCGGCCCGGAAGGCCTGGCCGACGCGCTCGCCCAACTCGCCGACTACCCGCTGGTGCTGGTCGACACGACCGGCTATGCGCCCCGAGACCGCGCCCTGTTCGGCCAGATCCTGTGGCTGCGCGCGGCGCGCAAGGTGCGCAGCCTGCTGGTGCTGCCGGCCAACGCCCATCCGCACGACCTGGGCGAGGTCATCCGCCGCTACCGCCCGGCCGCGCCCGAGGGCGTGGTGCTGACCAAGCTCGACGAGACCGGCCGCCTCGGCTCGGCGCTCTCGGTCGCGGTCCGCCACGGCCTGACCCTGGCCTACACCACCCACGGCCAGCAGGTACCCAGCGACATCGACACCGCCGATGCGACCCGCCTCGCCCAGACACTGGAGAAACTTCGCCGTGCTGCCGATAACCCCCTCGCCACCGAGGACCGCCATGCATTCGCCTGAGCTCAAGATGTCCGACCTCTCCAAGTCCGAGACCAGCCGGCACGCCGCCTACGGCGCCGACCCGAAGACGGACGCCGCCTATCCCAGGTCCGCCGCCTACGACGTCGCGCCCCAGACGCAGTCCCTGCCGGTCGCGCCGCGCGTGATCGCGGTCGCCAGCGGCAAGGGCGGCGTGGGCAAGACCTCGGTCTCGGTCAACCTCGCCACCGCGCTGGTCAACGCCGGCCAGCGCACCCTGCTGCTCGACACCGACCTGGGCCTGGCCAACGTCGACGTGATGCTCGGCCTGTCGCCGCGCTTCACCCTGGCCGACGTGTTCGCCGGCCGTTGCGAGCTGCGCGACACCCTGCTCGAGGGCCCCAACGGCCTGATGGTGGTGCCCGCGGCATCCGGCAAACGCCACATGACCGAACTGCTGCCGCAGCAGCATGTCGGCCTGGTGCACGCGTTCTCGCAACTGGACCTGGCGATCGACGTGATGGTGGTCGACAACGCCGCCGGCATCGCCGATGGCGTGCTGACGTTCTGCCAGGCCGCGCAGGACGTGATCATCGTGGTCTGCGACGAGCCCGCCTCGGTCACCGACGCCTACGCGCTGATCAAGGTGCTCAGCCGCGAGCGCGGTGTGACCCGCGTGCAGGTGCTGGCCAACCAGGTCCAGCACGCCGCCGAGGGCCGCCAGCTGTTCGAGAAGCTCGAGCGCGTCGCCGCGCGCTTCCTGGATGTCACCCTCAACTACCTCGGCGCGATCCCGCGCGACGAATGGCTGCGCCGCGCGATCCAGCGCCAGGAAGCCGTCGTCGACGCGTTCCCGTCGTGCCCGTCGGCGGTCGCGTTCCGCGACATCGCCAAGCGCTCGCGGCAGTGGCAGTCGCCGCCGGGTCCGCGCGGCCACGTCGAGTTCTTCCTCGAGCGCCTGATCGCCCAAGGCCCGGACGCCACGGCGATGGCCACGGCCAGCCCGCGCAGTGCCGCCGCATGAACGCGCTGGCGACCGCCCAGTACCGCGCCAACCAGCGCGCCACGCACACCAGCAGCGCCTCGGACATCGTCGAGCGCCATGGCGAACTGGTGCGTCGCATCGCCCACCACCTGGCCGCGCGGCTGCCGGCCAGCGTCGAGATCGACGACCTCATCCAGGCCGGCATGCTGGGCCTGATCGACGCGGCGCGGAACTTCCAGGCCGACCAGGGCGCCGCGTTCGAGACCTACGCCTCGATCCGCATCCGCGGTTCGATGATCGACGAGATCCGCCGCGGCGACTGGGTGCCACGCTCGGTGCACCGCAAGTACCGCGACATGATCGGCGCTACCCGCGACATCGAGCAGCGCACCGGTTGCGCCGCGACCGCGCAACAGGTCGCCGCCGCACTGGGCCTGGGCATCGACGAGTACCACCGGATGGTCGCCGATGCCGCGCGCGGGCAACTGGTCAGCCTCGACGCGCACATGGACGAACACGACGGTGAGCCGCGCCTGTCGGCCGTCGGCAGCGTCACCCCCGCCCGCGAGTTCGAGCACGGCGCGTTCCGGGCCGCGCTCGGCGGCGCGATCGGCGACCTGCCCGAACGCGAGCAGCTGGTGCTGTCGCTGTACTACGAGCAGGAACTCAACCTGCGCGAAATCGGCGCGGTGCTGTCGGTCAGCGAGTCGCGCGTGTGCCAGATCCACGGCCAGGCGGTGGTGCGTCTGCGCGCGCGGCTGGGCGAATGGCGCGGCGAGCAGGACGACGACGACGGCCCCTGAGCCCTGCCACCGCCACCCCCTCCACCCCCATTGAAATGACCGAGACCCGCATGGACAAGAACATCCGCATCCTGATCGTCGACGACTTCTCGACCATGCGACGCATCGTCAAGAACCTGCTCAACGACCTGGGCTTCTTCAACACCGCCGAGGCCGACGAAGGCGGCAGCGCCCTGGTCGAGCTTCGCAAGGGCCCCTACGACCTGGTCATCACCGACTGGAACATGCCGGGCATGCCGGGCATCGACCTGCTCAAGGCCATCCGCGCCGATGCCACGCTGGCCAAGATCCCGGTGCTGTTGGTCACCGCCGAGGCCAAGCGCGAGCAGATCATCGAGGCCGCGCAGGCCGGCGTGAACGGCTACGTGATCAAGCCGTTCACCGCCGCCACGCTCGGCGACAAGCTCGGCAAGATCTTCGAGCGCATCGGGGCAACGGCGTGAGCGTTGCCGCGCCTGCGGGCCCTCGCGACGGCGTGACCGCGCCGGCGACGCAGGCAGCGCCGGTGGAATCGCCCATCCACGGCGGCCGCCAGATCCTCGTCGACCACCTGCATGCCGCGCTCGACGCGCTCGAGGCCGACGACCACCCCGCCTGGCGCGCCAACGTCGACGAACTGATCCAGTGGCGTACCCAGCCGCTGGTGCAGGGGCTGGCCAAGCTGGCCGGCGAACTGCAGCAGGCGCTAGGCGACGGCGGCGGCGCGGCCGGCGGCGGTTCGCTGCCCGAAGCCTGCGCGCGCCTGGAGCACGTGGTGCAGGTCAGCGAGGGCGCCAGCCACCACTGCCTCGACCTCATCCAGGAATGCGGCACGCTGCTGGGCACGCTGCCCGACGCGGCGCGCGAGGAACAGGCCGCGACCGTCGCCGCGATCCGCAGCCGGTTGTCGGAGATGACCGCGGCACAGGGCTACCAGGACCTCACCGGGCAGATCATCCGGCGCGTGGTGGTGTTGGTCAACGCGGTGCACGTCGGCCTCGGCGACTACGCGATGGCCGACGCGCGGCCGCTGCAGCTCGCCGGCAATGGCCCGTCGGCGGCTGGCCACGGCCCGGCGGTGGCCGGCCTCGACGCCGCACCCACCAGCCAGGACGACGCCAACCAGCTGTTGTCCTCGCTGGGACTGTAGGCGCCGTGTCCACCGTCGCCTCCGACATCTGTGCCGACTTCCTGGTCGAGGTCGGCGAGATCCTCGACCAGCTCGGCGAGCAGATGGTGCTGCTGGAACGCGCCCCGGACGACCGCGACTGCCTCAACGCGGTATTCCGCGGCTTCCACACCATCAAGGGCGGCGCCGGCTTCCTCGATTTCGCCGCGATGGTGACGATCTGCCACGCCGTGGAGGATCGCTTCGACGCCGCCCGCACCGGCGCCGCGCCGCTCGACGACCGCGCCTTCGATGCCGCCCAGCAGTCCCTGGACCTGCTGATCGACATGCTGCACTGCGTCTCCGACGGACAGCCACTGACCCCGCCACCGGCCGAGCTGCTGGCGGCATTGCGCTCGGGCGCGAGCTTCGGCATCGGCACCGATCCATCAGCGACATCGGCCAGCGCCGCGATCGCCGCCTTCGCCGTGGTTGGCGACGACATCGACGACATGGACTTCGAGGCGCTGCTCGACAGCCTGCACGGCGCCGGCGGCATTCCCGGCGAGGCCGCGCCGCCCGCAACGCCGATGCCACCCGAATCGAAACCCGAACCCGCGACCGCGGCGGGCATCGCCGCCCGCCCGGCGGCGGCCAGGCCCGCCCAAGCCAGCCCGGTCGAAGCCGCCGAAGCCACCGTCCGGGTGGACGTGCGCCGCCTCGACGCGCTGGTCAACCTGGTCGGCGAACTGGTGCTGGCGCGCAACCGCATGAAGACGATCCGCCCGCGCCTGCGCGACGACGACCTCGACCGCGCGGTCGCCGCGCTCGACGTCGCCACCTCGCGGCTGCAGTCGGCGGTGATGTCGGCGCGCATGCAGCCGGTCGGCCGGGTGTTCGCGCGCTTCCCCAAGCTTGCCCGCGACGTCGCCCGGCAACTGCACAAGCAGGTCGAGCTGGAAGTGGCCGGCGCCGACACCGAACTGGACCGCAACCTCGTCGAGGCGTTGGCCGATCCGCTGGTGCACCTGGTGCGCAACGCGATCGACCACGGCATCGAGATGCCTGCCGCGCGCCTCCTGGCCGGCAAGCCCGAGCAGGGCCAGGTGCGCCTGAGCGCGCAGCAGGAGGGCGACCACGTCGCCATCGAGGTCCGCGACGACGGCGCCGGCATCGATCCCGACCGCATCCGCCGCATCGCCTGCGACAAGGGCCTGATCGACGCCGACACCGCCGCGCGGATGTCCAGCGAGGAGGCGCTGCAGCTGCTGTTCCTGCCCGGTTTCTCGACCCGCGACGAGGTCAGCGACCTGTCCGGCCGCGGCGTCGGCATGGACGTGGTGCAGTCGCGCATCCGCGAACTGTCCGGCTCCGTGCAGATCCACTCGGTGATCGGCGCCGGCTCGCGCTTCGCGATCCGCGTGCCGCTGACGCTGGCGATCCTGCCGACGCTGCTGGTGGAGATCGACGACGACGTCTACGCGCTGCCAATGGTGCGGGTGGTCGAGGTGCTGGCCCACGAGCCGGGCAACGCGCTGTGGATCGACGGCCAGCCGGTGCTGGACCTGCGCCAGGAGCCGCTGCCGCTGCTCGGGCTGCGCGACTGGCTCGGCCTGGACCCGGCCCCACTGTCGGTCTCCACCGCGGTCGTGCTGCAGTCGGGCGACTCGCGCTTCTGCCTGACCGTCGACCGCGTGCGCGGCCGCGAGGAGGTGGTCATCAAGGCGCTGCCCCCGACCCTGCGCGGCCTGCCCGGCTATGCCGGCGCGAGCCTGGTCGGCGACGGCCGCATGGCGCTGATCCTCGACGTCGACGCCCTGCTGCAGACCGGCCTGCGCGCCGGCGCGGCACGCGCCGCCAGCCCTTCAAGTAATCCCTCCGGCGACCGATAACAGCCCATGGATCGACTCAGCGTCATCGGCGCCATTCTCGCCATCGCCTCGCTGCTCGTGGGCAGCGTCCTCAAGGGCGCCGGACTGGCGGCCCTGTGGTCGCCGGCCGCATTCGTGATCGTGTTCCTCGGCACGCTGGCGGCGATCCTGCTGCAGTCGCCGATGGTGACGTTCAAGCGCGCGATGAAGATCGTGCGCTGGGTGTTCCAGCCGCCGGCGCAGGATCGCCATGCGGTGATCGCGCAGATCGTCGAGTGGTCGACCACGGCGCGCAAGCAGGGCCTGCTCGGACTGGAGGCGCAGGTCGCATCGCAGCCCGACCCGTTCCTGCGCAAGGGCCTGCAGATGGTCGTCGACGGCGTCGAACCCGAATCGATCCGGCAGATGCTGGAGATCGAGCTGCACGGCCAGGGCGCGCGCGACCTCGCCGCGGCCAAGGTGTGGGAGGGCATGGGCATCTACTCGCCGACGCTGGGCATCATCGGCGCGGTGCTGGGCCTGATCGCGGTGATGAAGAACCTCGCCGACCCGAGCAAGCTCGGCCACGGCATCGCCGCGGCGTTCACCGCCACCATCTACGGGATCGGGCTGGCGAACCTGGCGTTCCTGCCGGTGGCCAGCAAGCTCAAGGGCCTGATCAATGCCCAGACCGAGGAGCGCGAGATGATCGTCGAGGGCCTGATCGCGATCGCCCAGGGCGAGAACCCGCGCAACATCGAAGCCCGCCTCAACGGCTACGTGCACTGATCGCGCGCGCATGGCCCGCAAGCACCAGCACGAAGACCACGTCAACCACGAAGCGTGGGCAATCCCCTACGGCGACCTGGTCACGCTGCTGCTGGCGTTCTTCGTGGTGATGTATGCGGTGTCCTCGGTCAACGAGGGCAAGTACCGGGTGATGGCCGACGCGATGTCGTCGGCGTTCGGCGGCACGCCGCGCACCATCACCCCGATCCAGCTCGGCGAGACCCAACTGCGCGGCTCGTCGTTCGACCGGCCCTCGCTGCAGACCGCCGCAGCCAAGTCCGGGCCGGCGTCGGTGGCGCCGGTCACCCTGGTGCGCGTGCGCCAGCTGCTCGACACGCCCAGCTTCGCCCGCCCGCCGCGCCCGCCCGAGCAGTCGGCGGTGGGCGCCGGGCGCGCGGCGCGCGAGCGCGAACAGCAACTCAATGCACTGGGCACCAGGATCCAGGACGCCCTGACCGAACTGGTGCGGCAGAAACTGGTCACCGTGCGCCGCGGCCGCAGCTTCCTGGAAGTCGAGATCCAGAGCGACATCCTGTTCGCCAGCGGCGCGGCGGCGCCGAGCGCGCTGGCGACCTCGACCGTGCGCAAGCTCGCCGCGGTGCTGCGTGCATCGCCCAACGCCGTGCGCGTGGAAGGCTACACCGACGACCGCCCGATCCGCACCGCGCAGTTCACCTCCAACTGGGAGCTGTCGGCAGCGCGCGCCGCCGGCGTGGTGCAC
>JBBRWW010000054.1:0-18429 GCA_038248955.1 Lysobacterales bacterium
CCCCGAGTCTAGAATCGGAAGCCATCGCCGCCGGAGTCGCTGATGGAAGCCCTGCCGCCGTTCGCCACCCACGAGGTCGACAACCAGCCACCCCCGTTTGCTCCACGCAATCTGTGGGCCGACGACGCCGCGCTGCGCGAGGCGGTCGCGCGCGAGGGCGGCAAGGGTTTCGAGACTCCTCTGTCGGCGTACGGTGCGCTGGCCGGCGACGACCTGTATCGGCTGTCCTTCGATGCCCACCGCGACCGCCCGCGCCTACGCACGCACGACAGCAGCGGGCGGCGCATCGACCTGGTCGAATTCCATCCGGCGTACCACGCGGTGATGCAGGCGGGGATCGAGCATGGCGTGGCCGGCTGCTCGTGGCGCGAGGGACGTCCCGGCGCGCATGTCGCGCGCGCCGCGCTGTCCTACCTGCACCATCAGGTCGAGCCGGGCAGCAGTTGTCCGTTGACCATGACCCACGCCGCAGTGCCGGTGCTGCGCCAGGTGGCGGCACTGAAGGACTGGGCAGACAAAGCGGCCGCGCCGCATTACGACCCGCGCGACGTACCGATGCGGGAAAAGCGCGGCGTCACGATCGGCATGGGCATGACCGAGAAGCAGGGTGGCAGCGACGTGCGCGCCAACACCACGCGCGCGACCGCGCGCGCCGCCGAGGGTGAGTACACGCTGGTCGGCCACAAGTGGTTTTTTTCCGCGCCGATGTCCGATGCCTTCCTGGTGCTCGCGCAGTCCGCTGGTGGCCTGAGCTGCTTCTTGTTGCCGCGCTGGCGCCCCGACGGCAGCCGCAACGCATTGCGGCTGATGCGCCTGAAGGACAAGCTCGGCGACTGGTCCAATGCCTCGTCGGAGGTCGAATTCGAGGGCGCCTGGGCGCACCGCATCGGCGACGAGGGGCGTGGCGTCGCCACCATCATCGAGATGGTGATGCTGACGCGGCTGGATTGCATGCTGGGTTCGGCCGCGGAAATGCGCATGGCGCTCGCCCACGCCGTGCACCACGCCTCGCACCGTCGCGCTTTCGGCAAGCGCCTCGTCGAGCACGCGTTGATGCGCAACGTGCTCGCCGACCTGGCGATCGAATCCGAGGCCGCCACCGGGTTCGCGATCCGCGTCGCCGGTGCGGTCGACCGCGCTCCCCGTGACGCGGCCGAGGCGGCCTTCGCGCGCATCGCCACCGCGATCGGCAAGTACTGGATCTGCAAGCGTGCCCCGGCGTTCGTCAACGAGGCGCAGGAATGCCTCGGTGGCGCCGGCTATATCGAGGAGTCGATCCTGCCGCGGCTGTACCGGCAGGCGCCGCTGAATTCGATCTGGGAAGGCAGCGGCAATATCCAGTGCCTGGACGTGCTGCGCGCGCTTGGACGCGAACCCGATACCGCGGCCGCGTTGCTTGCCGAGCTCGATGCCGCCGTCGGCATGGACGCCGCATTCGACGCCCGCGCACAGGCGCTGCGGCCGTTGCTTTTGGGCACTACATCGGCCGCCGAGTGCGATGGGCGACGGGTGACCGAAGACCTGGCGCTCGCGCTGCAGGCGTCGGTGCTGCTGCGGGCCGGCAGCCCGATCGCGGACGCGTTCTGTCGCAGCCGCCTGGGGGGCCAGCACGGGCTGGCGTTGGGGACGTTGCCGACGGACACGCCGTTCGAATTCCTGCTCGCGCGCGCGTTCTCTACAGTGCTGGTCAGTCGTCCATAGCGACAGGAACGTCGAGCCAGCGGCGCGACGAACCCTGCGGTGCCGGGGCATGGCGGACAGTCCGGAGTATCGGCTCGTGCCCGCTCTGGGGCACCGGGCTATTGGCACCGCGCGGGTTGTTCAAGCCGAAATGCCTCGATTCGGACTACTGGAGCCTTCCACTGGTGGATCGCGCCATTTCGTATCGGATCACCGCAGTGCCTCCGTCAACGCCGACTGGAAGGTTTCGAAATACTCCCCGGGCACGTCGACATCCAACACTCCGGCCATTTGCAGCTTGCCCAGCACCCGCGCGTTGGCTTCGCACAACAAGACGCGTACACCGCGTTTGCCGAGCTTGCCGATCACTTCCGCGAGGGTCTGCATGCCGGTGATATCCATGAACGGCACGCGTGCCAGCCGTATGACCAACGTCACGGGATCCGAGTGCGTCTGCAGCAGCACACGCTCGAAATTCTCGACGGCGCCAAAGAACATCGGGCCGGCGATCTCATAGACCAGTACGCCCGGCGGCAGTTGCGCGAGACCGTGCTGCGCCAGTTCCTTCTCGAGCGCACCGGCGTCAAGGGCCTGGGTCTCCACGACCTCCGACATCCGTCGCAGGAAATGCAGGATCGCAAGAATGACGCCGACGTTGACGGCAACCACGAGATCGGCAAACACCGTCAGCAGGAAGGTGATCACCAGGATCGTGCTGTCCGCTCGCGGCGCCTTTCGCAGGATGTACGCGAAGTGCTTGGCTTCGCTCATGTTCCACGCCACCACGAACAGGATCGCGGCCAGCGCTGCCAGCGGAATGCTCGACGCCAGCGGCGCCATGAACAGCACGATGGCCAGCAGCGTCAGCGCATGCACGATGCCCGCGAGCGGGCCGGTGGCGCCATTGCGGAAGTTGGTGGCCGTGCGCGCGATCGCGCCGGTCGCGGCGAAGCCGCCGAACAGCGGTACGACGATATTGGCCAGGCCTTGGCCGATCAGCTCCTGGTCCGAATCGTGCCGCGTGCCGGCCATGCCATCGGAGACCACGGCAGACAGCAGCGATTCGATCGAACCCAGCATCGCGATCGCGAACGCCGGACCGATCAGCTGGATCATCTGCGAAACCGTCACCTGCGGCATGCTGAACGACGGCAGCCCCTGCGGGATGCCGCCAAAGGCGCTGCCGATGGTCGCTACGCCGCTGGGGTGGAACACGGCCTGCAGGACCGTCGCCACGACCATCGCCACCAGCGGCCCGGGCACACGGGACAGGCCCTTGATCTTCGGTGCGTAAATCACCAGGGCCAGGCTCAGGCAAGCCAGCCCGAGCGTGGGCAGATGCAGTTGCGGCATCACCTCGATGAGGTGCCAGGTTTTCTCGTGGAAGTGCTCGCCGGTGACCGGTGGCAGGCCGAGGAAATCGCGCCACTGCCCGACGAAGATGATGACCCCGATTCCAGCGGTGAAGCCCACGATCACCGGCGCAGGAATGAACTTGATGACCGCGCCCATGCGGGCAATGCCCATGAACAACATCATCACCCCGGCCATCAACGTGGCCAACTGCAGCCCGGCAATGCCGTGCGTGGCCGTGATGCCAAACAGGATGGCGACGAACGCTCCCGTGGGGCCGGCGATCTGCAGTCGGGTGCCGCCGAACACGGTGACCACCGCGCCGCCGATGATGGCCGTATACAGGCCCTGCTCGGGTCGAGCCCCCGACGCGATCGCGAATGCCATGGCCAGTGGCAGCGCGACGATGCCGACAATGATGCCGGCAACGATGTTCCTGAGCCAAAGCGGTCTGGCGAACAGGCCCGCCCGGTGGGCTTCGATGAGGGCGATCACGGGGTCATCTCATTACGGTCCTTGCACCGTTGCTTCCGGGGGGATTTGCATCGAACGACCAATCTCGCATTGCGCGAGGCTGCGGCCTGTGATCTCGAGCCTTCCATGGGATCGCTAAACGACGCTCTGATCCTGCACCAGTGGAGCGGGGTGGACGATATGCGTAGTATACGCGTTTGATGTGTGTTTCATTATAATGAATTACGACCCAGGAGCGTACGATGGAACTGAAGACTGCTCGTCTGACCGTGCTGATCGATCCGGCCAAGAAGCAGGCCCTGGAGCAGCTGTGCGCCCAGCAGGACATGACGCCCTCGCAGGTCGTGCGGCAATTGATCCGCGACTACCTCAAACAACACGAAGTGAACTGGTCGCCGAGCGGAGCACCCGATCCGGGTGCCGCGAAGAAGGGCATCGCCAAGCGTGGCTCGCGCCATCGGGGCTAGCCACCTGCGAGCAGTCCCCACGCCTTGTGCATGACGTTGCGGATCTGCGTGCCAGGTCATCGCTGCCGTGCTGGGGTACCGGTGTCGAAACACCCTTAGTCGATGAACTGCAGCCTCGCCAGTTCGGCATACAGCCCGCCCTGGGCGATCAGCTGTTCGTGCGTGCCCTCGGCAATGATCCGGCCGTGATCCATCACCACGATCCGGTCTGCCTTGAGCACGGTGGCGAGGCGATGGGCGACCACCAGCGTGGTGCGGCCTTCCATCAGTGCATCCAGTGCCTGCTGCACCGCGCGTTCGCTCTGCGCGTCGAGCGCGCTGGTGGCTTCGTCCAGCAGCAGGATGGGCGCGTCCTTGAGGAGCGCCCGGGCAATCGCGATGCGTTGTTGCTGGCCGCCGGAAAGGCGCGCGCCGCGCTCGCCCAATTCGGTGTCCAGGCCCTGCGGCAAGGCGGCGACGAAGTCGGTGGCGTGGGCGGCGGCGACCGCTGCCTCGACCTCGGCGTCGGTCGCCTCGAGCCGTCCGTAGCGGATGTTGTCGCGCGCGCTGCTGGCGAAGATGGTCGGATGCTGCGGCACCAGCGCGATCGTCTCGCGCAACGCGGCGGGGTCGAGTTCGCGGATGGCGGTACCGTCGACCCGGATGGTCCCTGATTGCGGATCGTGGAAGCGCAGCAACATGGCGAACACGGTGCTCTTTCCAGCGCCCGACGGGCCGACCAGCGCCACCGTCTCGCCCGGCCGCACGTGCAGGCTGAAGGCTTCAAGCGCGGGCAGGTCCTCACGCAGCGGGTAGTGGAAGGTAACGTCGTCGAAGGCAATCTCGCCGCGGATCGGTCGTGCCAGCTCGCTTGGCACAGCGGGTGCGGTGATTGCCGAGGATTCGTTGAGCAGTTCGCTGATACGGCCCATGCCGCCGGCCGCGCGCTGTAGTTCATTCCAGACCTCGGCCAGCGCCCCCACCGAGCCGCCGGCAATCAGCGCATACAGTACGAACTGGCCGAGCATGCCGCCACTCATCCTGCCCGCAACGACGTCGTGCGCGCCCGACCACAGCACCAGCGTGATCGCGCCGAAGATCAGCACGATCGCGACGGCGGTGACGAGCGCCTGGGCGCGGATGCGTTGACGCGCGACCGCGACCGCGAGCGAGACGGCCGCGCCGAAGCGACCGCGTTCGTAAGGCTCGCGCGCATGCGCCTGCACGGTGCGCACGGCGCCGAGGGTCTCGCTGGCCAGCGCGTTGGCGTCGGCGACGCGGTCCTGGGTGGCGCGCGAGATCTTCTGCAGCCGGCGCCCGCCGAGCACGATCGGCAGCACCGCCAGCGGGATGCCGATCAGCGCATAGGACGCCAGGCGCGGGCTGGTCACGAACAGCATGCCGATCCCCCCCAGGAAGGTGACCAGGCTGCGCAGTGCCACCGACATGCTGGTGGCGATCACGCTGCGCAACAGTTCACTGTCCGCGGTCAGCCGCGACACCAGTTCGCCGCTGCGGTTGCGATCGTGGAAGCCTGCATCGAGCTGGATCAGGTGCGAATACAGTTGCCTGCGCAGGTCGGCCACCACCCGCTCGCCGAGCAGCGACACGAAATAGAAGCGGGCGGCGGTGGCCAGCGCCAGCGCCACGGCAACCACGAACAACAGCGCGAACGCGCGGTCGATCGCGCCGCCACCACCCTGCGTGAAGCCCTGGTCGATCATGGTCCGGAACGCGACCGGCAGGCTCAGCGTGGCGCTGCTCGACGCCCCCAGTGCCACCAGCCATGCGATGAACAGGCCCCGATGTCTTTTCACGAACGGCCACAGCGTGCGCAGGCTGCCGATCGGCGCCTTGACGGGGGTGGTGGATGCTTTCATCGACTCGGACGTTGCGTTCATCGCGCAATTGTCCGCTATCGGCCGCGCTGGCGTCGCGGTTGGCGCTGCTAACGCGGCGAACGCGGCGACAACGGTGCAGTGCCGGCGGCGTGGCCGGGCCAGGCCACCTGGGTCAGGTAGTCACGCTGGCGCGGTCCCGGGTCGCGTCGCGCAGTAGGGCGATGAACGCGTCCAGCCGCTCTGCGGGCAGGCGCAGGCGCAATCGCCCACCGCTGGCCTCGAATTGTTCGTCCAGCTTCTCGCCGTCCTGGGCCGCCACGCTCGCGTGCACGGCACCGGTGTCGTCGAACGCGTAGATCACCGTGCATTCGACCAATGCGACCAGCGCCCGTCGCGGGGCGGTGCGCAGCGCCTCCGCAACGCAGCCCCCATAGGCGCGAACGAGGCCGCCCGCGCCCAGGTTGGTGCCGCCATACCAGCGCGTAACCACGGCGACAACGCAGTCGTAGCCTTGGCCGTCGATCGCCGCAAGGATGGGCCGCCCGGCCGTGCCGGCGGGTTCGCCATCGTCGCTCGATCGATAGAGCGCGCCGATCCGGTACGCCCAGCAGTTGTGGGTGGCCGCCGGATCTCCCACCTGAGCCACAAACGCGAGTGCCGCTTCGGTGGTGGTGACCGGCACGGCATGGGCGAGGAAACGGCTGTGCCTGGCCACCAGCAGGTGGGTGACGCCGGTTTCGAGGGTGTCCCGCGGCGCCGTGCTCACGGCCGGCGGTCATCGCGCTGGTGCATGCACGGCCGTTTCGGGCACCGACAACGCGCAACGGCGTGTCCCCGGCGTTCGTACCCAATCACGCGCGATGCCATTTCAACGTCCGAGTGGTGCGAGGTCGTCCGGCACCCGAAGCAGCGGGTGCGTGGTGACGAACAACTCGAGGCTTTCCCGGGCACCATCGAGGTCGCCGGCGTCGCGACGATCACGGATGCGTTGCAGCCATGCCGCGGCTTCGAGGCGGGCATCCTCGCGTACCGGCAGATCGCCGGGACGGATGCGCGTTCCGCTGACCTCGATCCGGTCCAGCGTGGCGTTGTCGCGTGCCGCTGCCGCACTGGGTTCGGGTGCGGGTGCGCGCGACAGCCCTCTCGTTGCCGCCAGCGGCGCATCAACGGTGCGCCGTGGTGAGGACGCGGTCGCCGCGGCGGGAGGTGACGGCGCCGCGGGCATCGCGGCGTCGGTTGCTGCCCCGTCCCGCGCGAACGGTTGCGGTGACATCGCCGCCGCCCGCTCGCGACGCTCATCCGACCAGGCGCGTGACGTGGCATCGTTCGCGGCGGGCTGCGCGGCCGCCTTTCGGGCCGCGGCCTGACCCGCGTACTCGGCGTATGGCGGTACTGCGTCTTCGCCGAATGCGGTCGGTCGTTGCGCGGGTGCGGGTGATGGTTCCGCGGCAGCGACCGGCGGGGGCGGGGGCCGGTGGTATTTCGCTGTTGTCGTGTCGGTCGCTGGCGCCGCCGCGGAGGGCGGGGTGGCCACGGCGCGCCTGGCAACCGGTTCGGCCGCCGCCAGCACGTCCGCCGACAAACTGCTTTCGCGGCGCGCAGTGGGGGCCGCCGCCACCGGTCCTTCATTGACAGATGGCCTGGAGCGCAGCAGTGGTTGCAACTGCCACGCCAGTCCGACCACGATCACCAGGCTGGCGGCGGCGCCGACCAGGGTCGGCCACCGATGGCGCGCGGCGCGCCGCACGGGGCGATTGGGACGGTCGCCAGGGTGGGCGACGGCCGCCCGCGCGGCGGCGAGGATCCTGGCATCCAGCGCGGGCGGGGGCCCGTCGGGCGAGTCGGCATGCGGACCAATCTGCGCGAGGCGCGAGGCCCACGTGCGCTCATCCGGGGTCAGCGGGTCGTTCTGGATGGGGGGAAGGTGGCGGGGGCTCATTCGTTCAGTCTCGCGCGCAATTTGTCCATCGCGTAGCGCAGCCGCGACTTGACGGTCTCGCGACCGGCGCCGGTGATCGCGCCGATCTCGTCCAGGCTCAGTTCCTGCTCCAGCCGCAGCAGCACGACTTCGCGCTGTTCCTCGGGCAGTTCGGCGATCGCGCGTTGCAGGCGTCGGCGTTGTTCGAACCGGGACAGTTCGCGTTCCGGCGTGCTTGGGTCGGCGACGCGGGCGGCGCGCTCGCCGCCGTCTGCAGGCGCCGGCGGACGGTGCTTGAGGCCGCGCCAATGGTCGTTCAGGCGATTGTGGGCGATCCGGAATAGCCAAGTGCTGAACGCGGCATCGGGGGTCCAGCCTTCCCGGGCGGCAATGACCCGCTGCCAGACGTCCTGGAAGAACTCGTCGGCGAGCGCCTGCTCGCGCGTCTGCCTCAGCAGGAAGCGATAGAGGGGGCCGCGGTGGCGGTCGTACAACAATGCAAACGCGGCCACGTCGCCGCCCGTCCAGGCCAGCATCAGTACGTCGTCACCCGCGTCCGCACCTGAATTCATCGCCAGCAGGGTACGGGCTGGGGTTGCTGGCGGGAAGCGGTCGAAGCGGGCGGTGAGCGGCAAAGATGGGGCGGCGAGGCTGAAATCCATCCTGGTGCGAACGCGCAAATGGCGCGTTCGGGGTTGGATTGCGCATGGCCCCGCAGGCTGGCCGACTTGCTGGCGGCCGTCGCGTTATCCTGCACTGGCCACGGGGGGTGGCGAACACGAGGTGGCAGGAGTGCAGACAACCGGTTGGAGAGCCAGGACCCCGACACACGCGACCGAAGTCGCCGCGGGTTCACTGGCGACTGCGTTGCAGGATGCGCTGCCCAGCGGCTCACAGGTTGTCGTGCGCTGGCGTGATCCGCAAGGCGGCTTCGCCGGCTCGATTTCCGATGGGGCCGACGCACACCTGTACAGCCTGGCTGAGCGCATGCTGGTCGACCCCGCCCCAGCCGAAGTAGCGCTGCACGGCGCCGATCCGCACCGGCTCACGTTGGCCTGGGATATTGCCGATGGTGGCCGCGCCACGATCGCGGCACTGATGCCCGAACCGCTGTCGCCGGCTTCGCGCGCCGCTTGGCTGGCACTGGCGCAGCGGATCATCACCGCCAACCTCGCCGCGCTGCGCGCCCATGCGCGCGCCGAATCGCTGGAGAAATCCGAGCGCCTGCAGCAGGCGCTGTATGAAATCGCCGACCTGTCCGGCGCCGACCTGGAACTGGACGCGTTGCTGCACCGGTTGCACGGCGTCGTGGCCGGCCTGATGGTCGCCGAGAACTTCTACATCGTCCTCTACGACGATCTGCGCGACTGCGTGCGCTTCATCTACTTCGCCGACCTGCGCGATGCCTATGTCGCCGATGCCGACCGCGAGATCCCCAGCGCGGAATTGCCCAACAGCCTGACCCTCGCGCTCCTGCGGCACGGCGAGCCGGTGCGAGGCTCGTCCAGTCGGGTATGCGAGCAACTGGGCGTCCTGCACCACGCCACCAATGGCCCCGACAGCGAGGACTGGCTGGGCGTGCCGATGCGCCGCGATGACCGCGTGTGCGGCGCGATCGTCGTGCAGACCTACGACCAGCCCGACAGCTACGGCGAGGAGGAGCGCGCCCTGCTGCTGTTCGTCGCCCAGCACATCCTGACCGCGCTCGACCGCTACCAGGTCCGCGAGGAACTCGAGCGACGCGTCGAGGAACGCACCCACGCACTGCAACTCAGCAACCGCGACCTGCAGGCGGAGATCGTCGAGCGCCAGCGCTCCGAACGGCTGCAGCGCGCCTTGTTCCGTATTGCCGAACTGTCGATCACGTCCGACACCCTGGAGCGGTTCTACGCCCAGGTGCACGATGTCGTCGGCGAGTTGTTGTATGCGCGCAATTTCTACATCGCGTTGCTGACCGAGGATGGCGAGCGCCTGGAATTCCCGTACTCGATCGACGAGCGCGCGGAGGTTCGCGTGACCCGGCAGCTGGCGATGGGCGCCACCGAATATGTCCTGTCCAGTGGTCGACCGCTGTTGGCCGACCGCCGCCGCATGGATGGACTCGAGGCCGAGGGGCTGCTGCGCGTGCATGGGCAGCCCTCGCATTGCTGGTTGGGTGTGCCGCTGTTCCGGGGCGATGGCGTGGTCGGGGTGATCGCGGTCCAGAGCTACTCGCCCACGGTCGCGTTCGGTTCGCGCGACCAGGAGCTGCTGACCTTCGTCGCCCACCACATCGGCATCGGCCTGGCGCGCAAGCAGGATCAGGACCGGCTGGTCTGCGCCCACTCCGAACTCGAGCAACGCGTCGATTCGCGCACCCGTGAGCTGGCCGAGACCAATTCCGAGCTCCTGTCGCAGATTGGCGAACGCCTGCGCGCCGAGCAGCAGTTGATTCACCAAGCCTGCCACGACTCGCTCACCGGCCTGCCCAACCGCACCCAGTTGCTGGACCGGCTGGCGGCGGCCATCGCTACCGCCCAGGCGGATCCCTCGCACCTGTTCGCGGTGCTGTTCCTCGACCTCGACCGCTTCAAGCTGGTCAACGACAGCGCCGGGCATGCCGCCGGCGACGACCTGTTGATCGAGGCCGGCCGGCGCATCGTCGGCGCGGTGCGCGGTGAAGATACCGTGGCGCGCCTGGGTGGCGACGAGTTCGCGATCCTGGTGCAGGACATCGATTCCCAGCAGCTGGCCGAGGCGATCGCCGGGCACGTGCTGCATGCGCTCGGCAAGCCCTGCTGGGTTGCCGGTCGCGAGGTGTTTCCATCGGCGAGCGTCGGCATCGCGATGTGGCACTCGCGCTACGGTACCGGCGCGGAGATGTTGCGCGACGCCGATGCCGCGATGTACCGGGCCAAGTCCAGCGGCCGGGATCGGTTCGCGATGTTCGACGAGGCGATGCGCGAGGACGCCGTTCGCATCCTCGACCTGGAGGGCGACCTGCGCCGGGCCATCAACGTCGATGGCTTCACCACGTTTTTCCAACCCATCGTGCGACTGAGCGATAACCACGTGATCGGCCACGAGGCCCTGGTTCGTTGGCACCACGAACAGCGGGGCCTGTTGATGCCGGGAGAGTTCATGGGCCTGGGCGAGGACAGCGGTTTGATCGAGGAAGTCGACTGGCTGGTCTACCGGCAGGTGGCAAAACGGCTCGCGCTGGGAGGCGAGGGCTATATCTCGGTGAACGTCTCTCCGCGGCATTTCCGTTCCGCCGATTTCGCCGATCGCCTGCTGCGCCTCGTCGACGCGGCGGGCGCCGACCCCGGCCGGCTGCGCATCGAGATCACCGAGGTATCGCTGCTCGACGACGTGCCGCGCGCGCTGCAGATGCTGCAGGAGCTGCGCAATCGCGGCGTGCTGGCGCAGCTGGACGACTTCGGTACCGGCTACTCGGCGCTGTCCTACCTGCATCGGTTCCCGATCGAGTGCCTGAAGATCGACCAGAGCTTCGTGGCCGGCCTGGTCGGCGAATCGCGCACGGAGAGCCTCGCGGTCGTGCGAGCGATCCAGGCTTTGGCCGGCACGCTGGGCATCCACACCATCGGCGAAGGCATCGAGACCGAGGCGCAACGCGAAGCGCTCACGCAACTGGGTTGCGTGTACGGGCAGGGCTATCTGCTGGGACGGCCGGCACCGTTGCCGCTGTCGCCCGCCCACCCTGCCGTCATCTACTGATCGCCGCGGCGACCGCCGGCGGTGTCGATGGCGGTTCCACCAGTCGTCGCGCGGTGTTGATCAGTTGCAGCAGTTCGGTACGCTCGCCGCCGGGATCCTGACCGCGGCTGGCGCGCGCGGACGCGGCAATCGCCACCCAGCCCCAACCGTCAGAGCCGGTGCCACCGCGTAGCGCATCGGCGAACGCTGCCACCGTCGCGGCCAGGCGTAGCGATTCGCCGGGTTGCGCGCGCAGTTGCGACGACAGGATCGGCGTTTCGATCAAGCGGCTGCGGTCGTCACCCGGGCGCTTGTAGCGCAGGCGCAGGTGCGCGAGCTCGCGGGCGTCGCCCGCACGCGCCCGCCCGTCAGCCGGCGTGGCGCCGTAGCGCAGCTCCGGCAGGCGAACGTCGCCCGCGCCAACGCGGGTGATCTCGTACAGCGCCGTGACCTCATGGCCGGCGCCGATGTCGCCCGCATCGACTTGGTCGTTGCTGAAATCCTCGCGTCGCAACACGCGGTTTTCGTAGCCGATCAACTGGTACTCGGCGACCACGGACGGGTTGAACTCGACCTGCACCTTGACGTCGCGGGCGATGGTCAACAGGGTCGAGCCCATCTGCTCCACCAACACCTTGCGCGCCTCGTGCACGGTGTCGATGTAGGCGTGGTTGCCGTCGCCGACGTCGGCCAGCCGCTCGGCGAGCGCATCGTTGTAATTGCCCTGTCCGAAGCCGAGCGTGGTCATCGCGATGCCGGCGCGGCGCTGGTCGGCAACCAGTGTTTCCAGTGCGCGGCCGTCGACCGTGCCGACGTTGAAGTCGCCGTCGGTGGCGAGGATCACCCGGTTGACGCCATCGTTCACAAACGCCTGCCGCGCCATGGCGTAGGCAAGACGGATGCCGTCGCCGCCGTTGGTGCTGCCGCCGGCCTCGAGCCGTCCAAGCGCCGCCAGGATCTCACCCTGCCGGTCGCCGGCGGTCGGCGCCAACACCAATCCGGCCGAACCGGCATAGACCACGATCGAGACCCGGTCCTGCGGCCGCAACTGCCGCACCAGCATCGCCAGTGCCTGCTTGAGCAGCGGCAGCTTGTCGTCGGACTGCATGGAGCCCGAGGTGTCGATCAGCAACACGAGGTTGGCCGGTGGCAGCGACGCGGTGGGCACGTCATAGCCCTTGATGCCGATCATCAGCAACTCGCGTCCTGCGTTCCATGGCGCTGGCGCCAGTTCGGTGCTGACCTTGAACGGCACATCGCGCGACGCCGGGGCTGGGTGTCCGTAGCGGAAGTAGTTGATGAACTCCTCGGCGCGCACGGCGTCGGCGGGCGGCCGGACGCCGGCGTTCAACATCCGCCGCACGTTGCTGTAGCTGCCGGTGTCGACGTCGATGGAGAACGTCGACACCGGATGCTCGGACGCACGTTGCAACGGGTTGTCGTCGTGCTGCGCGTAATTCTCGCGGTTCGCGATCCCGGGTGCGGCGGCCGGAGCGCCGTACAGCGTCATGCTGTCCAGCGATGCGCTGTTGGCCTGCCGCGTGCGGAGGCCCGCGGCTGCCATGTCCGCCACCGCAACGGGCGCCGCTACCGGCGCCGGCAGGTTGCGCCTCGCGGCCTCGTCGCCTTTCCGATCCGGTAGGGCATCGGCATCGCCCGCGGCGGGCGCCGCCTGCCGGGTTGTGTGGCAGCCAGCAAGGCCGAAGCAGGCAAGCAGTGCGAGATGAAGCGCGTGGCGATTCATCGGACTCTCCCGGTGTGTGGACCTGGGATCGAACGCATGTACGGCAACGACGGGGTTGGCATTGGCACGATTTTTTCGAACGGAACGAAGCCGTTCGTCGGCAGCCATTGGTACCAGTGACCAATCGGGGTTTTGCGCGATGCGAAACCGGAGCAAAAAGAGAGCCGTCCGGAGCGATGACAACTATTTGCGCCGGCTGCGGTATCAGCCCCCACCACGGAGATCCCACCATGAACCGCAATTCCCGCACGGCCTCCCCCCATCTGCTGCGTCGCGCGCTGCCCTTGTCCGGTAGCTTGGTATTGGCCTTGGCCTTCGCCTCCACGGCCGCCGCGCAGGCAGACCCGGCTGCAGTTTCGCCTGCCTCCGACGCCCAGTACCTGATCTACCTGCCGTCGCGCGCGGCCAACGTCGACCAGGACGCGATCTTCCATGCCCTCGACGAGGTTGGCTTCACGGTAATCCCGCTGGCCTACGCGGGCGAGACGAAGGCCGAATATGCCTGGCGCGCGGCCGGGGAAGTCAGGGCCCTGATCGCCAACGGCGTCGCGCCCGAAGCGATCACCGTGCTCGGCGCCGGCAGTGGCACCTCAATCGCGGCGCTGACGTCCGCGGCCACTGGCAACCGCCATGTGAACTTCGTGCTGCTGGGCCGATGCGATCCACTGCTCAAGACCAGCCATACGTTCCGGATGAGCGGCCGGGTGCTGGGGCTGCGCGATTCGGCCGATGCCGGCTCAGGTTCGTGCCGGCCGCTCTGGAGCGATTCGCCCAAGGTCAGTGAGCGTCGCGACATGGTGGTGAGCACCGGGTTTGGCGCGACGTTGTTTGATCAACCGCGGCCGGAATGGATGCAGCCCGTGGCGGAATGGATCGGTGGCGGCAGGGTCGACGTCGGCAAGATGCGGATAGGGTCGGTCGAACGGCCGGCGTCGGGTCACGGCAAGGCCGTGACGGGTGCTGGCGATTGACCCAGTGATGTTGGTCCGGCGAGACCGCCGGCGCGCCCGCACGGGTCGCGCCGGCAACCGTCATTCGCCGCGGATCACCAGCAGCCGTTGTTCGGTCATGTCCTCGATCGCGTAACGCACGCCCTCCCGGCCCAGTCCCGATTGCTTCACGCCGCCGTAGGGCATGTTGTCGACGCGGAAACTCGGCACGTCGCCGACGATCACGCCGCCGACTTCCAGCTGATCCCAGGCGCGCATGGCGTGATCGAGGCGCGCGGTGAATACGCCGGCCTGCAGTCCGAAGTCGCTGCCATTGACCGTCTTCAGCACGGTCTCGAAATCGTCGAATGGCGCCAGCATCGCCACCGGGCCGAAGGCCTCCTTGCGGTACAGGTCGCACTCGATCGGCACGTTTTCCAGCAGCGTCGCCGGCAGCAGGTTACCCGCCCGCACGCCGCCGACGAGCCGCTTCGCGCCGCCTTTGCGCGCGTCGGCAATCCAGCTTTCCACGCGTATTGCGGCGTCCTCGTCGATCATCGGGCCGATGAAGACTTTCTCGTCGCGCGGGTCGCCCATCGGCAGTTTCGCGACCGCGGCCTTGAGCTTCAGGCGCAGCTTGTCGTAGATGTCGACGTGGGCGTGGATCGCCTGCACGCTGATGCAGCTCTGGCCGCTCTGGTAATAGGCGCCGGACACCAGCCGCTCGACCACGTGGTCGAGGTCCGCGCCCGGGTCGGCGTCGACGATGCACGCGGCGTTGCCACCCAGTTCCAGCGTGACCCGCTTGCGCCCCGCGCGCGCCTTCAGGTCCCAGCCGACCAGTCCGCCGGTAAAGCTCAGCAGCGCGATGCGCTCGTCCTCGACCAACTGCGCAGCGTCGTCGTTGGAGCACGGCATCACCGAGAACGCGCCAATGGGCAGGTCGGTCTCGGCCAGCACCTGGGCGACAAGCAACGCACCAATCGGCGTCTTCGCCGCAGGCTTGAGCACGAACGGGCAGCCGGCCGCGATCGCCGGCGCGACCTTGTGCGCGACCAGGTTGAGCGGGAAATTGAACGGCGTGATGAAACTGCACACGCCGACCGGCACGCGCCGGGTCATGCCGCGGTAGCCGCGGGTGCGCGGCGAGATCTGCAGCTCCAGCACCTCGCCGCCGATGCGCGTGGCCTCGCCGGCGGCGATGCGGAACGTGTCGATCAGGCGGGAGACTTCGCCGCGCGCGTCCCGGATGGGTTTGCCTGCCTCGATGCACAGGACCATCGCCAGTTCCTCGGCGCGCTCGCTGAAGCGGTGCACGCAGTGCTCGAGCACGTCGCGGCGTGCATCGGGCGGAAACGCCGCCATCGGCTCGCGGGCCCGGTGCGCGGCAACGATCGCCTTGCGGATCGCAGTGGCGTCGGCCAGCGCCACGCGGGTCGCGCGCTTGCCGCTGTACTTGTCGAACACGTCGAGGTCGCGGTTGGCGGCGACCGGGCGGTTGGCGAGGTAGTAGGGATAGCTCTTCTTCAGCATCGCGGATCTCCTGGTCCAGGCAGCCTGACGCAATGCAGGTTAAGGCCCGGTCGCCAAGTGTGCCCCGCAGCGCCCGCGCCCGGCCGCCGCAGAAGGCGTTGCGCGAATTTCACGCCGAGCGTGAATCTGGATCCGGTGCTGCGCGAAGGGCGCGTCATGCCGGCGGGCGGGTCGCCCTGGCTACTCGACGCGAATCCGCAGCGTGCCATCCGCCAGACGGGCATCCAGTCCGTCGCCGGGTGCGGCATCGAGCACGCTGCGCACGATCCGGCCGTCGTCGTGGCGCAGGATCGCGTAGCCGCGCGCGACTGTGGCGAGCGGACTGACTGCCTCCAGCGAGCGCGCCAGCCCGCGCAGGCGCAGGGCATCGTTGCCGAGCCGGCGCGCGATCGCGGCTTGCGGACGGTGGGCGGCGGCAGCGAGGCGTTCGCGCAGGCGCGCCATGCGGCGTTGCGGATGGGCGGCGCGCAACACCGCGTCGGAATGACGCATGCGTGCGCGTTCGCGGTCGAGTCGGCGCTGCCACGCGCTCGCCAGCCGGCGCAGCGCATCGGCCTGGCGTCGGGCGAGCAGGGCCAGTCGCGCTTGTGGACGTAGCGCATGCAGACGCAGCGCCAGGCGGTCGGCGCGCTGCATCGCCTGCCGCAGCCGCTGCGCATGCTGGTTGTGCAGCCGCGCCTCCAGCGCATGCAGGTGGCGGTCGAGATCGTCGCGGCCGGGCACCAGCAGTTCCGCGGCGACCGACGGGGTCGGCGCGCGCAGGTCGGCGGCGAAATCGGCGAGGCTGAAGTCGGTCTCGTGACCCACGGCCGACACCACCGGCACCGGTGAGGCGGCGATCGCGCGCACCAGTCGCTCGTCGTTGAACGACCACAGGTCCTCCAGCGAACCGCCGCCGCGCGTCAGCAGGATCACGTCGTAGCGGCCCGAGGCCGCCGCGCGCTGCAGCATCGCGGTGATCTGCGCGGCGGCGGCGTCGCCCTGTACCGGCACCGGCAGCACGTCGGCCTCAACCAGGGGAAAGCGCCTCGCCAGCACGCTCAGCACGTCGCGCACGGCCGCGCCGCTGGCCGAGGTGATCACCGCGATGCGCCTGGCGAACGCCGGCAGCGGCCGCTTGCGGTCGTCATCAAACAGGCCTTCCGCAGCGAGTTTTGCCTTGAGTTCGTCGAACGCGCGCCGCAGTGCACCTTCGCCGGCTTCCTCCATGTGGTCGAGCACCAGCTGGTAGTCGCCGCGGGCCTCATACAGGGTCAGCCGCCCGCGCGCGAGTACGCGCAGCCCTTCGCGGGGGACGAATTTCAGCCACGAACTCTTGGGCTTGAACATCGCGCAGCGCACCTGCGCGCGCGCGTCCTTCATCGTGAAATACAGGTGCCCGGAGGATGGCCGGGACAGGTTGCCCAGCTCACCCTCGACCCAGATCAGCGGGAATGCGCCTTCCAGCAGGTCGCGCGCCAGCGTATTGAGCTGGCTCGGGGTGAGGACATCGCTGGCGTCGTCACGGTTCATGCGGGAAGGGCATCGGGCGGCCGGATACGGTACCGCAAGCGCGCGTCGGCTGATTATTCGTCGGGGCGGGGAGTGCAACGGCCAGCGGCAATGCGGACCTGCGGCACGAGACGAGTACCGACGCATGGTTCAGTTTGGAAATTCCCGGGTTTGGCCGAACGCACGTCGGCGCTAGACTGTCCCGATGAATCAAGACGCCCCGTTGCCCTGCGCGAATCCCGGTTTCGGCCCCTTGGCGCGCCGCCTGACCCGTGCCGTGCGGATCGGCGGGGTCATGGTCGGAGGCGGGGCGCCCGTGGTCGTGCAGTCGATGACCAACACCGACACCGCCGATGTCGCGTCGACGACGAAGCAGGTGGCCGCGCTATGGCGCGCCGGCTCGGAGCTGGTGCGGATCACCGTCAACACTGCCGAGGCCGCGGCGGCGGTGCCGCGCATCGTCGACAAGCTGCAGATGATGGGGATCGACGTCCCGATCATCGGCGACTTCCACTACAACGGTCACCAGCTGCTGACCGCCGAGCCGGCCTGCGCGCGGGCCTTGGCGAAGTACCGTATCAATCCGGGCAACGTCGGCTTCGGGCGCAAGCGCGACAGCCAGTTCGCGACCCTGATCGAGCTGGCGATCGAGCACCACAAGCCGGTGCGCATCGGCGTCAACTGGGGTTCGCTGGATCAGTCGCTGGCCGCCACGTTGATGGACGAGAACCACCTGCGCGCCGAACCGTGGGACGCCGGCCGAGTGCTGCGCGAGGCGCTGATCCGTTCGGCGCTGGATTCGGCGGCGCGCGCGGTGGAGATCGGATTGCCTGCCGACCGCATCGTGCTCAGTGCCAAGGTCAGCGGCGTGCAGGAATTGATCGCGGTGTACCGCGAGCTGGCCACCCGGGGCGACTATGCGCTGCACCTGGGGTTGACCGAGGCCGGCATCGGCAGCAAGGGCATCGTCGCGTCCAGCGCGGCGCTGGCGGTGCTGCTGCAGGAAGGCATCGGCGACACCATCCGCATCTCCCTGACGCCCGACCCCGGCCAGTCGCGCACCAACGAGGTCATCGTCGCGCAGGAATTGCTGCAGACCATGGGCCTGCGCGCCTTCACCCCGATGGTGACCGCGTGCCCCGGCTGCGGTCGCACCACCAGCGAATTCTTCCAGGAGCTCGCCAAGACCGTGCAGGAACACGTGCGCGAACAGATGCCGATGTGGAAGGTGACGCACCCGGGCGCGGAAAACCTCACCCTCGCGGTGATGGGCTGCATCGTCAACGGCCCCGGCGAGTCGCGCCACGCCAACATCGGCATCTCG
>JBBRWW010000055.1:0-18144 GCA_038248955.1 Lysobacterales bacterium
CGTCGAGCGTGGGCAACCGCTGCAGGAACGCGACCATTCCCCAGATGTATTCGTCGCTCATGCTCTTGCCCCAGGCCGGCATGCCCGATGCCTTGAAGCCGTGCTTGATCGCCCAGAAATGGTGCGACGGGTCGCCGACCTTGGCCTTGGAAAAATCCGGCGGGGACGGATACAGACCGCTGCTCAGCTCGGTCGGGCCCATGCCCGGGGCGAGATGGCAGCCGGTGCACATGGCGTCGTAGTTGCCGGCGCCCTGGCGGATCAGCGCGGCATCGTCGAGGTTGGGCGGCGGGTGCAGCTTGCGCGCGCGGGCGGTGACGGAGCGCTCGCGCAACATCTGCAGCATCAGGTACACGGGACGCGTGTGCGCGTCATCCGCCGCGATGTTGTAGATGCCGGACCAGGCAAACACGCCGGTGCCGACGGCCAATGCGCCGAGTACGACGCTGGTGACGATGATTAGGCGGGATCGCTTCGCCATGCTCACAGCCCCTTGGCCGCCTCGGCGACCGCCCGGAACAAGGCCCGCCCCTTGCTCATCGTCTCCTCCCATTCCTTGGCCGGATCGGAGTCGTGGACGATGCCGGCGCCGGCCTGTACATGCAGGCGGCCGTCCTGGATCACCGCGGTGCGGATGGCGATCGCGGTGTCGGCGTCGCCGTGCCAGCCCAGGTAGCCGATGCTGCCGGCGTACACGTTGCGCTTGACCGGTTCGAGTTCGCGGATCACCTCCAGCGCGCGGATCTTCGGCGCGCCGCTGACGGTGCCGGCCGGGAACGTCGCGCGCAGCACGTCGGCGTAGCTCAGGCCCGGCAGCAGCGTGCCGGTGACCTCGCTGACGATATGCATGACGTGGCTGTAGCGCTCGATCACGAACTGCTCGCCGACCTCGACCGTGCCCGGCTGGCTGACCTTGCCGACATCGTTGCGGCCAAGATCGATCAGCATCAGGTGCTCGGCGCGCTCCTTCGGGTCGGCCAGCAACTCGGCCTCCATCGCGGCGTCGAGTTCGGGCGTGGCGCCACGCGGGCGTGTGCCGGCGATCGGACGCACGGTGATCCGGCCCTGCCCGGCCTCGTCGTGCTCCAGGCGCACCAGGATTTCCGGCGACGAACCGACCACCTGCATGTCGCCGACATCGAGGAAGTACATGTACGGCGACGGGTTGAGCGCCCTCAGCGCGCGATAGACGTCGACCGGCCGCGCCGTGAACGGCACGCTCAATCGCTGGCTCAGCACGACCTGGAAGATGTCGCCGTCGCGGATGTATTCCTGCGACTTCTCGACCGCGGCGATGAATCCCTCGCGGGTGAATCCGGAGATGAAATCGGACTCGTCCAGCGCGCTCGAAGCCAGCGTTTCCGGATAGCCCGCGCCGCCATGGCGCAGCCGGTGGGTGAGTTCATCGAGGCGGCGGTTGGCGCGCGCGTACGCCTGCGGCTGCGCCGGATCGGCGTGCACGATCAGGTACAGGCGGCCCTTGAGGTTGTCGAACACCGCGACTTCCTCGCTGAGCATCAGCAGGATGTCGGGAGTGCCCAGGTCGTCGGGGATCGCGCTGCCGTCCGCGCGGGAGCCGGCCAGGCGCGGCTCGATGTACTGGATGCACTCGAAGCCGAACCAGCCGACCAGGCCACCGGTGAAGCCCGGCAGGCCGGCGATCTTCGGCACGCTGTGCGCGCTGCGCAGGCGCTCGACCTCGGCGAACGGATCGGCGACCTCGCGCGCCTCGACCAGCTCACCGCATTCGGTCACGTACAGCGTGTGCCCGGCGAACGCATACACGCGCTGCGCCGGCAGGCCGATGATCGAGTAGCGCCCGAAGCGCTCGCCGCCCTCGACCGACTCGAACAGGTACGTGTGCGGCCCGTCGGCGAGCTTGAGGTACACCGACAACGGCGTGTCGAGGTCCGAAAGCACCTCGCGCACCACCGGGATGCGGGTGTGGCCGGCCGCGGCGAGCTGGGTGAACTGTTCGGCGTCGATCTGCATGCGGAGGTGGAGGAGAACGGGGCCGGGCAGTATGCCAGCGGTGCCCGCACGCCGCGTCGCGCGCCGGATCGTTGCCGATGCGGGATCCGCGACGCCGCGGCGAGGCTCAGGCTGGCAGCATGTCCAGTGGCAGGTCCGGCAGGTCGTCGTCGGCGCTCACCGGCAGCGGATTGCCCGGTATCCCGAGCAGAGGACAGCCCGGCGGCAGGTGCATGCGCACGCGGCGCGGCACGCACTCGACGCGGAACACCGTGGATTCCAGCGGCTCGCCGTCCAGGTTCAGGGTGAACGGCCGGGGCGCCTCGATCGCGAGCCAAGCCAGTTGCACTCGGGTCGCGACGCGGTCAAGCGCGGCCTGGCGGCCTTCGGTCAGCAATGTGCCGACGGTGCTGCCAACCTCGCCCTCCAGCGCCGGGACGATGGTGAGATCGATCAGGCCGTCATCGATGATGGCGTCGGGGCAAAGCAGCTGGCCGCCGCCGGCCTGGCGCCCGTTGCCCAGTCCGAGCGCGATGAAGTCGGCGTTCCATTCGAACGCACCAGCCGGCCCCGAGCCGGTGATCCGCGCGCGGCTGCTTTCGATGCGGCCAAGCTGGGCGATGCCGGTGATGACGTAGGCCAGCCCGCCGAGGATCTTCTTCATGCCCGCATCGGTATCGCTGGTGACATGGGTGCCGAAACCCCCGCTGGCGAGGTTTACGCACCAGTGCTGCACCGCATCGCTGTCGATCCGCAGCAGGTCGATCGGTTGCGCGACCGCATCCAGGACCAGTGCCAGCGCCGCGGACGGGTCATCGGGAAGGTGGGCGGCAGCGGCGAAATCGTTGGCCGTGCCCAGCGGCACCAGGCCCAGGCTCGGCAAACAGTCGGCGGGCCTGTCGCTGCGCGCGAGGGTGGCCGCGACCGCGCTCAGCGTGCCATCGCCACCGGCCGCGACGATGGTGTCGACCCCCTCGGCAATCGCCTCGGCCGCGTAGCGCTCGCCATCGCCACGCTCCCAGGTCACCCGGACGTCGATCACGACACCCTGCCGGCGCATCGCTTCGATCGCGTCGCGCAGGGCGTCGCTGCTTGCCGATTTGCCGTTGAGGATCAGGCGCCAGCGAGGGTTGGCCATGCGATGCGGTTCGAGGTTCGGTGACGGCGAGGCTAGCAGCGGGGCGATGAATCGCCGTGAATGGCGCATCCGGACGATCGCACGGTCGCGGTCGTGACGCGGTGGTGTCACCGTCCGGTCATGGCCGGCATGCAGCATGCAACGCCATGGCAGGGACGATGGGCGGAGGCGGGATGCCTCCAGGCAGGCCGGGGGGCCGACGCACTATCGTCGTCGGCTCCCTTTTTTTTCATGGGTCATGGGCGGCGACCGCCATCGGTCCAGGGCGCCGTCCGCAAGGCGGGCCAGGCTGGCGATCCGGGCCGCGGGTCAGCCGCGCACGCCGGCGACGGCCGCCCTCATGCGCGCGATCACCTCGGCATAGTCGCCGCCATTGAAGATCGCCGAACCGGCGACGAATGTATCGGCGCCCGCCTCGGCGATCTGCGCGATGTTGTCAGCCTTGACCCCGCCGTCCACCTCGAGCCGGATCGCGCGACCGCTGGCATCGATCCTCTGCCGCACCAGGCGCAGCTTGTCGAGCGTCGACGGGATGAAGCTCTGGCCACCGAAGCCGGGATTCACCGACATCAGCAGCACCATGTCGAGGTCGTCGAGCACCCAGTCGAGCACGTCGACCGGCGTGGCCGGGTTCAGCACCAGGCCAGCCTGGCAACCGTGCGACTTGATCAACTGGATCGTGCGGTGCACGTGCCGACTCGCCTCGGGATGGAAACTGATCAGGCTCGCGCCGGCCTGGGCGAAATCCGGAACGATGCGGTCGACCGGCTGCACCATCAGGTGCACGTCGATCGGCGCGGTGACGCCGTGCCTGCGCAGCGCCTCGCACACCAGTGGTCCGATCGTCAGGTTCGGCACGTAGTGGTTGTCCATCACGTCGAAGTGCACCCAGTCGGCACCGGCGGCCAGGACGTTGTCGACCTCCTCGCCGAGCCGGGCGAAGTTGGCCGAAAGGATGGACGGAGAAATGACGGTCGGTTGCATGGACGGGACCTCGGTCGGCGCGGCGGATGGCCGCGGGGGCGATGGGTGGGGCGCGCCTAGCGGCGGTTGCGCTGGGTCTTGATGCGGTCGTACGCGCCGTTGATCTCACCGCACCGCGTCTCGGCCTGGCGGCGCAGCTCGGGCGCCGCGCCGGCCAGCTTGTCGGGGTGGTATTGCGAGATCAGCCGCCGGTACGCCTGGTCGATCTCCGCGTCGCTGGCATCCGAGGTCAGGCCCAGCACCACGTAGGGGTTGTCGCGGCGCTGCTGGGCCTTGCTGGAAAACCAGTCCATGTCGAACGCGTGGCCGACCAGCAGGCCCAGCACTGCGCCGAGCAGCGGATTGGGGCGCAGCAGCGCGGCACCGGCGAAGAAGCCCAGCAATTTTCCATACCAGCGGTTCATGGCGACGCCCAGCGGTTCACGGGTTGCACGGCGGCGGATGGTGGAGGCCGCCGCGGGCAGGCGGGCAGTCTACCTGCAAGCCCCTGCCTGACCGGCGTACACTGCCCGGCCCTGTCGCGCCCGCGCGCGCAGCGAGCAACCGACGCCAGTGCAAGGTGGCGGCAGGGCCTGCAACGCCTGCGCGGGTTTTCGCCGCCGCCGCTTCGATGCCGCCCGGTCGAAGCCCGGCGCGGACATCCGGTTCCAGTCAGGCATTCCCGAGGGACACCACGTTGTCGACCACCCAGCTGCGACCCGCCCTTTCGATCTCCGACCTGCCCGGCCTGCCCTTGCGTCACCGCGGCAAGGTCCGCGACGTGTTCGACCTGCCCGCCGAGCGCCTGCCGGCCGGCGCGGGCAGCCACGGGGAATGCCTGTTGATCGTGGCGACCGACCGCCTGAGCGCGTTCGACGTGGTGCTGCCCGACCCGATCCCGGGCAAGGGCGAGATGCTGTGCCAGATCAGCAACTTCTGGTTCGGCCGCACCGAGCACATCGTCCCCAACCACCTGACCGGGATCGACGTGGTGCAGGTGCTGCCGCATGGCGTCGACGCCGCGATGTACGCCAGGCGCGCGGTGGTCGCCAAGCGCCTGAAGCCGGTCGCGATCGAATGCATCGCGCGCGGCTACGTCATCGGCAGCGGCTGGAAGGACTACCAGCGCACCGGGCGCATCAGCGGCATCGCCCTGCCCGATGGCTTGCGCCAGGCCGAGCAGCTGGCCGAGCCGATCTTCACCCCCTCGACCAAGGCCGCCGCCGGCGCCCACGACGAGAACATCGATTTCGATACCGCCGTGCGCACGGTCGGCGCTGAACTGGCCGAGGCGGTGCGCGACGCCACGATGCGCCTGTACCGCCACGCCGCTGACTACGCCGCGCAGCGCGGCATCCTGCTGGCCGACACCAAGTTCGAATTCGGCACCGACGCCGATGGCCGCCTGTACGTGATGGACGAAATGCTGACGCCGGACTCGTCGCGCTATTGGCCGGCCGACGAGTACCAGGTCGGCAGCAGTCCGCCCAGCTACGACAAGCAGTTCGTGCGCGACTACCTGGAAGTGCTGGGCTGGGACAAGACGCCGCCGGGACCGCGCCTGCCGGCCGAGGTCATCGAGCGCACGCGCGCCAAGTACGCCGAGGCCCTGCACAAGCTGGCCGGCATCAGCATCGACTAGAGTGTTCCGTGCCACCGGGGAATCGCCATGAACGCCAACACGCCATCCGATACCGCCTCCCATGACCGCCCGCGCGACCGCGCGATCGACCGCTGGTTCGCGAGTTACTCCGGCGACCACCGCGATGCCTACAACCAGCTGATCCACGTGGTCTGCGTGCCGGCGATCCTGTGGAGCGCGATCGCGCTGCTGTGGTGCCTGCCGACGCCGGGGACCTGGTTCCGCAGCGGCCTGTGGGCGGGGCTGGCGATGTTTGCGGCGTGGATGTTCTATTACCGCGCGTCGAAGCGGCTGGGACTGGGCATGCTCGTCGTTTTCGTCGCGCTGGGCTGGCTGACGCGCTGGCTGCACGATGGCCTTGGCACGACGAACCTGCTCATCCTCGCCGCCGGCGTGTTCGTGGTCGCCTGGATTGGTCAGTTCGTCGGCCACAAGATCGAAGGCCGCAAGCCGAGCTTCCTGACCGACCTGACCTACCTGTTGATTGGTCCGGCCTGGGTGCTGGCGAAGGTGTATCGCAAGCTCGGCTGGTCGTACTGAATCGCGCGGCGCGCGCCTGCGGCTGCGACGCCGCAACGGCAAGACCCGCGCCGATCGCGGCGCGCCTGAATTTTCCTTCCCGGATGCCCTGCGTCGCGCGCTACCCAGCGCATGCGCCGACTCGATCGCAATTGCTGCCGCCTCTGCGGCGTTGATGGAATCCCATGCCGCCTCGCGACCTCGCGCTTGTCCTGATCATCTGCCTGGCCTGGGCGGGCAACTTCCTGACCTCGGCCTTTGCCTTGCGCGAGATCCCGCCGGTGTTGTTCACGGCGCTGCGGTTCGTGATGCTGGCATTGCCGCTGTTGTACCGGCTGAAGCGGCCCGCCGCCGGACAGTGGCCGCGACTGGTCGCGGTCGCGTTGTGCATCGGCGTGATGCACTTCGCGCTGAGCTTCACCGCGTTGAAACTCGCCGGCAACCTGTCCTCGCCGGCGATCGTGATGCAGAGCTACGTGCCAATGACCGCGCTGCTGGCATGGGCGGTGTTGGGCGAGCGCTTCGGTTGGCGCACCGGTCTGGCGATCGCGGTGAGCTTCGGCGGCGTGCTGGTGCTCGGCTTCGATCCGCTGGTACTGGCCAACCCGATGTCGCTGGTGCTGATGCTGGTGTCGGCGCTGTTCCTGGCGATCGGCACGGTGTTGATGAAGGGCCTGCGCGGGCTCGATGTCTTCAGCCAGCAGGGCTGGACGGCGGTGTTCAGCATCCTGCCGCTGCTGGCGCTGAGCGCGGTGTTCGAGCCTGGCGCGATCGCGCGACTGGGCGCGGCGAGCTGGATCGGTTGGGGCGGCGTGGTGTACGCGGCGTTCATTTCCTCGCTGCTCGGACATGGCCTGTACTACACGCTGGTGCAGCGCCACCCGATGGCCCAGGTGATGCCGTGGCTGCTGCTGACGCCGGTGTTTGCCGTCGCACTGGGGATCGTGTTCTGGGGCGACCGGCCCGGGCCGCGGCTGCTGGTGGGCGGGGCAATGGTGCTGGGCGGGGTGCTGATGATCGCGCTGCGCGCTGCTGCCAAGTGGAACGCAGCCAAGGCGAGCGGCGCGCGGCGCGACCCGGTCATCGCGCCCGAGGAAATCTAGAACGCGTCGTCGCACCTGCGCCCCGGCGGCGGGGATGGACTCCCGGTGCACGCCGGAACGACCAACCCACCACTTCGCCGCGATGGCCTAGTCCGGGAGCGTGTCGAACATGTCGGCGCGCGGCTGGAACCGCCGCGGCGCGTAGCCGAAGTCGCGCTGCGCCGGACCGGCATCGAACACCAGGTCGCTGCGCATGCGCCGCACCGCGGCCTCGCCCAGGCCGGTCGCCCGGCCGCTGGCCTGCGCGACCAGCAGCGCGAGGTTGAACAGCGGCGACGGCAATTCGACGAGCGTCGGTGGCGGCCGCAGCACCGCAAGCACGCGCGCGACCATGTCGCGATAACCCAGCGTCTCGCCACCGGGCAACGCATAGGCGCGGCCGTGGCTCGCCGGGCGATCGAGGCAGGCGTACGCGGCGGTGGCGAGGTCGTCGACGTGCACCGGCTGGCGCAGGCCGGTGGCGTTGCGCGGCAGCGGAAACCGGCCCCAGCGCCGCGCCAGGCCCGCAATCCGGCTCAGGGTGGCATCGCGCCCGGCGCCGTAGACCAGCGTCGGCCGCAGCACCGTCGCCACCGCGCCGCGCAGTTGGGCGGCGGCGAATACCGCGGCTTCGCCCTCGCGCAGGCGCTCGGCGAGATCGCGCTCGCCGGCATCGGCCGAGCCGCGCTTGCTCTCGACGCTGGTCGAGCCAAACGCGACGACGCGCCGCGCCGTCACGTCGGCCTGCGCGTACCAGCGTCCGAAGGCATCCAAGGGGCCGCAACTGAAGATCGCCTCGACGCGGCCGGGCAGCGCCGGCGGCGCGCCCAGGTCGCCGCGCAGCCACTGCAGTCCCGGCTGGTCGGGATGCGCTTGGCGCGACACCGCGCTGATCCGCCAGCCGCCGTGTCGCAGCGCGAGCAGCAGCGGCTCACCGATCTGGCCGCTGCCACCGAAGACCAGCGCATGCCGCACGCGCTCAGTGCTCGTGCGATATCGCCGGGCGCACCGGCATCGCAAAGCGCAGCCACGCATACCCTGCCACTGCGGCCACGGTCGAGGCCACCAGCACGCCTAGCATGCTCGACTGGAACACGTTGCCGCCCTCCGAAAACGCCAGCCCGGCGATGAACAGGCTCATGGTGAAGCCGATGCCGCACAGCAGTCCCAGGCCGAGCAGGGCCTTGAGATCCAGGTCGTCGGGAAAGCGTGCGACACCGGTCGCGCGTGCCAGCAACGCCGCGCCGACGATGCCCACCGGCTTGCCCAGCGTCAGCCCCAGGGCAATGCCCAGCGGCACCGGCCCGAGGATGTCGCCGAATGAGAAATCACCGAGCGCCAGGCCGGCATTGGCGAAGGCGAACAGCGGCAGGATCGCGTACGCCACCCAAGGGTGCAATGCGTGCTCCAGGGTTTCCAGCGGCGAATGTTCTTTGGCATCGGGAATGTCATTGCCGGTGTTGATGTGCGGGATCATCAGGCCGGTGGCCACGCCGGCAAGGGTCGCATGCACGCCCGACTTCAATACGCACACCCACACCACCAGGCCGAGCAGCAGGTAGGGCGTGAGGGCGGTCACGCCGCGACGGTTGAGCAGGGCCATTCCCGCGATCGCGGCCCCCGCCCAGGCCAGCGCCACCAGCGACAGTCCGCCGCTGTAGAAGATCGCGATGATGATGATCGCGATCAGGTCGTCGAGCACCGCGATGGTCGACAGCAACAGCTTCATGGATTGCGGGATGCGCGAGCCCAGCAGCGACAGGATGCCCAGCGCGAACGCGATGTCGGTCGCGGCCGGTATCGCCCAGCCCTTCATCGCTATGGCATCACCCCGGTTGAACATCCAGAAGATCAGCGCCGGTACCGCGACGCCGGCGGCGGCGCAGATCAACGGCAGCGACAACTGCGCGCGGCTGGACAGTTGCCCGCTCAACACCGCGCGCTTGATCTCCAGCGACACCAGCAGGAAGAAGATCGCCATCAGGCCATCGTTGATCCAGTGCAACAGTGGCTTGGCAATTTGCAGGTCGCCGAACACCACCGCCACCGGGAGTTCGCGAAAGCCGTCGTAGAACTCCTCGAGCGGCGAATTCGCGCACAACAGCGCGAGGGCGGCCGCGACGATCAGCATGATCCCGCCCGCGGATTCAAGCCGGAAGAATTCGCTCAGCCCATGCAGGGCACGCTCGGGAAGGACGCGTACGGCGTGGGCGATGGGGGCTTCGTCGGTCATGCGTCGATTGTAACGACTACGCCCGCCGCCTTCCCCCGACCAGCCCGATCAGCCCGTGAAGTAGCGCGCGTTGATCCACAGGTGGGTGGCGATGCTGGCGATGTAGCCCAACGCGATGGCCCACGTCCACTTCAGGTGACCGAAGAACGTGTACTGGCCACGCGCCTGGCCCATCAGGGCGACCCCGGCGGCGGAGCCGATCGACAACAGGCTGCCACCGACGCCCGCGGTGAGAGTGACCAGCAGCCACTGGCCGCTATCCATGTCGGGATTCATCTGCAGCACCGCGACCATCATCGGGATGTTGTCGAGCACCGCGGAGATGACGCCGATCAGGACATTGGCCGTGGTCGGCCCCAGGTGGCCATAGAACAGCTGCGAGGACAGAGCGAGATAGCCGCAGAAACCGAGCGCGCCGACGCACATGATCACGCCGAAGAAAAACAGCAGCGTGTCCCACTCGGCGCGTGCCACCTGTTCGTAGCTGTCGAAGGCATCGACGTCGCCGGGAGCCCCTTGGCGATCGAATTCGTTGAGCTCCTGGCGCACCGCCGTGCGGCGTAGTTGCCACCCGTAGAGCTTGAGCAGTGCCAGGCCGGTGATCATGCCCAGGAACGGCGGCAGGTCGAGGTAGCTGTGGAAACCGACCGCCAACCCGATGGTGACCGCGAACAACGCCATGATCGGCAGCGCGCCACGCTTCATGCGCGACTGGTCGTCCGTCGCCACAGGCTTGCCCTTCGGCAGCCAGTAGTGCATCAGCGCGGCCGGCACGCTCCAGTTCACCAGCGCCGGCAGCAGCAGCGCGAAAAAATCCCAGAATTCGATGATGCCCCGTTGCCACACCATCAGGGTAGTGATGTCGCCAAACGGGCTGAAAGCACCGCCGGCATTGGCGGCGACGACGATGTTGACGCAGCCCATGGTGATGAAACGCGCGTTGCCCGCGCCCACCGCGAGCAATACGGCACACATCACCAACGACGTGGTCAGGTTGTCCAGCAGCGGCGACAACAGGAACGCCAGCGCGCCGGTGATCCAGAACAGCGGGCGATAGCCCAGGTTGCGGCGCAGCAACCAGCCCCGCAGCGCCTCGAACACATTGCGTTCGCTCATCGCGTTGACATAGGTCATCGCCGCGAGCAGGAACAGGAACAGTTCGGCGTATTCGAGCAGGTAGCCGCCAAGCGCCTGGTGGGCCAGTTCGTGTTCGCCACGCCTGCCCACGACGAACGCCAGCAGGGCCCAGATCACGCCGGCCGCCAGCATCACCGGCTGCGACTTGCGCAGGTGGGTGAATTCCTCGGCGATCACCATCAGGTACGCCAGGCAGAAGATCGCGATGGCGGCATAGCCGGCCCAGTGCGTGGTCAGGCCGGCTTGCGGGCCGCTGGCGAATGCGGTCACGGGCAGCAACGCCAAGGCGAGCGCCGCCAGGAGCCAGCGCGGCAGAAGTGTGGCAAGCATCATGGGGTCAGGCAATCACGGAACCGCAGCGCAGTGTAGCGGCTCGCGGCTGCGCGGTCGCCGACCTCGCCCGCCACTCAGTGCGTGACAAACAGCTCGAACGCCAGCCACGCAGCGAAGCCGGCGAGCAGTACCGCGCCCTCCCGCCTGCTGACGCGCAGGTCACCGCGCAGCATCGGGTACATCACCAGCGCGAACGCGAGCGATGCTGGCAATGCATAGCGCAGCAGCAGGCCCGGCAGCGGCACCATGTTCCACGCCGCCATCCCGCCGACCACCACCAGCAGGTTGAACACGCTCGACCCGATCACGTGGCCGACCACCATGTCGCCCTGCCCGCGCCGGGCAGCGACGATCGCGGCGGCGACTTCCGGCAGCGCGGTGCCAATCGCGACCGGTACCAGGCCGGTCAGCAGCATCGACAATCCCAGGCCGGCGCCAATGACCGGGGCGCTCACCACCACCAGCTGCGAGCCGAAATACAGCAGTGCCACCGCGAACGCGAACCGCAGCAGGTTCAGTCGCAGGTCGCTGCTGGTGCGCGCAAAGGTGGCGATGTCGGCCTGCAGCTCGGGGACCTCGTGCTTGCTGCGCGCCAGCGCGTAGGCGATGGTTACCGCAAACGCAAGCAGCAGGCCGACGCCCTCGGGCCGCGACAGCACGCCATCCAGGCCCATCACGATCACCGCAGCGGTGGCGACGATCAGGACCAGCAACAGCGTGCTCAGCGCGCGCCAGCGCACCAGCAACGGCGCCGCAAACGCCGCGGCGCCCAGGGTCAGTCCGACATTGACGACATTGCTGCCGATCGCGTTGCCGAGCGCCAGCGCCTGCTGGCCGCGCACGATCGCATGCACGTTGACCGCGAGTTCGGGCAGCGAGGTGGCGAACGCCACGAGCACGAATCCGGCCACGAACGGCGACGCGCCCATGCGCTGCGCCAGACCCGAAGCGCCCTTGACGATCGAGTCTCCCCCCAGCGCGAGCAGCGCCAGTCCCAGTACGAACAAGCCGATCGACTCGAACATTGCGCTTCCCCTTCGCCAAGAGCGTTGATTCTATGCCCGGCGCCCGGCATTCGGCAGGCACGGCGCAATGCAGGCCGCAATCCCACGCCGCCTGGGCCAGCATGCGCGATCGCACGCCGGCTCCAGTGCGGTCTACCCACAGCCCTCGATGTAGTCCAACTTCGGTGGCACGCCGGTGCGCCAGGCAGTGACCCTGCCGGCGGCATCGGTCGCGAACAGCAGCACGCCATTACCGCCGGCGCGGTCCTCGATGCGCAGGTATTGGCCGCCTTCAACGTACTTGTGGTCCTGTTCCTCGACGTCGCCGGCGTAGCGCGTGCGGATCTCGTCGGCGCTCATGCCGACGCGGCCGCCGCCCGGGGCGGCGATGTCGGCGCGGTCGACGTCGATGCGCGCGAATTTGTCGCCGTCGATCATGAAGCCGATCCCATAGCCGTCCGCGGTCATGGGTAGCGGGAACAGGTAGTAGCAACCGCCCGCCTCCGCGGGAGCGGCCGCATCGATGTCCTTGCCCCAGGCCATCCGCACGGCGGCCTCGCAGTCGCCGAAGCGCGCCGGGCCAAAGCCGGCGTAGCCGATCGCGCCGTCGGCGGGCAGCGATGCATTGGCAGGGGGCGGCGGCATCGCCGTTGCGGCGGGCGCCGTGGCCGGTGGCACGTCCGCTTCGGCCTGGTCGGCGTGTGCGGCGACCACCGGCGCGATGTCGGCTCCCGCGACCGCGCGGTCGCCCGAACACCCCGCCAGGGCCAGCATCGAAAGCACGAGCGCAGGCAGAGCGTGTGTCATCGCCGGGGATGCGCTGGACGACGTGCGTGCAGCCTGACGACGCGCGGTGAGCATCCGGCCGAACGCACTACCGCGACGGCGCCACGAAGTGCTTCCGCAGCCCCGCCCAGCAGGCCAGGTAGTCGCGCTGGCGATGGGCGGCGTCGATCGCCTGGGTGGTCGGGCGCAGCACCGCGCGGGTCTCGAACATGAAGGCCATCGTGTCGACCACCACGTCGGGCCGCGACAGGTTGGCGCTGCTCGCCTTCTCGAACGTCGCCGCATCGGGACCATGGCCGCTCATGCAGTTATGCAGCGACGCGCCGCCGGGCACGAAACCCTCGGCCTTGGCGTCGTAGGCGCCGTGCACCAGGCCCATGAACTCGCTGGCGATGTTGCGGTGGAACCACGGCGGCCGGAACGTGTGCTGCGCCACCAGCCAGCGCGGCGGGAATATGGCGAAGTCGAGATTGGCGGTGCCCGCGGTGTCGCTGGGCGAGGTCAGCACGGTGAAGATGCTCGGGTCGGGATGGTCGTAGCTGATCGAACCAATCGTGTTGAAACGGCGCAGGTCGTACTTGCAGGGCGCGTAATTGCCATGCCATCCGACCACGTCCAGCGGCGAGTGGCCAATGTCGGCGCGCCACAGGTGGCCCTGGAACTTGCCGATCAGCTCGAACTCGCCTTCGACGTCCTCATAGGCCGCATTCGGGGTCAGGAAGTCGCGCGCGTTGGCCAGGCCGTTGCTGCCGATCGGGCCGAGTTCGGGCAGGCGCATGAAAGCGCCAAAGTTCTCGCATACGTAGCCCGCCGCCGTGCCATCGGGCAAATCGACGCGAAAGCGCACGCCGCGCGGGATCACCGCGATCTCCTGCGGCTCGACGTCGAGCACGCCCAGCTCGGTGGCGATATGCAGGCGGCCGTGCTGCGGCACGATCAGCAGCTCGCCATCGGCGTCATGGAAAAAACGCCCCTCCATCGAGCGGTTGGCGGCGTAGAGATGCACGCCAATGCCGGACTGCGCGGCCGGCGAGCCATTGCCGGCCATCGTGAACAGGCCATCGACGAAATCGACCGGTGTGTCAGGCATCGGCAGCGGGTTCCAGCGCAGCTGGTCCGGCGATACCGGGCCGGTGTCGAAGTCGTTGTGCAGGTGCGGCTGGTGGTACGCCGCGAACGTGCCGTGCATCGCCGCCGGGCGGATCCGGTACAGCCAGCTGCGCCGGTTCTGGGCGCGCGGCGCGGTGAACGCGGTGCCCGACAGCTGCTCGGCGTACAGGCCATGGGCGACGTGCTGCGGCGAGTTCTGGCCCTGCGGCAGGGTACCGGGCAACGCCTGGGTGGCGAACTCGTTGCCGAAGCCGCTCATGTAGCCGGCCGAACCCAGGCGGTCGGTGTCTCGCTCGGCAAGCAATGCGATGTCGTCGCGGCTGTCGTTGTCGTTGGCCGCCGCGTTGCTGGCAGTGGCGGTGCTGGCGGAGGTGATGTTGGCGGACGTCATGCGCGTGCTCCGAGGACGATCTTCAAAGAGCCCCCCTGCCCAGGGCAAGGGGAGCAAAGGCCTGCTTGATCCCTACAGCACGCCGCGCTTGATCTGGTCGCGCTCGATGCTTTCGAACAGCGCCTGGAAGTTGCCTTCGCCGAACCCTTCGTTGCCTTTGCGCTGGATGATCTCGAAGAAGATCGGGCCGATCGCGTTGGTCGTGAAGATCTGCAGCAGCTTGCGCTGCTTGGTCTCAAGGTCGGCATCGATCAGGATCTTGTTGCGCGCCAGCCGCGCGACATCCTCACCGTGGTTGGGTACGCGCTGGTCGATCACCTCGAAGTAGCTGTCGGGGGTATCGAGGAACTCGACGCCCTGCGCGCGCATCGCCTCGACCGTCGCGTAGATGTCGTCGGTGAAGCAGGCGATGTGCTGGATGCCCTCGCCCTTGTAGCTGTCGAGGTATTCGTTGATCTGCGACTTCGGGTCGCTCGATTCGTTGAGCGGGATGCGCACCACGCCGTCGGGCGCGGTCATCGCCTTCGACACCAACCCGGTCTTGGCGCCCTTGATGTCGAAGTAGCGAATCTCGCGGAAGTTGAACAGCCGCTCGTAGTAGTCCGACCACTTCTGCATGTTGCCGAAGTACAGGTTGTGGGTGAGGTGGTCGATGAAGGTCAGCCCGAAGCCCTTCGGGTTCGCCTCGGCGCCCTGCACCGGCAGGAATTCCTCGTACATGGTGCCCGTGTCGCCGTAGCGGTCGACCAGGTACAGCATGCAATCGCCGATCCCCTTGACCACCGGCGCGTCGACGGCCTTGCTGTCGGCGTGGTCGCTGATCGCCTCGCCGCCGTTGCCGATCACCGCGGCGAACACGTCGGCGGCGGGCTGCTTGAAACGGATCGCGAAACCGCAGGCGCTCGGGCCGTGGGCCTTGGCGAACTGCGCGGCGAAGCTGTCGGGATCCTCGTTGACGAGGAAGTTGACGCCGCCCTGGCGGTAGATGGTGATGGGCCGGGTCTTGTGGTGCAGCGCGGCGGTGAAGCCCATCTTGCGGAAGGTTTGATGCAGCAGCTCGCCCTGGCCTTCGGGGGCGGCGAACTCGACGAACTCGAAGCCGTCGATGCCGAGCGGGTTTTCGAACGTGGTGACCTGCATGCCAAGGTTGGGCTGGGCGTTCATGGTGGTGCTCCCGGGTGGCGGCGCGGTCCGCGGGCGGACGGCGTGGGCGAAGAAGTGGTTATAGTTTCACATGTAACCATAGGCGAGGGACACCGCAACATGAATCGCGCTCCCACCCTGCGCCCCGGTCACCACGCCGAACTCGACCTCGAGCATTTCCTGCCCTACCGGCTGTCGGTGCTGTCGAACCGGGTCAGCGACGCGATCGCGCGGGTGTATTCCGAGCGTTTCGCGCTGGGCGTGACCGAGTGGCGGGTGATGGCGGTGCTCGGCCGCTACCCGGAACTGTCGGCCAACGAGGTCGCGCAGCGCACGGCGATGGACAAGGTCGCGGTCAGCCGCGCGGTGGCGCGACTGCTGCGGGCCGGCCGCCTGCAACGCGACACCCATCGTGATGACCGCCGCCGCTCCGTGCTGCGTCTGTCGGACGCGGGCTACCGCATCTACGACGAAGTCGCGCCGCTGGCGCTGGCGTTCGAGCAGCGCCTGTTCGAAGGCATGGATGCGGACGAACGCGACCTGCTGTTTCGGCTGCTCGACCGCCTCGATGAACTGGAGATCCGCGCCGAGGCCGAAGCCGTGCCGGAAAATCCGGCCCAAGCGCGATAGCGACCGCCCATGCGCCGCGGAGCCTGTCAGGCCCGCATCGGGACGGTGGAGTCGCGCGGGCCCATAAAAAAAACGGCGCCCTTGGGGGCGCCGTTTTTCATCGATCATCGTTCCGGGTCAGCACGACCCCGGCACGGATTTATTTGACGCCGTGCATCAGCTTGTTGACCAGCGGCGCGATCAGGAACAGCGCCACGCCCGCGCCCAGCAACAGCCAGAAGGCAAACGTGAAGCCCTGCAACGCGGAGGCCACGGTCATGCCGGTCGCGCCGCTGATCTCGCCAGCCAGCAAACCCGACAGGTTGTTGCCGATCGCCGTGCTGAGGAACCAGCCGCCCATCGCCAGCCCGACCATGCGCATCGGAGCCAGCTTGGTCACCATCGACAGGCCGATCGGCGAGAGGCACAGTTCACCCAACGTCTGCAGCACGTAGCACAGCACCAGCGGCCAGAACGGGATGGTGTTGGCCTGCGTGTCGACGAGATTGGTCAGTGCGTAGATCAGCACGCCGAAGCCCAGGGCATTGCCGAGGATGCCGAGGCCGAACTTGCGCGGAATCGACGGCTCCCAGCCACGCTTGTAGGTGTAGGCCCAGACCGCCGTGATGACGGGCGCCAGCAGCACGATCGCCATCGGATTCACGGACTGGAACCAACCGGTCGGAAAGATGAAACCACCCGGGGCGAACAGGTCGCGATCGACGATGTTCTGCGCGAGGAAGTTGAACGAACTGCCGGCCTGTTCGAAGAAGCACCAGAAGATCACGTTGAATCCGAACAGGATCAGCATCGCGATCACCCGCTGGACACTGATCTTGTCACCCTTGGCGGCGCCGGTCAGGAGCATGAAGCTCAGACCGACGAACAACGCACCGAGGATCCACGCGAGCACTTCCGCTCCCACGAAGGCCATCAGGTAATAGACCACCGGAATGGCCACCACCACGCCGGCGATCACCGCGAGCAGATTCTTTCCGGGAGCCCGGTCTTCCGGCGGAAGCCCGATGCCCTTGAGCTGCGCGCGGCCGAGGTAGAACCACACGAGGCTGATCAGCATGCCGACACCGGTCGCATAGAACACGACCTTGTAGTTCTGCTCCATCGGGGTGCCGAACACCTGGCTGGCCAGCCAGCCGGTGAGCAGCGGTGCCACCAGCGCGCCGCCGTTGATGCCCATGTAGAACAGCGTGAAGCCGCGATCGCGGCGCGGGTCACCGGCGCCGTAGAGCTGTCCCACCATCGACGAGATATTGGGTTTGAACAGGCCGTTGCCGACGATGATCACCGACAGACCCGCCAGGAACACCTGCTGGTTTTCCATCGTGATCATGAACAGGCCGGCCGCCATGACCGTTGCGCCCAGCAGGATCGAGCGTTGGTAGCCAATGATGCGATCGGCGACGTACCCACCAAAGATCGCGGTGGCATACACCAGCGCCAGGAACGAACCGTAGGTTCGGCCGGCATAGGCTTCGCCCGATGCATCGCCGTTGAAGAACTGCGCGACGATGTAGAGCGTCAGCGCCCAGCGCATGCCGTAGAAGGCAAACCGCTCCCAGAATTCGGACATGAACAGCATCCACAGCGGGCGTGGATGGCCCAGCGTGGTCGGAAAGTCAGGCGGCGTGCCGCCCGCATGCGGTATGCCCTCGATCGGAGGACCCGCCGGTTCGGCAGCGTTGGAAACATTGGCACTCATGCATTTTCCCCCATGTTCCATTCAGAAATAACCCCGCGAGCTGCGCGGGAACAGGGGAGGATTACCGACCCGTTCGCAATCCGTCAAACCGGCAGAAAAAATGCTGCTGCGCAGCATCGTGGCTTGCGCCAATCACCGAACCCGGTTTTCCGGACGAAACCGCCCCTGGCACTACGCGCCACCTTCGCTTGGCTGCGCTGCACCGTAAGCAACGCCGCCCCCGATCATCGTGCGCACCTCGAACAGCTCCGGGAAGAACGTCAACTCCAGCGCCTGCTTGAGGAAACCGACGCCACTGGAGCCGCCGGTGCCGCGCTTGAACCCGATGATGCGCATCACCGTGCGCATGTGCCGGAAGCGCCA
>JBBRWW010000056.1:0-17864 GCA_038248955.1 Lysobacterales bacterium
GGGGTGCTGCTGGCGCCGGTGATCCCGATGATCACCGACCACGAGATCGAGCACATCCTCGAGGCTGCCCAGGAGGCCGGCGCGCGCGCGGCCGGCTATGTGCTGCTGCGATTGCCGCATGAACTCAAGCAGGTCTGGCGCGAATGGCTGCAGCTGCACTACCCGGAGCGCGCCGCGCACGTGATGAGCCTGGTGCAGCAGATGCGCGGCGGCAAGGACTACGACAGCGCGTTTGGCACCCGCATGCGCGGCGAGGGGCCGTTCGCGCAGTTGATCGCGCAGCGCTTTGCCAGGGCGCACCGGCGCCTGGGCTTCGCACGGTTGCCGGCGCTGGACGTCAGCCGTTTCGTCGCGCCGCGCAAGGCCTCGCGGCAGGGCGATCTGTTCTGACCGCGGCGGTCGGTCAGCCGCCGAACGCTGGCCACAGCGGCCCGCCCAGCCACAACCAGCGTGACATCCACGCGCACACCAGCGCCGCCATCACCGTCAGCGGCAAACCGATCCGCACGAAGTCGCCGAACCGGTACTGGCCCGGGCCCAGGATCAGCAGGTTGCCGTGGTGCCCGATCGGGGTGAGGAACGCGACCACCGCGCCCAGCGCCGTGCACACCACGAACGGGGTCGGCGGCAATCCCAGCGACTGCGCCAGCTCGACCGCGATCGGGCCGAGCAGCACCGTGGTCGCCGCGTCGGACAGGATCTGCGTCAGCAGCCCGGCGACGGTGAACATCACCAGCAGCAACGCGAGCGGCGGCCATCCGGCCACGACCTGCCCCAACCCGTGTGCGAACAATTGCGCGGTGCCGGTCTGCTCCATCGCGATGCCGAGCGGAATCACCCCGGCGATCATCACGAAGATGCGCACGTCGATTCCGCGGTATGCCTGCTCGATGTCAACGCAGCGCGTCGCCACCATCGCGACCGCACCAAGCAGGAACGCCAGCGGGGCCGGCAGCCATTCGGTACCGGCGAGGATCACCGTGGCCAGCAGGATCCCCAGCGCCAGTGGCGCCCTGACGCGGCGCTTTGCCTCGCCCGCGAACGGCACCAGCATCAGGAAGCCGTGGTGGGCGGCAAGTTCGGTGAAGCGCGCCGGCCGCCCCCACAGCACCAGCAGGTCGCCCTCGCGCAGGCGCGAGTCGGCCAGCCGCGGCACGTGTTCGCCGCCCCGGCGCCACAGGCCAACGATCACGGCGTCAAAGCGTCGCGCGAAGTTGAGGTCGCGCACCGAGTAGCCGATGAATTCCGAGCCCGGCGCGAGGACCGCCTGCACCAGTTGCGCATCACTATGGCCGGCGGTGGAATGGCCGAAACGCGCGATCGCGTTGAGGTCCAGGCCCTGATCGTCGTGGAGCGAGGCGAGCGCGTCGGCCGACGCCTCGACGAGCAGCACGTCGCCGCTGAGCAACGGACTGCTGTCGCCGAGGTCGTCGCGCGGCTGGCCGTCGCGCACCCAGCCCATCAGCCGGAACTTGTCGCCCAGCGCCTTCTGCAGCTCCGCCAGCGGCCGGGTGCTCCAGCGCGAGCCCTCGACCACCAGCAGCTCGGTGCGGTAGCGGTCCAGGCGCAGGTAGTCGTCGTCGCCATGCTCGTTGCCGTGCTTGGGCAGCAGCCAGCGGGCCAGCAGCATGTAGGCCACGCCCATCACCACGAGCGCGATGCCGATCGGGGTGATCGAGAAGATGCCCAGGCCTTCGGCGCCGCTGCGCTCGATCAGGTTGTTGGCGAGCAGGAACGCCGGCGCGCTGACCAGCGTCAGGGTGGTGCCCAGCGAGGCGGCGAACGACATCGGCATCAGCAACCGCGACGCCGACAGCCCGCGCGCCTTGGCGAAGCGGGTGACGATCGGCAGCATCATCGCCGTCACCATCACGTGGTGGGTGAATGACGACATGGCCGCCACCACCGGCATCACCACCGCGATCGCGCGGGTCTCGCCCGTGCCGGCGGCGCGTCCGACCCACTGGCCGATCTGCTCGGTGATGCCGGTCGCGGCCAGTCCACCGGAGATCACGAACACCGCCGCGACAATGATCGCCGGCTCGCTGGCGAAGCCCGACAACGCCTGTTTCGAATCCAGCAACCCAGTCACCACCAGTGCGAGCAGGGTCAGCATCGCGGTCACGTCGACCCGCAGCCGCTCGCTCACGAACAGGTACAGGCTGCCGGCGAGGATCATCAGGAAAAGCGTCTGTTGTAGCTCCATGGCCGGCATTGTGCGTTGGAACCCCACCGCCCGCATGCACCGGCCCATCACCATCGCCGGTTAGAATTTCACCTGACAATGATGCGCCACGAGACCATGTCCACCAGCGCACAGCCTGAAGCACGCAACGACGACCACCGCTTCCGGATGGCAATGGCGGCGGCACCCATTGGGTTGGCGATCGCCGACCTCGCCGGTCATTGGCGCGACGTCAATCCGGCCCTGCAGCAGATGCTGGGGCAGGACGCTGCGGCGCTGGCCGGTCGCGAGGTATCGGCTTTCGTCCATCCTGACGACGTCGCCGTGGCCAGTGAATGGTGGTCGGCGCCCGGCGACACCGGCGCCCCGGCGCGCGAGCAACGGGTGCGCTTCATGCGTCGTGACGGAGCACCGGTGGTCGCCGGCGTCGCCGTGAGCCTGGTGCGCGACGCGCAGGGAACCGCGGAAGGCGTGCTCCTGCAGGTGCGCGACCTCACCGCCGAGCGGGCCGCCGATGCGGAACGCCAATCAGTCAACACCCGCCGCACCGACGAGCTGGAAGCCTCGCAACGGCAGTTGCAGCTGTTTGCCGACTCCGTGGCGCACGACCTGCGGGCGCCCTTGCGCTCGATCGACAATTTCTCCGCACTGCTCAGCACCCGCGCCGCCGAGCGCCTCGACGAAACCGACCGCGACTACCTGCAGCGCATCAGCGCCGCGGCGAAAAGCATGACTGGCCTGTTGGCCGCCCTCAGCGAGCTGTCGGGCGCGACCCGCGCCGTGCTGAAACCCGGCACGGTCGACTTCGGCCTGCTTGCCGAGTGGGTCGGCGCCGAGTTGCAGGAAGCCGACCCCGAGCGGTGCATCGAGATCGTGGTGCAGCCCGGCCTGCTCGGCTGGGGCGACGAGCGCCTGCTGAAGCAGTTGCTCGGCCAATTGATGGGCAATGCCTGGAAGTTTTCGCGCGATGGCGACGCTCCCCGGATCGAGGTCGCCGGCCAGCGCCAGGGCGACACCCTGCGCATCAGCGTGAGCGATACCGGGATCGGTTTCGACACCCGCTACGCGCACAAGTTGTTCGAGCCGTTCCAGCGCCTGCACGGGCCGGGGCAGGGCGGAGGCCACGGCCTGGGGCTGGCGATCGCCCAGCGGATCGCCCAGCGCCATGGTGGCCATATCAGCGGTGATTCACGACCTGATGGCGGAGCCACGTTTACCGTCGAGCTGCCCGCCGCCGAAGCGCCCGAGGATCGCCGCGATGCATAAAGAAATCCTGCTGGTCGAAGACAATCCCGACGATGTCGAACTGACGCGCATCGCGTTCAGCGAGGCGAAGGTCGCCAACAGGCTGGTCGTGGTCGGCGATGGTGCCGAGGCGCTGGACTACCTGTTCGCCCGCGGCCGTTACGCCAACCGCGATCCGGGCGACCTGCCGTCGATCGTGCTGCTCGACCTCAACCTGCCGAAGGTCGACGGTCGCGAGGTGCTGCAGGCCATCCGCGCCCACGAGGCCACCCGCACCTTGCCGGTGGTGGTGCTGACCACCAGCACCGAGCCGTTCGACGTCGAGGCCAGCTACGCGTTGGGGGTCAACAGCTATATCCAGAAGCCGGTGGATTTCGAACAGTTCGTGTGGGCGGTCAAGCAGGTCGGCCTCTACTGGCTGGTGCTGAACCACCCGCGTACGCCGTAGCGGTCCGCCGCTGGCGTGGGACGGCGCTGCCGCCCCCCGCGTCGGCGGAGCACACAAGGGTGGCTTCGCCACAACGGCCGCGGATCAGGCCGCGTTGACCGTGTCCGGCGCTTCAGGATCGCCGACCCGCAGACCGTGGCGGATCATCAACCGGTAGAGCGTGACCCGGGACACGCCCAGCTCGCGCGCGGTGTCCATCAGTCGACCGCGATTACGCTGCAGCGCCTGCTCGATCGCTTCGCGGGTCGCCGCATCACGCACGTCGTCGAGCGTCGGTGGGGGCTTGCCGGCGCCTTCGTCGATGTGGAGGTCCGCGGCGGTGATGAAGCGGCCTTCCGCCATCACGACCGCCTGCCGGACCCGGTTGATCAGTTCGCGCACGTTGCCCGGCCACCCGTGCGAATGCAGCGCGCGCCGCGCGCAGGGGGAAAAACCCTTGAACGCGCGCCAACCCTCATTCGAGTAGCGCCGCAATGCGTATTCAGCGAGCTTGTCGATGTCGCCGCCGCGGTCGCGCAACGGCGGCTGCTGAAGCCGCAGCACGCACAGGCGGTGGTAGAGATCCGAGCGGAAGCGCCCCGCGTCGATCGCGCCGTCGAGGTCGTGGTGGGTGGCGGAAATGATCCGCACGTCAATGCGGATGGATTCGTGTCCACCGAGGCGCTCGATGCAGCCCTGTTGCAGGAACCGCAGCAGCGATGCCTGGCTTTCCATCGGCAGGTCGCCGATCTCGTCGAGGAACAGCGTGCCGCCGTTGGCCATCTCGATGCGGCCAAGCTTGCGCGATTGCGCCCCGGTGAACGCCCCGCGTTCGTAGCCGAACAGCTCCGACTGCACCAGGTCGTGCGGGATCGCGCCGCAGTTGATCGCGACAAATGGCTTTGCGTGCCGGCCCGACTGCCGATGCACGGCCATCGCCGCGAGTTCCTTGCCGGTGCCGGTCTCGCCGGCGATGAACACCGGCGCCTCGGTCATCGCCGCCTTGCGCAACGTCCGCGACAGCGCCTGCATCGCGGCGCAATCGCCGATGATGCCGTCGACGCAGGGGCCGCCGCCGGCGTCTTCGGCGGCCTCGGTTTCGCAGGCCAGCCGGGCCATTCCATGGGCGTGACCGATCACCGTGTTCAGCACCCCATCGGGACACGGCAACGTCACGTAGTCGAAGCAGTAGTCGCGGATCAGGTCGCGCATTGGAACGTCGTCGACTTGCGAGGCATCGATGCCGGCGACCCAGCCGACGTTTCTGGCCGACAATGCCGGCCCCAGCGCGGCCAGGTCGTGGCTGTCAAAACCCTCGCGAAGATCGAGCAGGGCGGCATGTGGCTGCCGCACATCGCGCGCCAGGATTCGCTGGACGGTGCGTGCGTCGGGTGCCCGGTGCAGCTTCCAGCCCAGCTGTTGCAGGCGGCCCAGTGTCAGCACGCGACCGGCGCCACCGCGGGTGACGTAGATCAGTGCGCGCGCGACCGGCTCGCGCGCTCCATCGTTCGCCATCGCCCCGCTCCTTGCCCATCGATGCGAAATACGCGTCGATTCATCCGGGCAAGGAGTGTCAACGCTGGACAGGGCCACGAGCGGTCATGGTGAAGGCCTCACGAATGGCCCCGGCGCAGGCTCTGCAGGCGAATACGGATGGCGTCGATTGCGCGTGGACTTGATTCGAGTGAATCGTGCGATCGGCGAGCTGGTTTTCATTTGGAAACAAGCCCCGCGCCACCGGCCGGACGGCACAAAGCGGGTTCCGCCAGTCCGGTGCGGGAAACGCACGCCAGGCGCTGAGCCCCTCAGGCGCGCAGCGCCTGGCGGCGCAACTTCGTGGTCAGTGCCTCGCGCGCCATCGACAGCATCAGCAGCGGCGCAGCCGGATCAGCGGACTCCATTGCCCGGCGCGCGGCGTCGGCCGCGTCCAAGGCGGCATTGCCACCATCCTCGTCCAGCATCAGCCTGAGCATGCGCACATGGGTGGACAGCAGGTGGTCGAGCACAGGATCGGGTCCGTGGCCGGCACCCTTGACCACGCGCGCCACGGTGGCGTCGAAGCGGTCGAGTTCCTGGCACAGTTCGTCGGCGGTGAAGTCCATGAGGCCTCCGGGTAGCGGAACGGGGCGCAGTATCGTCTGGCGGGTGTTATCGATCGGTCAGCGTCGACCCGTTGGACCCGGCGTGCCGATTAGGCCTGCCCGCCCGTCGTCAAGCACCAACGAGCGCGGCGATAGAATCCGGTCATCCGGCCTCGCGCCGCCGCGCAGCTCCAACCCGTGTCCGTACCCCAGCCCCGCAAGATCGTGCATGTCGACATGGACGCGTTCTACGCGTCGGTCGAGCAGCGCGACGATCCCGCCCTGCGCGGCCGGCCGGTGGTGGTGGCCTGGCGCGGCGCGCGCTCGGTGGTGTGCGCGGCATCGTACGAGGCACGCCGGTTCGGCGTGCGCTCGGCGATGCCGGCGATACGCGCCGAGCGGTTGTGCCCGCAGGCAGTGTTCATTCCCCCGGACTTCGTCCGCTACAACGCGGCATCGCGGCAGATTCGCGAGATCTTCGCCCGCCACACCGACCTGATCGAGCCGCTGTCGCTGGACGAGGCCTACCTGGATGTCAGCGTGACGCGCACCGGACTGGAATCGGCCACCGCCACTGCGGCGGCGATCCGTGCCGCGATCCGCGCCGAGACCGGACTGACGGCGTCGGCGGGGATCGCGCCGAACAAGTTCCTGGCCAAGATCGCCTCGGACTGGCGCAAGCCCGACGGCCAGTTCGTGATCCGCCCGCACCAGATCGACGCGTTCCTGCTGCCGCTGCCGGTCGGGCGGCTGCCAGGCGTCGGCAAGGTGATGGAGGCGAAGTTGGCCGAACTCGGCGTCGCCACCGTCGCCGACCTGCGTGCCTGCGACCGGCGGGTGCTCGAGCACCGCTTCGGCCGCTGGGGCCTGCGCCTGCACGAGCTGTCGCACGGGATCGACGAGCACCCGGTGCGGCCCGAACGGCCGACGCTCCAGGTCTCGGCCGAGGACACCTTCGAGCGCGACCTGCTGCTTGGGGATCTGGAACCGCACATCCGCCGCCTCGCCGACAAGGCCTGGGCCGGCGTCCAACGCGAACCCGGCCGAGTCGCGCGCACCGTGGTGTTGAAGCTCAAGACCGGCGACTTCCGCACGCTGACCCGCAGCCTCACGCCGACCGCGCCCCCGGTCGATGCCGACGAACTCGCGGCCATGGCCGGCGCGCTGCGCGCGCGCGTCGAACTGCCCGCCGACACGCGCTACCGGCTGGTGGGGGTTGGTCTTGCCGGCTTTGTCGACAGCGACGGCGCGCAGGCGCAGGCCGACCTGTTCGGCGGCGTGGACGAATAGCCGAACCGGCTGGCATCGGCCCGACGGCTGCGGCGCTCAGATCACCCGCAACGTGATCGCCTTGAGCACGGCGCGGGTGCGGTCGCGGGTATCGAGCTTCTCCAGGATCGTCGACACATAGTTCTTGACGGTACCTTCGGCCAGAAACATCGCGCGGGCAATTTCCTTGTTCGAGTAGCCGCCGGCCATCAGCCGCAGCACCGCGACCTCGCGCTGGCTGAACACCCCCAGCGGCGCGTCGTCGGCGTGATAGCGGTAACGCGCGCGCACCGGATCGGTGCTGACCGGCTGCAGCAGGGTCTCGCCGCGGGCGACGCGGAGGATCGCGTCGCGCAGGTCTTCGGGCGCGGCGTCCTTGAGCAGGAAGCCCTGCGCGCCGGCCTGGGTCGCGCGCAGCAGCAGCTCGCTGTCGTCGAACGTGGTCAACAGCAGCACCGGCGTGGGGTCGCCGCGCTCGCGCAGCGCCTGCAGTGCGGCGATGCCGTCGAGGCCGGGCATGCGGATGTCGCTGAGCACGACGTCGACCGGCTGCCGCGCCAAATTTGCGAGCAGGGACTCGCCATCGTCAGCCTCGAACACGATCACGATGCCCTGTTGTTCCAGCAGCGCGCGCAGGCCGGCGCGCACCAGCGCCTGGTCGTCGGCCAGCGCGATGCGCAGTGGCGTGCTCACGGCCGTGCGGCAGTGCAGGATATGCGCGGCGACGGGCAACTCGCCTGTGAGCCGGCCTGCGCATTCACAGCGGCAGGCTCGCGTCGATGCGCAACGCGCCGCGGCCGGTGGTCGACAGCGCCATCGTGCCGTCGGCCGCGGCGATGCGTTCGCGCATGCCGGCCAGGCCGTTGCCTTCGTGCACGGGACCGCGCACGCGACCGTCGTCCTCGACCGTCACCTTCAGGCGACGGCCGTCGCGCCGCAGCGAAACCGACACCGTCTCGGCATCGGCGTGCCGGGCGCTGTTGGTCAGGGCTTCCTGCACCAGCCGCAACACGGTCTCGGCGGTGGCGGCGTCGGTGACCTGCACGTCGTCGGCGATCGACAACGCCAGCAGCGGCCTGGGCAGCGGCGCGGCGAGCGCGCGCAGGGCCGTGGCCAGGTCCATCCCGCGATCGTCGCGCAGCGCCTGCACGACGTTGCGGATGTCGCCGAGCAGTTCGGCCGACATCTGCTGCGCGATCGCGAGCTCGCGGCGCTGCGCGAATGCCGGATCGCTGGCGAGCGCGCGCAGGTTCAAGGTCATCGCGGTGAGCTTGTGGCCAGCGACATCGTGCAGTTCGCGCGCGACGCGCAGGCGTTCGGCATCGCGCGCCGAATCAGCGAGCAGCGCGCGGGTGGCCAGCAGGTCGGCGTTGACCCGCACCAGCGCATCGCGCGCCTGCTCGGCGGTCCTGGCGTAATGCGCGGTCAGCGCGGCAAACGCCTGGAAGCCGCCGTAAAGCGCGGTCACGACCATCGGTTGCTGGTAGCCGCCGTCGCGCAGGATCAGGTACAGCGCCACATCCAGCGCGATCACCACCGGCACCGTCACCCGCGGCGGATACAGCATCGCCAGTTGCGCGACCAGCACCACCAGCAATACCGGTGAGGTGCCGGCCCGCCGCGCCAGCCACACCAGCGCAAGCGCGCAAACCCCCTGCACCGCCAGCAGCAGCGCCCGGCTGATCCTCGGCCAGTGGCGGGGAACGAAATCGCCGGCCAGCAGCGCCAGCAGGTAGGCGATCAGCAACGTCCACGTCAGCGGCTCGGGGACGGGGTCCTCGAAGCGCAGCCCAAGCGCGACCGCGGCCCAGGTCGCCAGCGCGGCCAGGTTCAGCGGTTGCAGCAGCGTGCGGAAGAAGCCGGCCATGGCGCCATGCTGCGGCGCGTCGAGGCTGCTGGCAATGCGGCGACGGACGAAAGTGACTTCCGGCAGGTCGCGGCGGTGACCGCGGGCACTGCGATCGTCCCGGCTGCCGCCGCACCCTGCACACACCCCGCCCACCTCCACCGAGCCGCCGCCATGACCGCTGCCTACCCGATCCTCGTCGCCGTCCATGGAACGATCGGCGCGGTCGCCCTGCTGACGTTCTGGTCCGCGGCGTTGCTGCGCAAGGGCAGTGCACTGCACCGCCGCGCCGGCCAGGGTTACCTGCTGGCGATGCTCGGCATCGTGGTCACGGCGCTGCCGATGGCGGCGGTCAAGCTGCAGCAGGGCAAGCCGCTGATCGCGGCGTTCCTGGCCTATCTGGTGGTCATCACCGCGACCGGGGTGTGGACCTCGTGGCGCGCGATCCGCGACAAGCACGACGTCGTCGCCTACACCGGCGCGGTGTACGCGGGCTTCGCGGTGTTGAGCCTGATGGCGGGTGCGGGCGTGCTCGCGCTCGGACTGCGCAGCGGCTCGCCGTTGCTGGTCGGCTTCTCGGCGATCGGCCTGTTCGTCGGCCAGGACATGCTGCGCAAGCGCCGCCACCGCCAGCGCCTCGCCGCCCAACCGCGCTGGTGGCTGGTCGAGCACTACAGCGCGATGCTCGGCAACGGCATCGCCACCCACGTCGCGTTCCTCGCGATCGGCCTGCCGAAGCTGCTGCCGTCGGTCGACGGCGCCGCGCTGCACTACGCCGGCTGGTTTGGCCCGCTGGTGGTCGCACTGGCAGCCAAGGTGCTGATCGACCGGCGCTGGAAGCCCGGGCCCAAGCCTGCGGCACCCGCTGCCGCGATTTCCGCCCGCCACCCACCCGCGGCGCCCGCGCACTGATTCGTCGTCGCGTCTGGGCGCAGGACACGCCCTCGCTTGGAGAACACCCGCTGATTGCTGCCTGCTCGCCCTCGCCGCGCCCGGCCTGACGGTCGCCGCGGACCTCAGGAAGAAGCGCGAAGGCCCGCGCGCCCGGCAGGGCGTGATCCAGTGCGCAGTGATGGGGGATCGGCCGAGACCGTCACGGCACGACCTGGTCGACCTGCACGCTGCGCAGCGCCGGCTGGCCGTCGCGCAGCGACCGTCGGTGGGTCTCGTCGTCGCTGGCGGCCGTGGTGTTGGCGACCACGATGCCGTGGCTTCGCAGCCAGGCGGCCGCGGCGTCCGCGCGCGCCTGGGCCAGCTTCCTGTCGCCGCCGGCGTACCCCGTGACCCGCGCCGTGGTGGTCTCCCAACGCGATAGGGCCCATGCCACGTCCTCCAGCACCACGATTGCGGCGGGATCGAGTTCGGCGCTGTCGTCGGCGAATGGAACCGGTGGCAACGACTGGAGCGCCGGGATCACCACGACCTGCGAAGGGGTGCCGGCAACGTCGGTCTCCAGCAGGCGCGCCTGCGCGATGCCCAGGCCCGCCGAGGGGCGAAGGCGCCAGCGCGCGCTCTTGCCGTCGGCGAGCACGTCCAGATCGCCAAAATGCAGCAAGGCACGCTGTTGCATGGCTGCGATCGCCTGTTCGCGCTGGCTGCGCGCCTTGGCGCCCCGGGTTGCGGCGCTTTGCAGCTGGTCGACGCTTTCGCGAAGGTGCGACAACGTCATCTGCGCCATGGCGACTTCGGCGTCGTCGGCGGTAAGTACTTCGCGCAGCTCGACCACCACCGGCTGGCCCAGGGTGTCCTCGAGCGCGCGTTCGAGTTGCGCGCCCAGGTGGGGGCGATGCCTGGGGGTCAGCAACACGGCATCGACGTTGAGTGTCTTGCCATTGCGGTCGACGCGCAGCGTGGTGATCCGCCCGCCACCCTCCCGCGCCGCCGCGTCCAGCTTGTCGCGCACCGTGCGATCGGCCAAGCCGCGCGCGGAGATGTCGCGCAGCGCCACCCCCAGCGGAATCGACAGCAACACGAAGCTGCCGACGATGAGCGCGGCTTGCCACGCCGTCTGTTTGGGCGAGTCCTCGCCGCCAAACCCGTACCAGCGCGCCATCATCGTCACCGACAATGCGATCGCCAGCAGGTTGGTCATGAACAGGAACGCCGCGCCGCCGGCGATGCTGGTGTTGCCGATCGCCAGGCCGAAACCGGCCACCGCCAGCGGCGGCATCAACGCCGTCGCGATCGCGACGCCGACGATGGTCTCGCCCTTCCGGGTGATGGTCGCGTAGGCGCCCGCGAGGCCGGAAAACACCGCGACCAGCAGATCGAACAGCGTCGGCTCAGTGCGGGCGAGGATCTCGCTGGTGGGCTCCTGCAGCGGGGAGACCGTGACGATCAACACCGCGATCAGCAACGACAATGCGATGCCGGCGATCATGGTCTTCAGGGCATCGCGAAGGCTGCGAAAATCGAATGTTGCCAGCGACATGCCCATCTCGACGATGGGGCCCATCAGCGGCGATATCAGCATCGCGCCGATGATCACGGCGACCGAATTCTGCAGCAGCCCCAGCGTGGCGATGCCGCAGGACATCACCGTCATGAATGCATAGCGCGGGCCGAATTCGCCCGCGTCGTTCACGTGCGCCAACGCGTCGGCGCGGTCGACCACGAGGTTTTCACGGCGCCACTGGCGCAGCCAGCGCCACCACACCAGTGGGGAGGTCATCGATGTGCTCGTTCGGGTTGCTGAAGCCGGACGAGCTTAGCGGCAATCGTGGTCGGCCTGGCCGTTAGGCACGAAGATTCCGTCGACGTGGAAGTCAGACGTCGCCATCGGTGGGCCAGCCCTCGCCGGTTCCGGTGTTATAGACCGTGTCGGTAGGCAGCACCTCGCCGGCCGGGATGGAACCCTGGTCCGCGAGTTTGGCGTAGATCGGCGTGAAGTCCGGCGTCGTCGCCTCCATCAACTGCTCGAAGCTGTCGATGACGAAATAGGTTTTCTGGTAGCTGTCGATGCGGTAGCGCGTGCGCATGATCCGCTCGAGGTCGAAACCGATGCGGTTGGGCGCGTCGCTCTCCAGGCAGTGGATCGACTCGCCTTTGCTCGAGACGATGCCGCTGCCATAGATGCGCAGGCCATCCTTCTGCCGTATCAGGCCGAACTCGACCGTGTACCAGTACAGCCGGGTCAGGTTGACCAGGGCGTCGGCGCCGATCGCGTGCGCCTTCACCCCGCCGCGGCCGTAGGCGGCCATGTAGTCGGCGAACACCGGGTTCATCAGCAGCGGCACGTGGCCGAACAGGTCATGGAACAGGTCCGGTTCGGCCAGGTAGTCGAGCTGCTCGGGCGTGCGGATCCACCACGTCACCGGGAAGCGGCGGTTGGCGAGGTGCTCGAAAAACGTCAGCTCCGGCAGCAGGCCCTCGACGCCGATGATTTCCCAGCCGGTCGCGGCGCCCAGCACCGTGTTGAGCTCATCGAAGCGCGGGATGCGGTCGGGGCTCATGCCCATCGCCCGCTGCGCGGTCAGGAACTCGTCGCTGGCGCGGCCGACCAGCAGCTCCTGCTGGCGCGCGTACAGCGTCGCCCAGACCCCGTGGTCGGTGGTGGTATAGCGGTCCCAGGGCTGCTCGACCACGGCCGTGGTGTAGACCGGCACGTAGCCCTTGTCGGTGAGCTGGTGGTCGGTGCGGCCGGGCAGGGTGGTGTCGTTCATGGGAGTCCCCCAAAGGCAGCCTTCGACTGTACCCCCGACGGCGCGCAATGGGTTTGCGTTGTTGCCGGGTATTTGCTGTTTGGCGCATGATCATTGCGTCATTCACCAACAACGTGCAAAAAATGCCCGTCGCCGAACTCGATCGCATCGATCTGTTGCTGTTGGCTGAACTCCAGCGCGGTGGCCGCCTGACCAACGCCGAGCTGGCCGAGCGCGTCAACCTGTCGGCGTCGGCGACGCTGCGCCGCGTGCAGCGGCTGGAGCGCGAGCATGTGATCGCCGGCTACCGCGCCGAGGTCGACCCCGAGCGGGTCGGGCTGGGATTGCAGGCGTTCGTACGGGTGCAGCTGAGCCGCCACGACAGCGAGGCGATCGCGGCGTTCACCGACTGCGTCAACCGCTGGGACGAGGTGGTTGCCTGCCACGCGCTCACCGGCGACATGGACTACCTGCTGCACGTGGTGGTGCGCGACCTCGAGCACTTTTCGCGTTTCCTGCTCGATCACCTGCTCAGCCAGGCCGGCGTCGCCGACGTCAACTCCAGCTTCGTGCTGCGCACCGTCAAGGCGTTCCGCGGCCTCCCTCTGCCGGCGTGAGGAGCGCTCGGGCCGGGCGTCCTGAGCGGTGCCCGGCCGCCCGGACTGTTCCACCGCGTTGACGATAGTTCAGGGGACCGCGCGATCGCCGAAATCCGGCCCCGCCTCGCCGACCAGCGCCATGACAACGCCCAGCGCCATGGGCACGCGGCAACGGCAACGCGGCCTCGGGCCGAGGAGGACAAATGCCCGATCTGATCCTGCGCGATATCGAACCGATCCTGCTCGACCGCATCCGGCGATTGGCCGACGCAAGCCGCAGCAGCCTCGAGGAAGCACTGCTCGTGCTGCTCGACCGGGGCCTGGCCAGTAGCGAGGATTCCGCTGGCGATCTGGATGAGCACGTCGCTCGGGTGCTCGACGAGGCCATCGCTGCGCTCGAAAACGTTCCCAATGATCCCGGCTTCGCGCTGATCGGCCGCGCCGCGACCGCCTTGCCGGCTGCGCGGGAGGGGTTCAACCAGACCATTGCGGCGGCTTGGACCTCGCCGCCCTGAACCGCGGCGGGTGAACCAACGCGGCGGCTCGGTCGCACCCGGTGCCGGCGGTTGGCCGACAGCGGTTGGGATTTGCGTATCGAAGACAGGCTCCTGCAGATAAACACGCCACCTGCGTGGGCACTCGATTCAATGTGTGCGGAGATGGCAGTACCGGCCGGGGGGCACGCGCATTCCCAGATAGTCGTGGCGACCGGAGCGGGCCATGGAAAAGAACATCATCCCGGGGGAATCCGACCGCCATTGGCAGTTGACGCCTCGCCAGAATCGCGCCGTGGGGGAGCCGTCCGCCACGAGCTCGCCCTGGAATTACGTCGAGCGGCGCGCGCGCAGGGAGCGGCGGGTGGTTTACGACCGGCGCCAACTCATCCGGTTCGAGGATGATCGGCGTGCCGGCATGGAGCGTCGCGGCGGCACCGATCCTTGGGCCTTTCCCTGACGCTGAGCGGAGTCCGGACTGGTCCGGGTCGCGCCGCTGCGCGTTCCCCGGGGCAGGGGGGCAGGTTTTCCCCCGGGAAGGCTCCCGCTAGTGGCCCGGCAGCGGTTCCGGCGCCGTGACGGCGCGGAACTTCGTGCCAAAGAAGTCGCCGGCATTCCATGACGGTCGCCGCGGCGCATCGCCGATCAGTTGGCCGATGCGCGCATTGAGGCGCGCCAGCCGCGCGGCATCGGGGTACTGGATCGGCTGGCCCAGGTCATCGCCGGGCTGGTGATAACGGTTGCCCAGGAACGCCCGTGTCGTGGCGTTGGCATCGTCACCGAAGGCGGAGGCGCTGTTGCCGGCCATGAGGTACACGGCCGGGATGCCGGCGCGGATGAACGCGTATTGGTCGCTGCGCACGAAGGTCGACAATTCCGGGAACGGCTCCGGCGACAACCCCACGCCGACATCGCGCGCTGCCTGCCCCACCAGCGCCTGCAGGCTGGAATGCTGCAGCCCGACCGGCACCACGTCGCCGGTCGGGGTCAGCAGCACCGGCATGTCCATGTTGACGTTGGCTACCAGCGACGCCAGCGGCACGGTGGGGTGGCGGGTGAACCAGCGCGCGCCGAGCAGGCCCTTCTCCTCCGCGGTGAGCGCGACGAACAGCAGCGAGCGCTTCGGCTTGACCGGCAGCATCGCCAGTTGGTGCGCGGCCTCGAGCATCACCGCCACGCCCAGTGCATTGTCGATCGCGCCGTTGTAGATCCGGTCCGGTGGCGATGCGTCAGCGTTGGCTCCCCCTTCGCCCGCGGCTGCCGCGCCGATGCCGAGATGGTCGAGGTGGGCGCTGAACACCACATGCTGGGCCGCCAGCGCGACGTCACTGCCGGCCAGCCTCGCCACGACGTTGCGCGACTGCGCAGGCGCGATCGCGGTGCGTGCGCCCAGCGTGATCGTGCCCGGCAATGTGAACGACCCGGGCGTGCCACTGCTGGCAGCCTTGAAAAGCTGCGCGGCGCTGCGACCCTCGCCCGACAGCAGTACGCCTGCGGCCGCGGCGCTGACGTGGGCCACCACGCGCAACTGCGGGAACGTGTCGATGCCGCGGCCATCGGCGGCGCGCAGGCACATGCCGGGCCGGTCCCAGGTCTGCACCGCCCGGGACCAGGGCAGGCGGGCCTCATCGCCGTCGGTGTCGACGAACACCGCGCCGACCGCGCCGCGGGCGCTCAATTCGCGCAGCTTTTCGTCGCTGGACGCATGCAACGCGCGGCGGTCGCTGTCGAACGTGGCGGGCGCGCCGGCAAACAGCACCGCGATCCTGCCGCGCACGTCGATGCCGCGGAAATCGTCATGGCCCAGCTCCGGCGCATGCACGCCTTGGCCGATGAACACCGCCGGCGCCGTGACCGCCATCTGGGCGCCGTTGAAGTTGAGCGCCGGCAGGAACTGCTCGCGGAAGCGCAACGCAGTGCTCGCGCCGTTGCGGGTCACCACCAGTCGTCCGCCGTCGGCGACGCGGGTGGCGCGCAGCATCGGCACGCGCTGGTAGTAAGTGCCGCTGTCGCCCGCCGGCGCCAGTCCGATCGCCCGCAGCCGCTGGGCGACGTACAACGCCGCCAGCTCATGTCCGCGGGTGCCGGCCTCACGGCCTTCGAGCAGGTCGTCGGCGAGGAAGCGCACGTCGGCCTCGATCCGGCGCGCATCAGCGCCGGCACTGGCATCGAATGTGTCGCCTGACGTCGTCTGCGCTGGGCGCTGGCAGGCGGCGAGCAGGCAGGCGAGCAGCAGGAGGGACAGGCGGGGCATCGCGGATTCCTGGTCGGGGGAGCACGGGGCGGAAGTCGGCACGACCTCGGGCCACCATCGGGTATCCGCCATTGTGGCGGCCCGTGCTCGAATTCACTCGTCGCGCGAGGGGAACCTCAGCACCGTGCCGCGCGTCTCCGCCGGGGGGCGTTTCCATAGCACCGGTACGTCGTGGGGGCTGGCTGGCTCCAGGCCGCTGCGTTCGAGGTCATCGCGCAGCGGTTGGTCGCTGTCGTCCTCGTCCTCCCAGCTGTAGCGCTTGCGCGGGGCCGGCGGGTCGAGCCTGCGGAACAGCCACGCCGCGACCACGCCGCCGATCGCGCCGCCCAGGTGCGCCTGCCAGGAGATCCCCGGCTCGCGCGGCAAAATCGTCAGCAGCATGCCGCCATAGAGCATGAATGCGATCATCGCCGCGGCGATCGCCGGCCGGTCGCGGCGCAGCAGGCCGAGCACCAGCAGCAGGAACATCAAGCCGTGGGCCAGCCCGCTGGCGCCCAGGTGGTGCGAGCCGGCGGTGCCCAGCAGCCACGCGCCCAGTCCCGAACCCAGCCACAGCAGCGGCAGTGCGCGCAGCGTCGCGCGCGGGTAGACCGTGCCCGCGAGCGTCCCCAGCAGCAGCAACGAGAACGCATTGGTCGCCAGGTGTTCCGGCGAACCGTGCAGCAAAGGGGCCGCGAGCAGACCACGCCAGCCTTCCCATGACCACGGCTGCACCGTCCACACATCGACATCGAAATGGCCCTGCGCGCTGAACACGGCCGCCAGTACCAGCACGAACACCAGGCTGGCGTTGAGCGCGCGCAGCAGGCGGCTGCGGTCGGTGCGGCGCTGGGTGGGGGTGTCCGGCGGGGCGTCGGGGGTGGGCAGGTGCATCGACTCTGGATGGCGACATCCGCGGTGATTGCAAGTCCGCGACCCGTCGCGACCGCCTCCCGCGATCGCCCGCCCACGGCATCGCGCCGGGGCGCCGCAGGTTCGCGATGTCCCCTGCTCGATGGCGCCGCACCCCATTGGCGCGCACCTGCGCCAGGAGTTCAGGAGCGACAACGGCCGCCGCGTAGAATGGCGCGATGACTACCGCCGACCTCGACATCCCCACCGTGTTCCTCAAGAACGCCTGGAAATCCACCCATCCGTGGATCTTCCAGCGGCTCGTCGAGAAGCCCGCCACCCGGCCGAAGTCGGGGCAGATCGTCAACGTGGTCGGCGTCGACGGCGATTTCATCGGCCGTGGCTTCTATAACGGTCATTCGCGCATCGCCCTGCGCATGCTCGAGACCGATCCCGACGTGGCGGTGGACGCCGGCTGGTTCGCGCGCAAGATCGCCTTCGCCGTCTCGCTGCGCCGCGACCTGCTGCGGCTGGACGAGGTCAGCGACGCCTGGCGCGTGGTCCACAGCGAGGGCGACGGCATCAGCGGGCTGGTGGTCGATCGCTATGGCGACCTGCTGGTGCTGGAGTTTTTCAGCGCCGGCGCGTTCCGCCACCGCGAGTGGATCCAGGCCGCGCTGCGCGAGCAGTTCCCGGGCTGCCGCTTCTACATGTTTGCCGACGAGCACGTGCAGAAGCAGGAAAGCTTCGACTTCCGCGGCACCGAGCCGCCAGCGCCGTCGATCATCACCGAGTTCGGGGTGAAGTTCCGCGCCGACCCGGCCGGCGCGCACAAGACCGGCTTCTTCGCCGACCAGCGCGACAACCGCCAGTGGCTGTCGCAGCAGTGCGAAGGCAAGCGCGTGCTCGACCTGTGCTGCAACACCGGCGGCTTCGGCATCTACGCCAAGGTCCGCGGCGCCGATGAGGTGGTCGGCGTCGACATCGACGAC
>JBBRWW010000057.1:0-17752 GCA_038248955.1 Lysobacterales bacterium
CGCACCGCCAGCGCCAGCGGCGGATCGCCGGCGCGCGACGGGGCGAACGGATCCGCTCCGCGTTCGAGCAACTCCAGTGCGCAGTCCTCCAGCCCAGGCGCGGCGGCGTCGCCATGCGAACAGGCGCCCAGGAAGCGGGCCAGGCCACCGCCGCCGGCGGGCGGGACGCCGCGCGCCAGTAGCGCCCGCAGCGCGGGCAGCGCCGCCGCGCCGCGGTCCAGGAGAGTGAACATCGCGCTGTCGCCGCGGCCGTTGCGGATCTCCGGATCGGCCCCGTGCGCGAGCAGCCACTCGATCCGCGCAGGGGCGTTGGCGCTGTCTTCGTCGTGCAACTGGGCACCGAGTTCGGCCGGACTGAGCAGTTGCGCCAAGCCCGCGAGGTCACTGCGGCCCTCGCTCAGCCCATCGCGCAACAACGCCGCCGGGGCCCGGTCGACCAGCGGCGCATCGCCGGCGTCGGCATCGCTGACGCTGGAAGGCAGCGCATAGCCGGGGTCCAACGCCGCCACGAGCGCCCAGCGCCCTGCCTCGGCGGCGCGGTCGATCGCACGCTTGCCTTCGGCATCGGACTGCTCGCCATCGACACCCAGGTCGCGCAGCCGCTGCAGCAAGGCCGGCGTGGCGGCGTCGGCCAGGCAGGCCAGGGCCAGCGCGTTGCGGCCGCCGGCATCCACCGCGGCCGCCTGGGGACCGCCGCGTGGCAGGTGTTCGAGCAGGGCGTCGAGCACTGCCAGCGAACCGCCGCGCGCCGCTTCCAGCAGCGGCGTGCGGCCCTGGGTATCGACGGCGGCGGCATCGGCGCCTGCCTCCAGCAAGGCCTCGACGACATCGCGATGGCCGGCGTAGGCGGCCTGATGCAGGGCGCTGCGGCCTTCGCCGTCGCGGGCATCGACCTTCGCCTTGAATTTGAGCAACAGCAGGACGCCGCCGGTGTCGTCATCCTCGCTGCCGGCCGCCGCCAGCAGCACCGGCTGTCCACCGGCGGGTTCGGGCTTGGCGCCGCGTTCGAGCAGGAACCGCGCCAGCCGCCAGTTGCCGGCCGCGCAGGCGACGCCGAGCGGGGTGAATCCCTCGGTATTGAGCGGGTCGATCTCGGCGGCGGCATCGCGCAGCAGCGCGGCGACACCGGGATCGGAACTCCGGGCGGCGAAGTGCAGCGCGGTGTTGCCCTCGGCGTCGGCGGCGCGCGGATCGGCGCCATTGGCGAGCAGGGTCATCACCGCGTCGGGGCGGCCGTGCCAGCTGTCGCGGGTCGCGGCCAGCAACGGCGTCATCCCGGCGTGGCGGGCGTTGAGGTCGATGCCGCGACCGATCAGCGCGCGCAGCAGGCGCAGGTCGGGCAATACCGCGGCGAGCACCGCCAGGCTGCGCTGATCGCGTTCGTCCGGCGGCGGCGGCGCGTGCACGTCCGCGCCTGCTTCGATCAGCTCCAGCGCGCGCTCGACGCGGCCGGTGCGCGCGGCGGTATACAGCGGCCCCTCCAGCGGTTCGAGACCGTGGACGGTCATCACCCCTTCGCCGAATCCACCGTCCACGCGGCCGGCTGCCGCGCCGTCGTCGCTGTCGGACTCCCACTCCAACAGCGCCGCGGGCGGCGCGATGCGCTGTAATGCCGCGTGCAGCAGCGGCGAGCCCACTGCAAGCAACGCCGCCAGCGCCCAGCGCGCGCCGCCGGAGAACCATCCCGGCCAGGCCAGCAGCAGGATCAGAGCGGCCAGCACCATCACGACGGCCGCGACGGCGAGGCCACGCCATGCACCGGGTTCGATGCCGCCCAGCCGGCGCCAGTGTGCCGCCAGCGTGCCACCATCGCGCTCCAGATCCGGCCAAAGCGGCCACACGCGCCACAGGGCGAGCAGCGCCGCGCCAACCGCCGCGCTCAGCGCCATCGCCGCGAGCAACGAGCCGCCCTGCAATAACGCTGCCAGCGGCCATGCCACCAACAAGGCGAGGGCCGCCACCGTGAACACCCAAAGCAGCAGAAGCGCAACCGCGTCCCGCCGCAGCGAGCGCGCATCGCCCGGCGCGTCGCCACGCCAGTGCGCGATGGCCAGGGCAAACAGCGGCTGCGCCAGCGTGCCGCCCACCGCGGCAAACACGCTGCCGATGCCGGAAACCGCCGCCAGCGCGATGCCCGCCAACAGCAACGTCGCCGGGCGCGCGCGCGCCCGGAGCGGGCGGGGCTGCGGCGACTCAGGCATCGGTGCCGTGGTCCTCGGTCATCGGATCAAGCACGGTGGCGGCCAGTTGCACATGGAAGCCGAGCGCCTTGAGGTTCTCGCGCACCACGTCGGCATTGCCGCGCGCGAGCTGGCGTCCCGGGGTAAGCGCGAGCTCGAACACGAACTGCAGCGTGCCCAGCTGGATGCGGATGGCTTCGGGCAGCCGTGCGAAGTCGTCGCGCTCGGCGAGGAACACGTAGCTGTCGTCCTTGCGGAGGCTCTTGTAGACAAAGGCTTGCATGATTCTCATCAACTGCCGGCTCGCCCCATGCCGGCTGATCCAGCGCCGGGCGGGCGGTTCCCCGCACCGCGGGACCTGGGCCACAGCATACCGTCCCGTCCGCGACCCGAGGAGTCCTCGTTCAGGCCGCGACAGGTCGCTGCATCGCCGGCCGGCGACGAAGCCGGTCCGATGCGATCAGTGGTAGCCGGCGTCGGCGGCGATCTTGCCCTTGAACACGCTGTACGACCAATACGTGTAGGCCAGGATCGCCGGCAGCAGCACGACCAGTCCGACCAGCACGAAGCCTTGTGACGATGGCGGCGAGGCAGCCTGCCAGATGGTCAGCGATGGCGGGACGATGTTGGGCCAGATGCCGAACACCAACCCGCCGAACCCAAGCACGAAAAAGCACAACGTCAGCACGAACGGCGCGGTGTCGCGGCCCTCGTGCATCGTCGCGCGCCACAGCGCGACCGCGTTGGCCAACGCCAGCAGCGGCACCGGCGCCAGCCACCAGAAATTTCCGCCCTCGAACCAGCGCGCCATGATCCGTGAGTCCAGGAACGGCAGCCAGGTGCTGACCAGGCCCATGAACGCGACCACCACCAGCACCAGCGGCCGGGTCAGCGTGCGCGCGACCAGCTGCATGCGGCCCTCGGTCTTGAGGATCAGCCAGGTGCTGCCCAGCAGTGCGTAGCCGAACACGACCGCAACCCCGGTCAGCATCGCGAACGGACTGAACCAGCCGAACGCGCCGGACAGGTACTTGCCGCCGGTGAGCGGCATTCCCTCGACCAGTGCGCCGAGGATCACGCCCTGCGCGAACGCCGCGAACATCGAACCCAGCGCGAACGCCGCGCCCCATGCCCGTTTCGCCCGCGTCGCCTTGAAGCGGAACTCGAACGCGACGCCGCGGAACACCAGCGCCACCAGCATCAGCAGCACCGGCAGGTACAGCGCCGACAGCACCACCGCGTAGGCCTTCGGGAACGCTGCCAGCAGGCCGGCCCCGCCGAGCACGAGCCAGGTCTCGTTGCCGTCCCAGATCGGCGCGGCGGTGTTCATCATGTGGTCGAGCTGGGCCTCGTCCTCGGCGAACGGCGCGAGGATGCCCAGGCACAGCACGAAGCCGTCGAGCAGCACGTACATCAAGACGCCAAACCCGATGACCCCGAACCAGATCACCGGCAGGACCGTCGCCATGGTCATGTGCGCGATCATGTCCGCGACCCCGCGACCGCGGCATCCACCCCATCGTCGGCAGCCGACAACGGCCGTGAGGGCGTCCGCAAACCGTCACGGCTGTCGGGCGGCGGCTCATGCGGCTGCGGGCCATGGCGCACCAGCTTGAACAGGTACCAGATGCCGGCCCCGAACACGGTCGCGTAGACCGTGGCGAACACCAGCAACGAGGTCCACACCGTCCCGGTCGCCAGTGCCGGCGTGATTGCGTCGGCGGTGCGCAGCAATCCATAGATCACGTACGGCTGGCGGCCGATCTCGACCACGTACCAGCCCGACAGGATCGCCGCGAAGCCGGCGAACGTGAGTCCGCGCCAGCCGTTGAGCACCGTGCGTCCAAGCGCCGAGCCCGGATCGAACAGGGCCTGCCGCCGCCAAGCCAGCAGCGACGCCATCACCAGCGCCAGCATCGCCACGCCCAGCCCGACCATGACCCGGAATGCGTAGAACACCGGCTTGACGGGCGGCCGCTCGCTCGCCGGCACCGCCTTGAGCGGCTGGATTTCACCGTCAAGGCTGTGGGTGAGCAGCACGCTGCCCAGCCGCGGGATGGCAACCTCGTAATCGTTGCGCTCGGCTTTCTCGTTGGGCACCGCGAACAGCACCAGCGGCACGCCGCGGCCCTCGCCCTCCGACTGCCAGTGCGCCTCCATCGCCGCCAGCTTGGTGGGCTGGTACTTGCCGACATTGAGGCCGTGCAGGTCGCCGAGGAAGATCTGCACCGGCACCGCGATCGCGGCGAACACGATCGCCAGCTTCAGCATCCGCCGACCGGCCTCCAGGTGCACGCCTCGGCGCAGGTAACGGGCGCTGACACCGCCGATCACGAAGCAGGTGGTGATGAAGGCCGCCAGCACCATGTGCGACAGCCGGTACGGGAACGACGGGTTGAAGATGATCGCCCACCAGTTGTCGGGCTCGAAGATTCCGTTGACGATCTTGTAGCCGGCCGGGGTGTGCATCCAGCTGCTGGCTGCGATGATCCAGAACGTCGAGATCAGCGTGCCCATCGCGACCATGCAGGTGGCGAAGAAGTGCAGCCGATGCGAGACGCGCTTCCAGCCGAACAGCATCACTCCCAGGAACGTCGCCTCGAGGAAGAAGGCGGTCAGCACCTCGTACGACAGCAGCGGGCCAAGGATGTTGCCGGCGCGCTCGCTCAGCACCGCCCAGTTGGTGCCGAACTGGAAGCTCATGACGATGCCCGAGACCACGCCCATGCCGAACGAGACCGCGAAGATCCTCAGCCAGAAGAAGTACAGGTCGCGCCACAGACCGTCGCGGGTGCGCAGCCAGCGCCATTCGAGGAACGCCAGCCAGCTCGCCAGACCGATCGTGAAGGCCGGGAACAGGATGTGGAACGAGATCACGAAGCCAAACTGGATCCGGGACAGCAGCAAAGCATCCACAGCGAACCTCCATGCACCATTCGCGGCGGGATTGTGCGCCGCATGACAACGACTGGCAAAGCCACAACGGCGCCGGTGGCGCGGGATCCGAGGCCCCTTTGCGGTTTTGCTGCACCCCCAGCTACGGTCCGGGCACCGCCGCGGATGCACGCGGCCGCATCATCGAATGGCGCCGGGAGGGCGGCCTGAACGCGGCTCGATTGCGCCGCACTGGTAACCTGCTGGCCTTCATTCAAGGTTCACTCCCACATGCATCGAACTGCCCTGATCTGCCTCGCCTCGCTGTTGTTGGCTGCCAACGCGCAGGCGCAGACGCCGATCACCCTGGAGCAGGCGATGGCCGATCCCGACTGGATCGGCCCGCCGGTCGAACAGGCGTGGTGGGCATGGGACGGCCAGCGCGTGCAGTACACGTTGAAGCGTGACGGCGCGACGATCCGCGACACCTGGCAGCAGCCGCTGGTCGGCGGCGTGGCGGTGCGGGTGGATGGCGCCGCGCGCGGCGACCTTGATGCCGCGCAACCGCAATACGATGCGACGCGTTCGCGCATGGCATTCGTGCGCAACGGCGACCTGTTCGTGCGCGATCTCCGCAGCGGCGCGCTGACCCAGGTCACCCGGACCGTCGCGGCCGAATCGCGGCCGCAGTGGAGCACCGGCGGCAACCTCGTGTTCCGGGTCGGCAACGACTGGTTCCAGTGGCACGCCGGCAGCGGCGTGGGGAACGCCGGGGTCACCCAGGCCACGGTGCTCAAGGCCGAGAAGGATCCGGCCGCGACGCCGAAGGCCGACGACCTGCGCGACCGCCAGCTGGCGATGATCCGTACGCTCAAGGACGACCGCGTCCGCCGCGACGCCGCGCGCGCGCAGGACGAGGCGTGGCGCAGCGCGGACGCCAGCCGCGCGCCGGCGACGACCTATCTCGGCGACACCGTCGAGATCATCGACAGCGCGCTCTCACCCGACGCGAAGTGGCTGCTGGTGGTCACCCAGGTCAAGGGGGCCGAGGCCGGCAGCGCCGGCAAGATGCCGAAGTACGTCACCGAATCGGGCTATGAGGAGTTCGCTGAGGCGCGCACCCGGGTGGGCCACAACGCGCCGTTGCCGCAGAAGCTGTGGCTGGTCGACGTGGCGGGTGCCAAGGCCAGAGAACTGACGTTCGATGCCCTGCCCGGCATCGCCAGCGACCCGCTCGCGGCGCTGCGCAAGGCCGCCAAGCTCGACGCGCTGAAGGGCAACCGCGACGTACGGATCGAGACCGACGGCGACGGCAGCGGCCCGGCGATCCACTGGAGCGATGACGGCCGGAACGTCGCCGTGCTGGTGCGCGCGGTCGACAACAAGGACCGCTGGCTGGCCACGGTCGACCTCGCCGCCGCGACATTGAAGCCGCGCCACCGATTGACCGATCCGGCGTGGGTGAACTGGAACTTCAACGAGTTCGGCTGGATGCCGGGCAAGGACGGACAGGGCGATTCGCTGTGGTTCCTCTCGGAGCAAAGCGGCTATTCGCACCTGTACGTCAGCGACGGCGCCGCGCCGCGCGCCCTGACCGCGGGCAAGTGGGAAGTGTCGGCGCCGCAGCTGTCGGCCGACGGGCAGTCCTTCTTCTTCACCTGCAACCGGCAATCGCCGGGCGACTACGAAGTCTGCGCGCTCGACCGCCGCGGTGGCGGCGTGCGCGAGGTCACCGCGCTCGACGGCGTCGAGGACTTCAGCCTGTCGCCGGACGGCGCGAAGTTGCTGCTGCGCCACTCCGACAGCTACACGCCGCCGCAGCTGGCGGTGGTGGACGTGACCGGCAATGGCGTCGTGCAGCTCACCGATACGCGCAAACCAGCCTACCGGGAGCGCCAGTGGATCCAGCCCGAATTCGTGCAGGTGCCGAGCCGGCACGGCGCCGGCTCCATCGCCGGCAAGTACTACGGCCCGAAATCCGTCGAGCCCGGTCGCAGGTACCCGGTCGTGATGTTCGTGCACGGCGCCGGCTACCTGCAGAACGTCCACCAGAAGTGGCCGGCCTATTTCCGCGAGCAGATGTTCCACAACCTGCTGGTGCAGCAGGGCTACGTCGTGCTGGACCTCGACTACCGCGCGTCCTCGGGCTACGGCCGCGACTGGCGCACGGCGATCTACCGGCAGATGGGCACGCCCGAGCTGGAGGACTACCTCGACGGCCTCGACTGGCTGGTCGCCAACCGCCAGGGCGACCGCGACCGCGCCGGCATCTACGGCGGCAGCTACGGCGGCTTCATGACATTCATGGCGCTGTTCAAGCAGCCCGGCGTGTTCAAGGCCGGCGCCGCCCTGCGCCCCGTGACGGACTGGTCGCAGTACAACCACGAGTACACCTCCAACATCCTCAACACTCCCGCCGTGGATCCGGAGGCGTACCGGAAATCCTCGCCGATCGGGTACGCCGACGGCCTGCGCGACCACCTGCTGATCGCGCACGGCATGATCGACGACAACGTGTTCTTCAAGGACTCGGTGATGATGACCCAGCGCCTGATCGAGCTGCGCAAGAAGGACTGGGCGCTGGCACCGTATCCGCTGGAGGCGCACGGTTTCACCCACCCCGACAGCTGGTACGACGAGTACCGGCGGATCGATGAAATGTTCGAGGCGACGCTGAACCAGCCCGGCTGAGATAGCCCTCCATCGGCTGCCGCCGCGCTCGCGGTCGACACGGGGATCGCGTCGGCGGCTTCCGGCGTGCGGCTTGCGCCCCGCGCCGGCGCCGTAGAATGCGCGTCATGAGCGAATCCTCCAGCGATTTCGACCGCGTCCGCGACTACCTCACCGGGCTGCAGGACCGCATCTGCAGCGCGATCGAGGTGGCGGACGGCGGCGCGCGTTTCGTCGAGGACGCCTGGCAGCGCGCCGAAGGTGGCGGTGGGCGCACCCGCATCCTGCGGGGCGGCGACGCGTTCGAGCAGGCCGGCGTGGGGTTTTCCGATGTCTCCGGCACCACGCTGCCACCCTCGGCGACCGCCGCCCGCCCGGAGCTGGCCGGCGCATCGTGGCGCGCGGTGGGCGTATCGCTGGTGTTCCACCCGAACAACCCGTACCTGCCGACCACCCACGCGAACGTGCGCCACTTCCGCGCGGTGCTCGACGGCGAGACCGTGGCCTGGTGGTTCGGCGGCGGCTTCGACCTGACGCCGTTCTACCCGTTCGACGAGGATGTGCTGCACTGGCACCGCAGCGCGCGCGAGTTGTGCGAGCCGTTCGGCGGCACGGCGCGCTACGACGCGCACAAGCGCTGGTGCGACGACTACTTCCTGGTCCGGCACCGCGGCGAGACTCGCGGTGTCGGCGGACTGTTCTTCGACGACCTGTGCGGGGATTTCGAACGCGATTTCGCCTACCAGCGCGCGGTCGGCGATGGCTTCCTGGACGCCTACCTGCCGCTGGTTGCGCGCCGCAAGGACCTGCCCTTCGGCGAACGCGAGCGCCAGTTCCAGCTGTACCGGCGCGGTCGCTACGTCGAATTCAACCTGGTGCTCGACCGCGGCACGCTGTTCGGCCTTCAGTCGGGCGGCCGGACCGAGTCGATCCTGATGAGCCTGCCGCCGCTGGTCCGCTGGGAATACGGTTACACGCCTGAGCCAGGGAGCGCCGAGGCGCGGCTGGCCGACTACCTCCGCCCGCGCGACTGGCTGGCCGAACTGGGCTGATCCGGGTTATCGGGCTCCGCGTCGTCGGGCAGGTCCGCCGTCGGCTTGCCACCATCGCTGTCGCGCTTGACGATGCTGATCTTGCCGTTGGTTTCCAGCAGCGCCACCCGGACGTCCGACAGCTCCAGCTCGCCGTTCTGTCTGAGTACCTCGTTGAAGTCCTGCTCGCTGATCAGCTCGCGCCGCAACACACTGCGGAACAGCTCGCCGTCGCGCGCGAGCACCACCGGCACGCCTTCCACGATCTTCTCGATGCGACGGCTGCGCGCGGTGACGTACGCCACGCACCAGTTGATAGCGACCAGCGTCACCGCCAGCAGCAGTCCTCCGCCGAGCGACGTGTCCTTGCCGAGCAACGAGTTCTGCACCGCGTTGCCGAGCAACACGATCAGCAGCATGTCGAACGGCGTGAACTGGCCCATCGTGCGCTTGCCGGACAGCCGGATCAGCACCATCAGCACGGCGTAGACGACGATCGCGCGCAGCACGAATACCCACCACGGCACCGCCAGGTCGAACAACTCGGACATCGGATTCCCCTCTCTCCGCGACGGGTGCATTGTCAGCGATTGTCACGGCAATCGGCGTCACCGCGGCGAAAACACAAAAAAAAGCCCCACCGGCAGGGGGGGCCGGCGGGGCTGGTGGAGCGGGACCTGGGGAGGGGCCTTCGCTCCGGGTGATCTTCTCCAGGGGAGGGAGAGATCTGCGACAGACGTTGCATCTGTCACGAGCTATGAGACCACTGCGTGCATGGATGGTTCGTGAAGATTGGGGTTAATAAATTGTTGGATTCAGGGCGGATTCATTGGCAGAAAAAGCCGGCTAAGTTCAGCCTACGGCGGCCAACTACCGCCATCAGTGGGCTTCGTCCCAGTTGTCGCCGACGCCACTGTCCACCACCAGTGGCACCAGCAGTTCCGCCGCCGCTGCCATCCGGGCGCCGACCTGCTCCAGAAGCAAGGGCACGAAATCCGCGTCGACCTCGAACACCAATTCGTCGTGGACCTGCAGGACCATCAGCGCCCGATCGGCAAAACCCGCCAGCCAGCCATCGATGTCGATCATGGCGCGCTTGATGATGTCGGCGGCGGTGCCCTGCATCGGCGCGTTGATCGCCGCGCGCTCAGCGCCTGCGCGCAGGCCCTGGTTGCGGGCGGCGATGTTCTCCAGGTACAGGCGGCGGCCGAACACGGTCTCGACGTAACCGCGTTCACGCGCGTCCTGGCGGGTGCGCTCCATGAAGTCGCGCACCCCCGGGTACCGATTGAAATACAAGGCGATGTAGTCCTGCGCCTCGCCGCGACCGATGCCGAGCTGCTTGGCCAGGCCAAACGCACTCATGCCGTACATCAAACCGAAGTTGATCGCCTTGGCGGCGCGGCGCTCGCCGGGCTCGACGGTGTCGAGGGTCTTGCCGAACACCTCGGCGGCGGTCGCCTTGTGGACGTCGGCGCCGCTGGCGAACGCCCGCAGCAGCGCCGGGTCCTGCGACAGGTGGGCCATGATCCGCAGTTCGATCTGCGAGTAGTCACAGGCGACGATCTTGCGACCCGGCGGGGCCACGAACGCCTTGCGGATGCGGCGGCCATCCTCGGTGCGGATCGGGATGTTCTGCAGGTTGGGGTCGCTGGAGGCGAGCCGGCCCGTGGCAGCCCCGGCCTGGTGATAGCTGGTGTGCACGCGGCCCGTCGCGCGGTTGATCATCTCCGGCAGCTTGTCGGTGTAGGTGCTGCGCAGCTTGGCGAGGCTGCGGTAGTCCAGGATCACGCGCGGCAGCTCGTGCAGCTCGGCGATCGCCTCGAGCGCCTCCTCGTTCGCCGAGGGTTGACCGGTCGGGGTCTTGACCAGCGCCGGCAGCTTCAATTCGTCGAACAGCAGCGCGCAGACCTGCTTGGGCGAATCCAGGTTGAACGTCCGCCCGGCCAGCGCCGTCGCCTGCTGTTGCGAAGCGAGCATGCGCCGGCCGAGGTCGACCGACTGGCGGCGCAGCTCGTCCATGTCGATCAGCACGCCATTGGCCTCGATGCGTGCAAGCACCGGCACCAACGGCATCTCGATCTCGCGGTAGACGCGCTCGAGCGCCGGCTCGGCGGCCAGTTTCGGCCCCAGCACGCGGTGCAGGCGCAGGGTCACGTCGGCATCCTCGGCGGCATAACGGGTGGCGTCATCGAGCGCGACCTGCGAGAACAGGATCTGCTTGGCGCCCTTGCCGGCGACATCGCTGAACTTGATCGTGTCGTAGCCGAGGTAGCGCTTGGCCAGCGAATCCATGTCGTGGCGGCTGGCGGTGGCGTTGAGCACGAAGCTCTCCAGCATCGTGTCGTCGCTGTAGCCGCGCACCTCGATCCCGTGGCAACGCAGCACGTGCAGGTCGTACTTGCCGTGCTGGCCGACCTTGCGCCTGGCCGGGTTGGCGAACACTCCGCGCAGCGCCTCCAGCACCTCGTCGCGGTCGAGTTGCAGCGGCGCGCCGGGATAGTCGTGCGCGAGCGGGATATAGGCGGCGCTGCCGGGCTCCACCGCGAAGCTCAGTCCGACCAGGTTGGCGCACAAGGCATCCAGCGAATCGGTCTCGGTATCGAACGCGAATTCGTCGGCGGCCTGCAGGCGCGCGATCCACGCATCCAGCCGGTCGCGCGTGACCACCATTTCGTATTCCCCGGGCACCGCGAGCAGCGGATCGGGGTCGTCGGGGCCTGGCGACGCGGCACGCACGTAACCGGCGGCCGTATTGCGCACGCCGCCGCCCGCGGCCACCGAAACGCGATGGTCCGCGCCGGCGTCGAGTTCGCGCAGCGCCTGCTTGAATCCGTAGCGTGCGTACAGCACGCGCAGCTCGTCGACATGCGGCTCGCGAAGCACCAGATCGCTCGGGGCGCTGTCGAGCGGCACGTCGCGACGGATCGTCGCCAGCTCGCGGTTCAGCGGCAGCCTCGACAACGCGGCGCGCAGGTTCTCGCCGACCTTGCCCTTGACCGCCGCGGCGTTCGCGATGACCTCGTCGAGCGTGCCGTACTCGGCCAGCCATTTGGCGGCGGTCTTTGGGCCGCACTTGTCGACGCCGATGATGTTGTCGACGCTGTCGCCCATCAGCGCGAGGTAGTCGACGATCTGCTCCGGGCGCACGCCAAACTTGTCGACCACGCTGGCCCCCGAATCCAGCCGACTGCCACTCATCGTGTTGACCAGCGCGATGCCCGCGCCGCCGTCGGCGTTATGGACGAGCTGCGCGAAGTCCTTGTCGCTGGTGGAGATGGTGACGGCGATGCCGTTGCCCGCCGCCTGGTGCGCCAGCGTGCCGATCACATCGTCGGCCTCGACGCCGCCCACGCGCAGGATCGTGATCCCCAGCGCATGCACGATGTCGCACATCGGCTGCACCTGGGCGCGCAATTCATCGGGCATCGGCGGCCGGTTGGCCTTGTACTGTGGGTCGAGATCGTCACGGAACGTGCGGCCCGGCGCGTCGACCACGTAGGCGATGAAATCGGGGCGTTCGGCCAGCGTCGCACGCAGCATGTTGACCACGCCGAACAACGCGCCGGTGGGTTCACCGGCCTCGTTGGTCAGCGGTGGCAGGGCATGGAAGGCACGATAGAGATAGCTGGAGCCATCGATCAGGACGAGTCGGGGGGCAGGGGTGCTCATGGCCGGAGTCTACGCCGCGGGGTCGATGCCCAGGCCGCGCGCAGGCAGGCCGCCGCGCCGCCGCGGCCGCTTCACGCGCCGCCGGCGTATCCTCGGGATTCCACGAATGGAGCACCGCCATGCGTATCGCCACCATTGCCCTGCTTGCCTTGCTGACCCTGTCGCTGGCCGCCTGCGCCACGCTCGATGGCGGCGACCCGACCGCCGGGCTGCAGAACCCCGTCGTCACCGCCCGCGATGGTCCCGATGGCGACGTCATCCAGGAATATCGCATCGCCGGCCAACTGCGGGTGGTCAAGATCACCCCGCTCCGCGGCCCGACCTACTACCTGGTCGACAGCGACGGCGACGGCAAGCTCGACAGCAGCAAGGGCGAAGGGCCGATCTCGCCGGTGCAGTACAAGCTGTTCGGCTGGTGAACCCGGGCCACGACATCCGCACCCTGGCCGGCGACGACGACTTGCGCGTGGCGTGGCCGCTGGTGGCGCAATTGCGGCCCGCGTTCGATGAGGAGCGGTTCGTGGCCCAGATGCAGCGCCAGATCGCGGAGGGCTGCCGGGCCACGCTGCTGTTCGATGGCGGTGGCGCGCCGCGTGTTTTCGCCTGCTGGCGGGTGATGGAAATGCTGGCGGTCGGCAGGCACGTCTACGTCGATGACCTGGTCACCGACGCCGGTGCACGCAGCCGCGGCTTTGGGACGGCCATGCTGGATTGGCTCAAGGCCGAGGCGAAGCGGCTGGGGTGCTCGCGCCTGCAGCTGGATTCGGGCACCCAGCGCCAGGATGCGCATGCGTTCTACCTGCGCGAAGGGCTGCGGATCCAGTCATTCCATTTCGGCATCGCACTCGACTGATCCGGCCAGCTTCGTCACGCGGCTCCAACACGCCGTTCGCGTTGCGCTAACCCCGCGCGCCCTACCGTCGTTTCTCCCGCGTCGGACCCGCCGACATGGACGACTCCGGCCATCGCCAGCCGCGCGCGGCATCGGCGCACCCTGCACCGGTCCAGACCGAGATCGAAATCCCGCTGGGCGATGTGCGCCTGAAGGGCATCCTCGGCCGTCCGGTCGCACCCTGTGGCCTGGTGGTGTTCGCGCACGGCTCGGGTAGCAGCCGCCTGAGCACCCGCAACCAGTTCGTCGCCGCGTCACTGCAACACGAGGGGTTCGCGACGCTGCTGTTCGACCTGCTGACGGCGCAGGAAGAAGCCAGCGAGCGCGAGTCCCGACACCTGCGCTTCGACATCGGGCTGCTCGCCGGGCGACTGCTGGCGGTCACCCGCTGGCTGGGCCATGTGCCGTCGTTGGCAACCTTGCCGATCGGCTACTTCGGCGCCAGCACCGGCGCCGCCGCCGCGCTCGTCGCGGCATCCAAAGCAACGGTCGGCGCGATCGTATCGCGCGGCGGACGACCGGATCTCGCGGCGGCCTCGCTGCCGCTGGTGCGCGCGCCGAGCCTGCTGGTCGTCGGCGGCGACGACACCGATGTGATCGCGCTCAACCGCCAGGCGCTGGCGCAGATGACCTGCGAGAAGCAGCTGTCGATCGTGCCCGGCGCCAGCCACCTGTTCGAGGAGCCTGGCACGCTGCAGCAGGCCACGCAGCTGGCCGGCGACTGGTTCAAACGCCACCTGCTGCAGGCGCGGGGTGCGCCGTGATCTACCGGGACCGACGCCACGCGGGGCAGGCGCTGGCCGCGCGGCTGCAGCACTACGCCGGTCGCGACGACGTACTGGTACTGGCGTTGCCGCGCGGCGGCGTACCGGTGGCCCTGGAAGTCGCGCAAGCCCTGCGCGCACCGCTGGACATCATGCTGGTGCGCAAGCTGGGCGTTCCCGGGCACGAGGAACTGGCGATGGGCGCGATTGCCAGCGGCGACGTGCGCGTGCTGAACGACGAGGTGGTGCGGCAGCTCGGTATCGGCGCGGCCATGATCGATGCGGTCGCGGCAAGCGAGCAGGCCGAACTGCATCGCCGCGAGCGAGCCTATCGCGGCAGCCGTCCCCCACCGGCAATCGCCGGCAGGATCGTGATCGTCGTTGACGACGGGCTGGCCACCGGCTCGACCATGCGCGCCGCGCTGCTCGCGCTGCGCAAGGCGCATCCGGCGCGGCTGGTGGTGGCGGTTCCGGTCGCGGCGCGCGCAACCTGCCAAGCCCTGGCCACGGACGCCGACGAACTGGTGTGCCTGTCGACACCGGAACCGTTCGGCGGAGTCGGTCGCTGGTACGACGACTTCGGCCAGACCAGCGACGACGACGTGCGGCAATTGCTCGCGTTGTCCGCGCAGACACCGGCCTCGGCGGCCGCCCCGCTGACGTCGCGGCGTGCAGCCGCTGCGACCAACGCGCAGTCCCCTCGCGACGACCGCGGCACCGCTGCCATCGACGCCGTGCAGCGGGCGGCCCTGCCGCTTACGGGCGCTGCCGGCGACTACGACGCCCTGCTGTCGCGCATCGGTTCGGCGCGACTGGTGCTGATCGGCGAGGCTTCGCACGGCACCCACGAGTTCTATCGCATCCGCGCCGCCATCACCCGTCGGCTGATCCAGGAGCGGGGATTCACCGCGGTCGCGGTGGAGGCCGATTGGCCCGACGCCTATCGGGTCAATCGATTCGTGCGCGGCGAGGGCGTTGATGTCGATGCCAATGCGGCCCTGGGCGGGTTCCGGCGCTTCCCGACCTGGATGTGGCGCAACGCCGACGTCCTCGAGTTCGTGCGCTGGCTGCGCGCGCGCAATGACGCTGTCGCCGACCCTGCCGACAAGGCCGGCTTCTACGGTCTCGACCTGTACAGCCTGCACACGTCGATCGCCGCGGTGCTCGACTATCTCGACCGCCACGATCGCGCCGCCGCACGCCGCGCGCGCTACCGGTACGCCTGCTTCGACCAGTTCGGCCACGACGTCCAGGCCTACGGCCAGGCCGCGATCTTGGACCTCAGCCAGTCGTGCGAGACCGAGGTCATCGCGCAACTGCTGGAGCTGCGGCGCGCAGTCGGGGTGGCCGACGGCCGCAGCGACGATGAGCTGTTCTTCGCCGAGCAGAATGCGCGCCTGGTGCGCAACGCCGAGGCGTACTACCGCAGCATGTTCCGCGGGCGCGACGAGTCATGGAACCTGCGCGACCGCCACATGATGGAAACCCTGCAGGCACTGCTGCGACTGCGCACGCCGCCGCGCAAACCGATGAAGATCGTGGTGTGGGCCCACAACTCGCACCTGGGCGATGCCCGCGCCACCGAAATGGGCGCGCGCGGCGAGCTCAACCTCGGCCAGCTCGTGCGCGAGCAGCATGGCGAGGATGCCGTGCTGGTCGGCTTCAGCACCGACCATGGCAGCGTCACCGCGGCCACCGACTGGGACGATCCGCCGCAACGCAAGCTGGTGCGGCCGGGCCTTCCGGGCAGCTGCGAGGCGCTGCTGCATGCCAGCGGCATCCCCCGATTACAGCTGCAACTCGACGATCCCGCGATTGCGGCGGCGCTGTCCGCGCCGCGTCTGCAGCGCGCGATCGGCGTCATCTACCGCCCGCGGACCGAACGCGAGAGCCACTACTTCCGCACCGTGCTGCCGCGCCAGTTCGACTGGCTGATCCACGTCGACGAAACCAGCGCGCTTCTGCCTCTTGAACCCGGCGAGCGCTGGCATGCAGGCGAGGAGGCGCCGGAGACGTATCCGAGCGGGCTGTAGCCGGCGCAGGATGGCGACCTTCGCGCCAGTCCGGCCGCGACCGCACGGCGGCGCCGGTGTCGAACGAGGCGCCCGGCTGGCGCGAGCCGCGGGGCGACATCGCCTCGCCCGGGTGGAGAAAACTCCCGCATGAATCTTTCAACACGGCGGATGGTCGATGGCGGCGCTCGCGGGCACCATCTGCGCTCCGCGGCTGCAATCACTATTCGGGCTGCAGGTTCGCGTACGCGAGCACCAGCCATTTGCTGCCGGCGTCATCGAAGTTCACCTGCACCCGTGCGTGCGCGCCGGTGCCTTCGTAGTCGGTGACGGTGCCGGTGCCGAAGCTGGCGTGGCGCACCTGGGCGCCGAGTTTCACCGGCGGCACGTCGATCGCGGCGTGCCCGAAGTCCCGGCGCGGCTGCGCGTTGAACATCGGCCGCGACACCTGCACCTTCGGACGCACCTCGTTGAGCAGCGCCGGCGGGATCTCGCGCAGGAACCGCGACGGCATGCCGAGCATGTCCTGGCCATGGATGCGCCGCGACTCGGCGTAGCACAGCACCAGTTTCTGGCGCGCGCGGGTGATGCCGACGTAGGCGAGACGGCGCTCCTCCTCGAGCCGTCCGGATTCCTCGATCGACTTCGCGCTCGGGAACAGCCCTTCCTCGAGGCCGCCGAGGAACACCAGCGGAAACTCCAGCCCCTTGGCGCTGTGCAGCGTCATCAGCTGCACGCCGTCCTCGCCGGCCTGCGCCTGGCCCTCGCCGGCCTCGAGCGAGGCATAGCTCAGGAACGCGATCAGCTCCGGCATCGCCGCGGCGTCCTCTTCGTCGGCGCGGTTGAAGCGCGAAGCCACCGACACCAGCTCGTCGAGGTTGTCGGTGCGCGAATCGAGTTGGCCGCGCGACTCGTTGGCGTAATGCTCGCGCAGCCCGGAGCGCAGCAGCACGTGGTCGATCTTGTCGGGCAACGGCATCGGCGCGACATCGACGTCGAGCGCATCGACGAGGGCGAGGAAGCCGGCGATCGCGTTGCGCGCGCGCGCTGCCAGCACGCTCTCGCCGGTGATCCGGCGCGCGGCCTCCCACAGCGAAACCGCCTCGCCGCGGGCGCGCCTGCGCACCTCGTCGAGCGTGCGCTCGCCGATGCCGCGGGTGGGCGTGTTGACCGCGCGCTCGAACGCGGCGTCGTCGCTGCGGTTGCCGACCAGCCGCAGGTAGGCCAGAGTGTCCTTGATCTCGGCGCGCTCGAAGAAACGCTGGCCGCCGTAGACGCGGTATGGCACCTGCTCGCCGATCAGCACTTCCTCGAACGCGCGCGACTGGGCGTTGCTGCGGTACAGGATCGCGACGTCGCCATGGCTGCCGCCATCGCGCACCCACTGGCGCAGGCGCTGGACCACGTAACGCGCCTCGTCCATCTCGTTGTACGCCGCGTACAGGTCGATCGATTCGCCGCTGCCGCTGTCGGTCCACAGCTTCTTGCCGAGGCGGTCGGGGTTGTGGGCGATGACCGCATTGGCGGCGTCGAGGATATTGGCACTGGAGCGGTAGTTCTGTTCCAGCCGGATCGTCTGCGCGCCGCTGCCGTCGCTTGAGCCGAAATCCTTGAGGAAGCGCTGCACGTTCTCGACCTTGGCGCCGCGCCAGCCATA
>JBBRWW010000058.1:0-17360 GCA_038248955.1 Lysobacterales bacterium
CGAACATCTCGTCGAGCGTGCCGAAACCGCCGGGCAGTGCCACGAACCCGTCGCTGAGGTCGAACATGCGCGCCTTGCGCTCATGCATGTTGGCGACCACCTCCAGGCGGGTGACGCCGCGGTGCGCGACCTCCATGCCGACCAGTTGCTCGGGAATCACCCCGATCACCTCGCCGCCGGCCGCCAGTACCGCATCGGCCACCACGCCCATCAGGCCGACATTGCCGCCGCCATAGACCAGCGCCAGTCCGTCACGGGCAAGGCGATCGCCCAATGCGATGGCGCGCACCGTGTAGATCGGCCGCGAGCCGGAGTTGGAACCGCAGTAGACGCAGACGGATTTCATCGACGGGGTGGCTCCTGTGCCGCAAAAACAAAACGGCGCACCGAAGTGCGCCGATCGTCGGATCGAACCGGACTCAGTTCGCCTTGTGGATCGCGCGCTTGTCGACCGCCATCGCGGCGTCGTGGATCGCCTCGGACAACGTCGGGTGCGCATGGCAGATGCGCGCGAGATCGTCGGCGGAGCCCTTGAACTCCATCGCCAGGACGCCCTCGTGCACGAGTTCCGAGACGCCGACGCCAACCAGGTGCAGGCCCAGAACGCGATCGGTCTCGGCGTGCGCGATCACCTTGACGAAACCCGCCGGCTCGCCCATCGCCACGGCGCGGGCCACTGCCGCGAACGGGAAGCTGCCGGTCTTGTAGGGGGTGCCCTCGGCCTTGAGCTCCTCCTCGTTCTTGCCGACCCAGGCGATTTCCGGCTCGGTGTAGATCACCCACGGCACGGTGTCGAGGTTGACGTGGCCGGGCAGCCCGGCGATCAGTTCGGCCACCGCGATGCCTTCCTCGAAGCCCTTGTGGGCCAGCATAGGCCCGCGCACGCAGTCGCCCGCGGCCCAGACGCCATCGACGCCGGTGTGGCAATGCTCGTCGACCTCGATCTGGCCGCGGTCGCTGAGCCTGACGCCGGTGCCCTCGGCCAGTACGCCCTGGGTGGCGGGCCTGCGTCCGACGGCGACCAGCAGCTTGTCGACCACGATGGTGGTCTCGCCGGCGGCGTCGGTGTAGGTCACGTGGACTTCGGATTGCTTGTTCGGGCCGGTCTTCACTTCGGCCTTGCTGACCTTGGCGCCGAGCTTGATGTCCAGGCCCTGCTTCTTGAACTCGCGCGCGGCGGTCCTGGCGACCTCGGCGTCGACCAGGGAGAGGAAGTTTGGCATCGCCTCCAGCATGGTGACCTGCGCGCCCAGGCGCTTCCACACGCTGCCCAGCTCCAGGCCGATCACGCCGGCGCCGATCACGCCCAGGCGCTTGGGCACGGCGGTGAAGTCGAGACCGCCGACGTTGTCGACGATGTGTTCGCCGTCGAACTTCGCGAACGGCAGCTCAACCGAGACCGAGCCGGGGGCGAGGATCACGTTGGTGCCCTTGAGCTCGACTTCGCTGCCGTCGTGTTGCTTCACCTTGACCACGTTGCCCGGATGCAGGGTGCCGAAGCCGAAGAACGGCGTGATCTTGTTGGCCTTGAACAGCATCGCGATGCCGCCGGTGAACTGTTTCACGATCTTGTCCTTGCGGGCGATCATGACCCCGACATCCATCGCGGCGTCCTTGGTCGTGATGCCGTGCTCGCCGAACAGGTGCTGCACGTTATAGAACTGCCGCGAGCTGTCGAGCAGCGCCTTGGACGGCACGCAGCCGATACGCAGGCAGGTGCCACCGAGCGCCGGCTTGCCGTCCTTGCCCAGCGCGGCGTCGATGCAGGCGGTCTTCAGGCCCAGCTGCGCGGCGCGGATGGCGGCGTGGTAGCCGGCAGGGCCGGCACCGATGACGACGACGTCGAATTGTTCGGACATGGTGTTCTCGCTGTGGTTTTTGGCGCCTTCCCCCGATTGCGGGAGAAGGTCGGGATGGGGCGTGTTGCTGCTGCTCACCCGTATTGCCGGCGAGTCCCGCACTGCGACGTACCCCCACCCTGGACCTCCCCCGCGAGCGGGGGAAGGGACTGACGGCTCACATCCCGAGCAGCATCCGGTGCGGATTCTCGAGCTGGTTCTTGATGTCGACCAGGAACAGCACCGCGTCCTTGCCATCGATGACGCGGTGGTCGTAGGACAGCGCGATGTACATCATCGGCGCAGCGACCACCTGGCCGTTCTCGACGATCGGCCGTTCCTTGATCGTATGCATGCCCAGGATCGCCGACTGCGGCGGGTTGACGATCGGCGTCGACATCAGCGAGCCGAACGTGCCGCCGTTGGTGATCGTGAACGTGCCGCCCTGCAGGTCGTCGAGCGCCAACTTGCCGTCGCGCGCCTTCCTGGCGTATTCGGCGATCCCGGACTCGATGTCGGCGAAGCCCATGCGCTCGACGTTGCGCAGCACCGGCGTGACCAGGCCCTTCTCGGTCGACACCGCGATCGAGATGTCGGCGTAGCCGTGATAGATCACGTCGTTGCCATCGACCGAGGCATTGACTGCCGGATGGCGCTGCAATGCGTTCGCGGCAGCCTTGGCGAAGAAGCTCATGAAGCCGAGCTTGATGCCGTTGGCCTTCTCGAACGATTCGCCCAGTTCCTTGCGCATTGCCATGACCTTGGCGAGGTTGACCTCGTTGAACGACGTCAGCATCGCGATCGAGTTTTTCGACTGCATCAGGCGCTCGGCGATGCGGGCGCGCATGCGGGTCATCGGCACGCGCTCTTCCGGACGTGCGCCGCCACTGACGCCGGCGGTCTTGCCGCTGGCGTAGTTGATGATGTCTTCCTTGGTGACCGCGCCCTTGCGGCCGGTGCCCTCGACCTGCGACGGGTCGACGCCGTCCTTGACCGCGGTGAAACGCGCGCCCGGCGGCAGTGAATCGGCCGACGCGGGGGCGGTCTTCGCCGTCGCCGGCGCTGCGGCGGCCTTGGAAGCCCCGGCCTTGGGCTGGACTGGCTTGGCCTCGGCCGTGGCGGCGGCATCGTTCTTGGCATCGATCGCCTTGTCCGAGACGCTGGCCGCCGCCGCCGGCGCAGCGCCGGCCTCGACGATGGCCAGCAGCTGCTCGCTGGTCACCGTGGCGCCGACCTCGAACTTGATCTCCTTGAGCACGCCATCGACCGGCGACGGCACTTCCAGAACCACCTTGTCGGTTTCGAGGTCGACCAGGTTCTCGTCGCGCTTGACCGCATCGCCGGGCTTCTTGTGCCACGCGGCGATGGTCGCGTCGGAGACGGACTCGGGCAGGACCGGGACTTTGATTTCGGTGCTCATGGGGTGCGTCCTAAAGTGAAAATGTCATTCCGGGGGAAATCCGGATGTTTGGTGCGTCCGGGCCGCAGCCTGGCGTTGCGCCCGTAAAGGCGATCGCGCTGCTATTCCGCGCCGCCTTCGCCACGCAGGTCGTTGACCAGGGCATCGGCGACCAGCGCGGCCTGCTCGGCCACGTGGTCGGAGAAGTGACCGGCGGCCGGCGAGGGCGAGCGCAGGCGCCCGGCATAGTGCAGCGACTGCTTCGGCTGCAGGCATGCACTCAGGTGGTGGCGGATCTGGTACCACGCACCCTGGTTCTGCGGCTCTTCCTGGCACCAGATCACGTCGGGGGCGGAGGGGAAACGCTGCAGTTCGGCGACCAGGTCGGCGCGCGGGAACGGATACAGCTGCTCCACGCGCACGATCGCGACGTCGTGCGCACCGCGGGCCTGCATGTCCTCCACCAGGTCGTAATAGACCTTGCCCGAGCACAGCACGACGCGCTTGACCTTCTTCGCGGCGGTGGCACCGGGGTCGATGTTGCTGGCGGGGATCAGCTTCTGGAACGTGCCGCCGGCCAGTTCGTCCAGCGTCGACACCGCCAGCTTGTGGCGCAACAGCGACTTGGGCGTCATCACCACCAGCGGCTTGCGCGTGGTCATGACCATCTGCCGGCGGATCATGTGGTACGCCTGCGCCGGCGTCGTCGGGACGCAGACCATCATGTTGTCGTGCGCGCACAGCTGCAGGAAGCGCTCCAGGCGCGCCGAGCTGTGCTCGGGGCCCTGGCCCTCGTAACCGTGCGGCAGGAACAGCGCCAGCCCGCACAGGCGGCCCCACTTGGCCTCGCCCGAGGACAGGAACTGGTCGATCACCACCTGTGCGCCGTTGGCGAAGTCGCCGAACTGCGCTTCCCAGATATCGAGCGTCATCGGGTCGGCGGTCGAGTAGCCGTACTCGAAGCCCATCACCGCTTCCTCGCTGAGCAGCGAGTCGATGATCGCGACGTCGGTCGGATTCTTCACCAGTTCGCGCAGCGGCAGGTACGGCGTATCGGTCACCTGGTCGTGCAGGATCGCGTGGCGGTGGAAGAACGTGCCGCGGCCGCTGTCCTGGCCGACCAGGCGGAGCTGGTAGCCGTCGCTCAACAGCGTCGCGTAGGCGAGGTTCTCGGCGAAGCCCCAGTCGCCGGGCAGCTCGCCGGCGGCCATCTTGCGGCGGTCGTCGTAGATCTTGGCGACGCGGGCGTGCAACTTGATGTGGTCCGGGACGGTGTTGATCGCCGACGCCAGTGCGTCCAGCCGGGCGCGCTCGAACGTCGTGTCGACCGGGTCGGAGAGCTTGCCCGACAGCCACTTCGACCAGTCGATGGTGAACTCGTCGGGCTTGACCTCGGCCAGGTCGGTGGTGACTTCACCGGCATCGAGCTTGTCGCGGTACGCATCGACCAGCGCCTGCGCGTCCTCCGCCGTGAGGGTCTCCTCGGCGACCAGGCGCTCGGCGTAGAGCACGCGCGGCGTCTTGTGCTTGCGGATGACCTGGTACATCAACGGCTGGGTCGCGGCGGGCTCGTCGGCTTCGTTGTGGCCGTGGCGGCGGTAGCAGACCAGGTCGATGACCACGTCCTTGCCGAACCGGTTGCGGAAATCGAGCGCCATCTCGGTGCAGAACACCACGGCCTCGGGGTCGTCGCCGTTCACGTGCAGCACCGGCGCGCCGACCATCTTGGCGACATCGGTGCAATACAGCGTGGAGCGCGCGTCCTGGCGTTCGCTGGTGGTGAAGCCGACCTGGTTGTTGATCACGATATGCAGCGTGCCGCCGACCGCGAATCCGCGCGCCTGCGACATCTGCAACAGTTCCATCACCACGCCCTGTCCGGCGAACGCGGCGTCGCCGTGCAGGAGCACCGGCAGCACCTGCGAGCGACCGGTATCGCCGCGGCGTGTCTGCCGCGACCGCACCGAGCCGGCGACCACCGGATTGACGATTTCCAGGTGCGACGGGTTGAACGCCAGCGCCAGGTGCACCGGCCCGCCCGGGGTGGCGATGTCGGCGCTGAAGCCCAGGTGGTACTTGACGTCGCCGGTGTGGGCGAGGTCGTTGTGGACGTGCTCGAACTTGCCCTCGAATTCGTCGAACAGCTGGTGCGGCGGCTTGCCCAGCGTGTTGACCAGCACATTGAGGCGGCCACGGTGGGCCATGCCGATCACGACATCCTTGATGCCCTGTTCGCCGGCGCGGCGGATCGTGGTGTCCATGAGCGGGATCAGCGCCTCGGCGCCTTCCAGCGAGAAGCGCTTCTGGCCGACGTACTTGGTGCCGAGGTAGCGCTCGAGGCCGTCAGCCGCGGTCAGGCGTTCAAGGATGCGGCGCTTGTCCTCGGCGCTGCGTCCGAACTGGCCACCGGCGGTCTCGAGGCGCTCGTACACCCAGCGGCGCTGTTCGGCGTCGGTGATATGCATGAATTCGGCGCCGATCGGGCCGGTGTACGTCGCCTTGAGCAGGGCCAACAGGTCGCCGAGCTTCATGCGCGATTTGCCGGCGGTGCCACCGGTGCTGAACTCGTCTCCCAGGTCGCCGTCGGACAGGCGATGGAAGGCCAGTGCCAGGTCGGGCGCCTCGTGTTGCTCGAGCATCCCCAGCGGGTCGAGGCGGGCGGCGAGGTGGCCGCGCGAGCGGTAGGCCGTGATGAGACGGCCTATCGCGCGTTCGCGTTCGTCGCCGGCGGCGGCGGCGACCGACACGTCACCGCGGGCGGCGGCCTTGCCGGCGGCGGCAATCGCGGCGATGACCGCCGAATGCGGCACGTCGCCGGCTTCCAACCCCTTGAAGCCGGCGAAATAGGCCTGCCACTGGGGTCCGACGCTTTCCGGGGAGACCAGGTACTGCTCGTACAGGTCTTCGATGAAAGCGGCATTGGCGCCGAGCTGGGACGATTGCGAGAACTGCTTGAGAAGACTATCCACGATGGTGGTCGGGAAACTCTTGGAAGGAAGGGGGACGGCGGGATGGCGCCCGAAGGCGGCTATTCAGGCAGTCAAGATCGGGAATTATAGCGGCAGGCTTCGGTCTCGCGGCCATGCGCGGCATCAAACGCTGGTCCAGGGCTCCTGCGGTACAGGCAGGAGCGCCGCAGCGGCCCGATGCCCGGTTCGCGATGGACAAGCGAAAGTGCAAGCGATCGCGCCGACCGGGCGCTACTGCATGCGGCCGGTCAGATGCCGAGCGCCCGGAACTCGCTGCCGGGGCGGGCGCGCTCCCACATCGGCTCGAAGGCCGCGCGCAGCTGGCGGGCGCGCGGCTCGCCGTCCAGGTGGGTCTCGCCGTCGAAGCGGTGCCCCAGCGTGCGGAAGTACCAGCCGCCGCGATCATTGACCACGAAGGCCGAGGCGTAGGCCAGGTCGCCGGGCTCCTCGACGGCGCGGAACGCAAACGCGCTGGGCAGCCGTTGCGCCAGTGCGATCAGCGGCGAGAGGGCGCGCTGCGGCGTGCCGGGATCCTGCAGCAGGATCCGCGCCTCGCCACCCTGGGCGGCGAACGCGCGCAGCGCCGCCAGGACCTCGGGAGCGTCGAGCAGGCCGGGGTCGAGGTCGCGACTGTAGACCTGCAGGCCGCGCCGGGCGCGGGCGATCACGCCGAGCGTGGCCGCCTGCGCGGCGGAGCGGGTTTCCACCGCAGTGGGCTTGTCGACCAGCCGATGCATCGCCTGGTGGTCGATGCCGGCCTCGACGAACGGCGCGTCGCAGGGCAGGAAACCGTGGCGAACGTAGAAGCCGATCGCCGATACCTGTGCGTGCAGCGAGACCGCGCGCCAGCCCGCGCGGCGGGCCTCGTCGATCAGGGCCAGCAGCAGGGCGTCGCCGACGCCCCGTCCCCGCCAGTCGGCAAGCACCGCCATCCGGCCGATCTTGTGCTCCGGGGTCAGCCGGCCGGTGCCGATCGGCCGGCCCTCGGCGTCGCGCGCGAGCACGTGCCGGCAAAGCGGATCCAGATCGTCCCACTCCAGGTCCAGCGGCACGTTCTGCTCCCGCACGAACACCGTCTCGCGCACGCTGCGCAGGTCGGGCAGGGCGCGTTCGTACTCCACCGTTTCGACGCGGAACCCCGGCCCGGTGCTCATCCGTCGTCTCCCTCGTCCGTCGCCAACCGGTAATGGCCGGTCTGGATCAGCTCGAACACGCGGTCGCGGCCGGCTTCGGACAGCGTCGCATAGGCGGCGCCGTCGAGCTGCGCGGCGTTGGCGATGCGCTTGGCGTCGCGCGCGGGCAGGCTGAAATCCTCGCCGTTGACGTACAGGCTCGCGCCGCGTTTCGCCTTGCGCCAGGCCATGCGCGAATACGGATGCCGCCACAGGCTGGCGCCGTGCTGCAGGTCCCATTCGATCTCGATGCGCGAGCGCTCGTCGCCACCGGGCAGGACCTCGCCCGCATTGCGATAGACGGTCATGAAGCGGCCAAACCAGTCGCCGAGACGGTCGGGATCATTCATGCGCAGCAGGTTGAGCGCGTCGACTGCGCGGTCCATCGCCGCGGCGTCGATCTCGCAGGGATCGGCGGCGGGCTGAAGGTCGGGATCGCTGTAGCGCAGGCCATCGTCGGCATCGGCGCTGAGCGTGTCGACGAAATCCCCGAGCAGTTCCGCCGCCGACGGCGCGCGCATGCCCACCGAAAGCGTCAGGCAGGCGTCTTCGGCGACACCGTGGTGGGGCACGCCGGGTGGCAGGTACAGCATGTCGCCGGGACCGAGCACCCAGTCATGGGTCGCCGTGAAGCTGCGCAGCAGCTTGAGCTCGACGTCATCGCGGAAGTCCAGCGGCGGCGCGGCTTGGCCCAGCGCCACCGACGCGTCGACCTGCCAGCGCCGATGTCCCTGCGACTGCAGCAGGAACACATCGTACTGGTCGACGTGCGCGCCGACCGAGCCGCCTGGCGCGGCGAACGACACCATGATGTCGTCGATCCGCCAGCGCGGCAGGAAGTCGAACGCCTCCAGCACGCGTGCGACATCCATGTCCCACTTGTCCACGTCCTGCACCAGCAGCGTCCAGTCCTGCTGCGGCATGCCGGGAAACATCGCCTCGGCGAACGGACCGGACTGGAGGCTCCAGCCATCGCTGCTGCGGTCATGGATGACGATGCGCGACAGCGCGGTCTCCTCGCAGGCCAGACCGGCGAGGTCCTCGGGTTCGATCGGCGAGCCGCCATCGGGCGCGGCGAACTGCGCGAACGCATTGCGGATCAGCAGCGGTCGTTTCTGCCAGTAGTCGCGCAGGAAGGTTTCCGGCGGCATGCCCAGCGGTGGCAGCGCGAGGGCATCGATCTCGAACGGCAGCGACGACGCGGTCCGCTTCGCCGCGGGCCGGGGGGCGGGTTTGAGCTTCTTCATGTCGAGATCTCGTCGTAGCCGCGCCCGCTGAACTGCAGCAGGCACCAGCCGTGGCCGAACGGGTCGGCGAGTTGAACGATGCGGCCCCACACGGTTTCGCGGGTCGCGCCTTCCTGGGCGGCGCCGGCGGCGATCGCGCGGGCGAGGGCGGAATCCAGGTCGTCGACCACCACGTCGCAGTGGATCGGGGTCCAGTGGCGGGCGTAGTCGCGGCGGGACTCGCCCGCGGTCACGGTTAGAGGCGCCTTGTGCAGCAGGTAGATCGGTACGTCGCCGCCGAGCAGCTCGATTGCGTCGTCACCGAAGCGCCGGCCGACATGCAGGCCAAACGCGGGCAGGTAGAACGCCAGCGCGGGGGCCAGGGCGGGGACGTCGATGTTGACCAGCAGTTTCATGTTCGCCACCTCGGATCGGCTTCAACGGCGGGCTGTCCCACCCGGATACGTCCCGGCCGACGGTGTCCGGCCGGTTGCTGCCCTCGTCAGATCCCGCGCGCCAGGCGTTCGGCCAGGCCGCTGTAGGTGCCCGGGGTCATGTCGAGCAAACGCTGTTTGGCGTCGGCTGGCAATTCGAGCGTGGCGACGAACGCCCGCATCGACTGCTCGTCGATGCCCTGGCCGCGCGTCAGCGCCTTGAGTTGCTCGTAGGGATTGGGCAGGCCGTGGCGGCGCATCACCGTCTGTACGGCCTCGGCCAGCACTTCCCACGCCGCGTCGAGGTCGGCGGCGAGGCGCTCGGGGTTCACGGTGAGCTTGCCCAGGCCGCGCAGCAACGCGTCGTAGCCGATCAGGGTATGGCCGAACGCGGTGCCCAGCGCGCGCAGCACGGTGGAATCGGTGAGGTCGCGCTGCCAGCGGCTGATCGGCAGCTTGGCGGCGAAATGCTCGAACAGGGCATTGGCGATGCCGAAGTTGCCCTCGGCATTCTCGAAGTCGATCGGGTTGACCTTGTGCGGCATTGTCGAGCTGCCGACTTCGCCGGCCTTCACCGATTGCCTGAAGTAGCCCTGCGAGATGTAGCCCCAAATGTCGCGGCACAGGTCGATCAGGATCGTGTCGATGCGGCGCTGGGCGTCGCAGGTCTCGGCGATACCATCGTGCGGCTCGATCTGGGTGGTGTAGGGCTGCCAGTCCAGGCCCAGCGACTGCACGAACGCCTGCGAGAAGGCCGGCCAGTCGACGTCGGGGTAGGCCGCGACGTGGGCGTTGTAGTTGCCGACCGCGCCGTTGATCTTGCCCGGCATCGGCAGGCTGGCGAGCACCTCGCGCTGGCGCAGCAGGCGCGCGACGACATTGGCGATCTCCTTGCCCACGGTGGTCGGCGAGGCGGTCTGGCCGTGGGTGCGCGACAGCATCGGCAGCCCGGCGTGCTCGTGGGCCATCGCGCGCAACCGGGCAATGAGTTCGTCGAGCTTCGGCAGCATCACTTCGCGGCGTGACTGCGCGAGCATCAGCGCGTAGCTGAGGTTGTTGATGTCCTCGCTGGTGCAGGCGAAGTGCACGAACTCCAGCGCCGGGCCCAGCTCGGCGTCGTCCTTGAGGCGTTCCTTGATCAGGTACTCGACCGCCTTGACGTCGTGGTTGGTGGTCCGCTCGATCTCCTTGACCCGGGCGGCATCGGCCACCGAGAGGTCGTCGGCCAACGCGCGCAGGCGGGCGACGGCGGCAGGCGAGAATGGTGGCAGTTCGACGATGGCCGGCTCGGCGGCCAGCGCCAGCAGCCACTCGACCTCGACCTTGACGCGCGCCTTGATCAGGCCGAACTCGGAAAAGATCGGCCGCAGTGGATCGACCTTGCCGGCGTAGCGGCCATCGAGCGGGGACAGGGCGAGCAATTGGGATTCGACGTCGGTGGGCATGGGCGCGGCGATTCAGGGGCAGCCCGGGATTCTACCAGCGGCCCGGCGCCTGCCTTGGGCTGCTGCCGGGCCGGTGGGGCCAATCGCACTGCGCTTCGTGGTGATCGCGCTCGTCGGCTGGCGCGAAATCACCGCGGGCGTGTACTGCTCGGGGTCAACGCATCGGCAAACTTCGCGTGCTGTGCGATCCCGCGCCCGCGGGGTCGCTGATCGTCCTTGCAGGTCGTGGGGGTGCGGGCGAGTGGCGTCCGGGATTACCGAGCGACCCACGCCGGCCTGACGAGACCGGGCGTATGCTCGGCCCCCTCCGGTTCGAGGGCGTGGTCGCGATGGCGAAGAACACTGGTTTCCGCGGCGAGCGCGACAGCATGGGTGAGCTGCTGGTGCCGGCCGACGCGCTATGGGGCGCACAGACCCAGCGCGCGGTGCAGAACTTTCCGATTTCCGGCCAGCCGATGCCGCGCGAGTTCATCCGCGCGCTCGGCCTGGTCAAGGCCGCCGCGGCCGAGGTCAATGGCGCATTCGGCCTGCTCGGCAAAGGCGCGGCGGCGGCGATCGGCAAGGCGGCGCTGGCGGTGGCCGCCGGGGACTTCGATGGGCAGTTCCCGATCGATGTCTTCCAGACCGGATCGGGCACCTCCAGCAACATGAACGCCAATGAGGTCATCGCGGCGCTGGCCAACCGCGCCGGCAAGTCGAAGGTGCACCCGAACGACCACGTCAACCTGGGCCAGAGCAGCAACGACGTGATCCCGACGGCGATCCGCGTGTCGGCGCAGATGGCCACGGTCGAATCGCTGCTGCCGGCGCTCAAGCACCTGCGCAAGAGCATCGACCGGCGCGGCAAGGCACTGGGAAAGATCACCAAGACCGGCCGCACCCACCTGATGGACGCGATGCCGTTGACGTTCGCGCAGGAGTTCGGGGCGTGGTCGGCGCAGTTGACGTCCGCGCAGGCGCGTATCGAGGATGCGCTCAAGCGCCTGCGGCGATTGCCGATCGGCGGCACCGCGATTGGCACCGGCATCAATGCCGATCCGCACTTCGGCAAGGCGATGGCGACGGCGCTGTCGGCGCTGGCCGGCACGAAATTCGAGTCGGCGGACAACAAGTTCGAGGGCCTGGCCTCTCAGGACGACGCGGTGGAGCTTTCGGGCCAGCTCAGCGCGCTGGCGGTGGCGTTGATGAAGATCGCCAACGACCTGCGCTGGATGAACTCCGGACCGCTGGCGGGGCTGGGCGAGATCGAGCTGCCGGCGCTGCAGCCGGGCAGTTCGATCATGCCGGGCAAGGTCAACCCGGTGATCCCGGAGGCGATGGCGATGGTGTGTGCGCAGGTCATGGGACACCACACGGCGATCACGATCGCCGGCCAAAGCGGCAACTTCCAGCTCAATGTGATGCTGCCGCTGATCGCCTACGACCTGCTCGACTCGATCCGGCTGCTGGCCAACGCGATGCGCCTGCTGGCCGATCACGCCATCGCCGGCCTGCAGGTGCGGCGCGAACGGGTGGAAGAGGCGTTGCGACGCAATCCGATCCTCGTGACTGCGCTCAATCCGTTGATCGGCTATGAGCAGGCCGCTGCGATCGCCAAGCAGGCGTATCGGGAGGGACGGCCGGTGCTCGATGTCGCGGTTGAAATCACCGGGATGGCGGAAAAGACCTTGCGCCCACTGCTCGATCCCGCCCTGCTCACGCAAGGCGGGATCACGACCGGGTCAACGGGCGCTCGCTGACCGGGTATCGTCCTGCTTGGCGTCGTCGGCTGCACTGTCGCTGCTGACGCGCAACGTCCCGCGCACACCGTCGCGGAGGTTTTGGCGGATCTCGTGGCGAATAGTGTCGCCGGTGACGCCGCTGCCCTTGTGCTCTTCCATGCAGTCATCGATGTCCTCACGGGTCATGCGTGCATAGGGCTTGAAGGCGGGTAACGATGCGGCCAGCTTCTCCTGGGTGGCCAACATCGGCGGCAGGCGGTCGCACAGCAGCCTGGCCTGGGCCTCGATCTTCTTGCCGTTGGCGTCCATGCGACGCTCGAACTCGTCCTTGTCGCCGACGCTGAAGATATTGGCCAGACCCTCGCTCATCGCCTTGCCGGCGAGGTCGGCGCCCTGGACGCCAATGGCCATGCCGGCCTCGGCGACGTCGATGACCTGCCGGCGGTAAGTGAGCAGCGTGGCGCGCTGTCCGGCGTCGATAGCGGTGGACTTGCCCTCGATCAGCAGGTCACCTTTCGGGGTGATCTCCGCCTTGGGAAGACGGGTGCCGCCCTCGTCGCTCCAGACGGTCTTGCCATGCTGGCTGACGTGCACGCCGCCGTTGAGGCTCAGGTTGCCGTTCTCGAGTTCCTCGCGCGCCTTGCGAAGGCCCTTCTCGGCTGCCCTGCCGATCATCGTCTCGGCTGCCTCGGTCGATTTACCCGTCGTCGATGCCGTTGCCGCCTTGGGCGGTGGGGAGGGTTGGCTGCAGGCGCCGATCAACGGCAGCGAAAGCGCGAGCAGCAGCATGGCGGTGTGGGTCGTCTTGTACATGGGTCGTGCTTCCCTGTGTGACGTGAATTGGACGGTATGAATCTGGTTGGCGCGGACCGCGCGCGCATCGGCTACTGCTTCCGTGGCTGCCGTCCGTGCAGCAATGTCGCTGCCCATCGACCAATCCCGCCAGCGAAGGCGCAGCTTCGCCGGAGCGGTCGTTACGCCGGGTTTCCCGCGATCGCGCCCTTGCTGACCAGATAGTCACGGACGGCGCCATTGCCCGCCTGGTTCAGCGGTGAACGCCACTGGCCGAAATCGGCACTGGCGCCGAGATTGACGTCGGCGCCCCGGTCGAGCAGCAGCTTGACGATGTCGAGATGGCCGTGCCGCGCGGCGGTGATCAGCGCCGTTTCATCACCAGGGACGATCGCATCGACGTCCGCGCCGGCGGCGAGCAGCCGCTCCGCCACATCCTGATGGCCGCCCGCGGCGGCCGCGATCAGCGGGTTGCCGTCGCCGCGGGAGGATTGGTTGACCTGTGCACCCAACCGCAGCAGTTCATCGACCATCGCCAGGTCGCCGTGCGCGACTGCCCGGATAAGCGCCGTTCCATCGCCACGGACGCCGGCATTGACGTCGGCGCCCTGTTCGATGAGCCGACTCACCGCGTCCCGGTCGCCCGCGTCCACGGCCGCCATCAGTGCGTGGACCGAATCGGCGGGCGGCGCGCTGGCGTGCGAGTTGTCCTCCTGCGGCGTATGCGAGCGGCAGTCCGCGGCGGTGGCGTTGCTGATGGTCGCGTAGGGCGCGAACGCCGGCAGCGACGCGGCGAGCGCGTCCTGTGTGGCCTGCAGCTCGCTGACGCGACGGCACAGCAGCATCGCCTTGGCCTCGACGTTCCTGGCTTCGGCCTCGATCTTCGGGCCGATGCCGTCGGGATTGCCGCTGGACAATCCCTGGATCACCGAGCTCACGGCCTTGCCGGCCACGGCCGCGCCGGCCTTGCCGACCGCGACGCCGTCGCTGCGAATGCCCGTGGCGGTGGCGTGGTATCGGGTGGTCAGTGCGCGTTGTTGCTCGTTGAGTTCGACCGGCTTGCCGTCGATGGTCAGTGCACCGGCGGCATCGATCCAGGCGGTCGTGCCGTCCAGTGCGTTCGCACCGACGCGGTCGGCCTGGATGGTGATGTGCTGCAGCACCGAATTGCGTTCGCCAGGTTCGTGGGTCTGCTGGTTGCAGCCGGCCATGAGGACCAGCAGCACGGCGCAGGTCAGTGTGCGGGGGAGGGGCATGTCGGTTTCCTCGCTGGTTGTCGGTCGTTTCGTGCAGTCCGCCAGTGCCATCCATGGCGCCACGACACCGGCTTCGGATCGTCCGGCCCGTCCATCCATGGACGGGCGTTTGGCAGGCCGCGCGGCAGTGCCGCGCAAGCGACCTGCCTCACCCCTCGTCGCGCCAGCGGCGCAGGCGGATCGAGGCAACGATCATCGCCGCACCGGCGACCACGCCGATCCACAACTGCGGGGTCAGCAGTACCGAATACATCGCACGCAGGGTGAGCGCCGAGGTGACCGCGGAGACGCCGTCGCCCTGAATCGGACCAAAGTTCGCGACGTCGAACCAGGAACCCGGTGTCACGCTCAACAGACTGCGGGCGACGATGTTCTTCCAGAACCACACGGTCTGCATGTCGAACAGCTGCATCAGGTCGAACCAAGTGACGAAGATGCCGGCGAACACCGGGATCATGATCGCCCACAGGAACGGCTTGCTCTTGGCCCACGAGGAGCAAAGCATCAGCCAGCCGATCGTCGGCATTGCCCACAACGCATATACCGGGATGCTCGCCACGAGGAAGCCGGCGACCTTCAGCGGGCTGGCAGGTCCCCAGAGCAGGGTGAGCGGATTGCCGCCGTGCAGCAGGACGATCCCGCTGGAGATGACCATGAAGCCGAACATCGTCAGCACCCCGGCTGCGATCGCCAGCAAAGGTGCCACGATCGCCGCGCTGGCGACCTTGGAAAGCACGGTGTCGCGATCGGACAGCGGCAGCGATTTCCAGAACAGCACGCTGCGGTCCTTGCGGTCGTCGTAGAGGCTGCCAAGGCAGTAGAAGAACACCACGAAAGCCAGCACCATCAAAGGCCAGGCGGCCGACATCAGCAGGCTGAGGTCGATCGCGCCGCCGACCTGGCGCAGCTCTTCGCCGCTCATCTTCTCGGTCAACTGGCCGAGGTTCAGTCCATTGATCTTGAAACTGCCCCCATCGAGGTTGACCTGCGCATGATCGGGGATCTTGCGTGCGGCCATCTCGCCGACGCCGAGGCCCATGAGGCTAAGCAGCAGGAAGATTCCACCGGCCACCAGCGGCGCCCAGAAGAACCCGCCCTTGTGCTCCCAGAACTCGCGCTTGAGCAGTAGTTTGAAGGTGTGGGTGGCGTGGGGCGCGGACACCGGCGCGCGCGGGGCCGACAGTTCGGAATTGACAGCGTTCATGCGTAGGTCCCCTTCATGGTGGCGACGAACAGGTCGGCCAGGCCCGGCGTGCGGGTTTCTCCCAGCGTGGACAGGCGTTCGGACGGCACGCCGTCGAACAGCATCACGGTCTTGCCGAACGGCAGGGCGCGCTCGTCCAGCGGCTGCAAGGCGCGGGCATCGTCGGCCTTGTCGTTGTCGACCAGCACCTCGGTGAACCGCTCGCCAAGGGTTTCCATGTCGTTGTTGAGCACGATCTTGCCGTCGCGGATGAACATCACGTCGGTGAGGATGTGCTCGATCTCCTCCACCTGGTGGGTGGTGATCACGATGGTCTTTTCCTCGTCGAAGTAGTCCTCCAGCAGGCGCTGGTAGAACTGCTTGCGGTAGAGGATGTCGAGGCCGAGCGTGGGCTCGTCGAGCACCAGCAGCTTGGCGTCGATCGCCATCACCAGCGCCAGGTGCAGCTGCACGATCATGCCCTTGGACAGTTCGCGCACCCGCATCTGCGGCTTGAGCTGGGTGTTGGCCAGGAAACGCTCGCAACGGGCGCGGTCGAAGCGTGGATGCACGCCGGCGACGAACTCGATCGCCTCGCGCACACGGATCCAGCGCGGCAGCACCGCGACGTCGGCGATGAAGCAGACATCACGCATCAATTCGTCGCGCTGGGTACGTGGGTCGCGGCCAAGCACGCTGAGCTCGCCCTCGAACGGGATCAGCCCCAGCATCGCCTTGAGCGCGGTGGTCTTGCCGGCGCCATTGGGGCCGATCAGGCCGACGATGCGACCGGCCGGGATGTCGAACGTGGTGTTGTCCAGCGCCAGCTTGTTCTTGTAGGCCTTGCGCAGGTTGCGTGCGGTGACCACGCTTTTGCCGTGGACGACGGGGGGAGACTGGATGGCGACGTTCATTGCGCACCTGCCTTGGCGTTGCCGGCGACCAGCAGTTCTTCGGTGCTCAGCCCGAGGCGCAGGATGCGCTCGAGCACCAGCGGCCACTCCTCGACCAGGAAACGCTGGCGCTCGTTGACGAGCAGTTTCTTGGCGGCCTCTTCGGTGACGTACATGCCCAATCCTCGGCGTTTTTCGACTAGTGATTCGTCCGCGAGCTCCTGGTAGGCTCGCGATACGGTGATGGGGTTGAGCTGATATTCCGCGGCGACCTGGCGCACGGACGGCAGCGCGTCGCCGGGCTTGAGCAGCCCGTCGAGCATCATCGCGATGACGCGCTCCTTCAGCTGGCGGTAGATGGGAGCTCCGTCGCTCCATTGGATGGCGGTCATGGGATTCAGCCCCGTGCGAATGAGAAGAAGGGCATGGCCATCGACTGGCGAATGCGGCGGGATCTTGCCGGCGTGCGGGGAGGCGGGGTCACTTCGGCCGGGGTCGGCGCGGTGTCGGGGAAGCTTTCTGTCAAGCCCGCGACGATCGGGGACTCGGCGGTAACGGTCGCCAACACGGCATCCGTGGCGAGGCTTGCCGCCCCGTCGCCCGCGATCGATGCCTGCGGTGCCGGGATCCCGGTCGCCGAGGCGACCACCAAGCCGAGCACCAGCGCGCTGCAAATCGTCAAGACGGTGAGGGTGTTGCGGACCTGGCTGTTCATGGCGAACGTCCTGCTCGTTGGTTGGTCGGTGTTGTAGGTGACTATAACACTAAACTTTCCCCGGTCAAGCGTCGCGCACCCAACTAACGACCTACCCAGGCGGGATGCTCCCTGAGCCGTTTGCGCTTGGCTTTGCCGGCGAGCGGGCGTGAAGCCGCGATTTCGAGGTGCGCTTTACCAGGGCGATTTCCCGTCGCGGAAGCGAGCAGCGCGACAAGTGCGGCGGCGATCACCGCGATCGAACCCGCGTCGCGGGCGCCGCGTTCGGCGCGGCATCCAAAGAAGCGCTGAACACGACCCGCCGCGGGCGCATTGCC
>JBBRWW010000059.1:0-17096 GCA_038248955.1 Lysobacterales bacterium
ACCAGGTACTCGTCGCCGCGCTGGCAATGCGCCATCAACGCCAGCAGGTTGGACTGGGTGCCGCTGGGCACGAACAGCCCGGCGTCGAAGCCGAGATCGTCGGCGAGCCTTTGCTGCAGCGCGTTGACGGTCGGGTCCTCGCCGTAGACGTCGTCGCCGACCTCGGCGCTCGCCATTGCCTCGCGCATCGCCGGCGTCGGGCGGGTGACGGTGTCGCTGCGCAGGTCGATCCAGTTCATGCTGTCGCCATCGGTAGAGGTGGGAGGAATCATGCCATCGCCGCCGCCCCGCCGAGCCGCGCAGCCAAGGCAACCGTCGTCCGGTGGCGCGCGCGGTGTCGCAGCGGCGATGCGCTCGCCTAGACTGCGCAACATGAAGATCGCCAGCTGGAACGTCAATTCGCTCAACGTGCGCTTGCCGCATCTGGAAACCTGGCTCGCGTTGCGGGCCCCGGACGTGGTCGCGCTGCAGGAGACCAAGCTCGAGGACAGCCGGTTCCCCGATACCGCGCTGGCGGCGCTGGGCTACCGTAGCGTGTTTTCCGGGCAGAAGACCTACAACGGTGTCGCGATCCTTTCGCGGTCGGTGGCGAGCGACGTGCAACTGGGCATCCCGGGCTTCGAGGACGAGCAGAAGCGCGTGATCGCCGCGACGGTCGACAGTGTGCGCATCGTCAACCTGTACGTGGTCAACGGCCAGGACCTGGGCACCGACAAGTACGACTACAAGTTGCGCTGGCTGCGGGCGCTACAGGCATGGCTGCAGGCGGAACTGGCCGTGCATCCGCAGATGGTGGTGCTGGGCGACTTCAACATCGCCCCGGACGACCGCGATGTCCATGACCCGCTGGTCTGGAACGACCACCACATCCTCACATCGACCGCCGAGCGCGGGGCGCTGCAGCGGCTGGTTGGGCTCGGCCTGCAGGATGGCTACCGCCTGCACCACGACGGTGCGGGCGAATTCAGTTGGTGGGACTACCGCCAGGCGGCGTTCCGCCGCAATCTCGGGCTGCGCATCGACCTGACCCTGGTGTCGGATGCCTTGCGGCTGCGCTGTGTCGGCGCGGGCATCGACCGTGAGCCGCGGACCTGGGAGCGGCCGAGCGACCACGCGCCGGCGTGGGTGGAACTTGCCGACTGAGGGCCCGCCTTGGACGAAGGTTTGCTGGACCGGGACACGGCCGGCACGACGACGCCACAACGAAAAAGGCCCGGCAAATGCCGGGCCTTTTCGATGTTGCCTGTTGCATCCTGCCTGTAACGGGGTGCTTAGCGCACCTTGCCGCGTCGGAACATGTTGACGATCGCGAGCAGGACGATCGCCCCAACCAGCGCCATCAACAGGCTCACCAGGTTGAATCCGCCGGAATTAATGCTGCCGCCGCCGATACCGAGCAGGCCGCCGATCCAGCCACCGAGGAACGCCCCGATGATGCCGACGACGATGTTCAGGAAAATGCCCTGCTGGCCATCGGTCTTCATGATCATGCTGGCAATCCAGCCAATGATACCGCCGACGATCAGCCAAATAATGATACCCATCATGGTGTTTCTCCTTGGTCCGTTACAGAGGTTTGATAAACCGCTCCCCTGCTTGGGGGCGGATTTGATCTTGTCTGCGCCGACGTGATGGCGGCGTCACCGGTTCAGTCAGGTGAAGCCGACCGTCCGGTCGTTCAGGATGGCGGAGATGGGCGACGAACCGTCAGCCCTCAGCCCCGTAGCAGCTCCAGCAAGGCCTGGCGCGGCAGCTTTCCGGTCTCGTTGCGCGGCAGGGCGGCGACGCAACGCAGCCGCCGTGGCAGGAACACCGGGTCGACCTCATCGCGCAGCGCCGCCAGGATCGCTTCGGGATCGAGCGTCGGCGCCACCGCCAGCGCGGCGATGCGGCGCACTCCAGCGGCGTCAGCGGCCTCGAGCTGGAACACCACGCCGTCGAGGACCCCCGGCACGGCGAGCAGCTTGCGCGTCAGGTCGCCCAGCGAGGCGCGCTTGCCGGCGATGTCCAGCAGGTCGGTGTTGCGGCCGCGCAGCTCGAAGCCGCCATCGGCGTGGACTTCCACCAGGTCGGCCAGGACCACGGGGACGGCTAGGTGCGGCGCGGTCACCAGGGTGCCGTCGGGTTGCGGCGCCAGGCGCACGCCCGGCAGCGGTGTCCACGCGATCTCATGGGCGGTGCGACGGCGCGCGATCACGCAGGTCTCCGTCGAGCCGAACAGTTCCCGGACCTCGCAGCCGAACCGGGTTTCCGCGGCGAGCGCGAGTTCGCGGGGCAATGGCGCGGTGGCGCAGACGATCGCCGCCAGTGGCGGCAGCGCGACCCCGGATTCGACCAGCGCGCGCAGGTGCACCGGCGTGGTCACCAGCAGGGGCGGTGTCGAGGCGTCGCGCAGTGCGCTGGCGATGTCATCCGGGAAGAAGGGTCGCGCCGCGTGCACCGCGACCGGACCCAGCAATGGCAGCAGCACCGACATCTCCATGCCGTACATGTGCTGCGGCGGAACGGTGGCCACCACCGCCGTGCTCGGCGCCCCGTCGCAGCCGAGCAGGTCGCCCAGCGCGAGCAGGTTCTGCGCCGTGCTGGCGCGGAAACTCGCCCAGGTCTTGGGGTTAGGTCCAGGCTGGCCGGTGCTGCCGGAGGTGAAGCCGATCGCGGCCAGCGCGTCGTCGTCGATGCGCAGCGCTGCGCCGGCCAGTCGCGGCAGCAACGCCGGCATCCGGAGGTAGGCCGGGGGCTCCTGCGACAGCGGCTTGTCGCCGAGGCAATAGCTGTCGGGGTAATGCGCCAGCACCTGGGAGATGGCCGCCGGCGCGCGCGAGGGCGGCAACAAGGTGACCTGGCCGCGCGACGCGGCGGCGCAAAACGCCACCAGGAAGCGGTAACGGTCGTCGCACAGGTTGATCGCATGACGCGCGTCGGGCAGCGTCGCGGCCAGCCCGCGGACTTCGTCCTCGAAACGCTGCCGGTCGATCGCGCCGCCGGCATTGAACGCGACGGTGCGGCCGGCGACGCCAGCGAAAGCGGGCCCGTCCGCGAGGCCCGTGGCGATGCCACGCGAAGTGGCGAGCGTGTCGACCACGCTGGCGCCCGACGGGTCGATAGGTTTGCTGAAAGGTTCGCTGACCGCCGCCATCTGCACTGCTTTCCTGCGACGCCACGCCGCCTGCCCACCGGCTAGCTTACGCTGGCGACCTCCCGCCCCGAGCATCCGTCGCGCCGATGACCGTCTCTTTTGTCCCAGTTCCACCGCCTGCGTCGGGCAGCGACGGCCCGGTGCGTTGGCACTGGCTGCCGCATGCGGCCGGCAGCGCCGCCGAGCCGCTGGCCCGGGCGTGGCTGGCGGCGCAACTCGGGGTTTCGCCAGACGGCGCGCTCGCGCTGGACCGTGACGGCCGCGGCCGGCCGCGCCTGGGGCGGCCATACGACGGCCACGACTGCAGCTGGAGCCACAGCAGCGACGGGCTGCTGCTGGCGCTGGGCGCGGGCGTGCGCGTCGGCGCTGACCTCGAACGGCTCCGGCCACGACCGCGCGCGCAGGCGCTCGCGGAACGCTACTTCACCGCCCCCGAGGCCCGCTGGCTGGACAGCAAGGCCGACAGCGAACGCGAGCGCGCGTTCCTGCGCCTGTGGTGCGCCAAGGAGGCGGTGCTGAAGGCGCACGGCCATGGCCTGGTGTTTGGCCTGGATCGGTTGCGGTTCGAGGAGCACGACGGCGCGCTGCGGCTGGCGGCCTGCGACCCCCGGCTGGGCGCGGCGTCGGCGTGGGCGTTGCGCGAGTTCGCGCCAGCGCCGGGCTACCTCGCCGCGCTCGCCTGGCAGTCGTAGTGATGGCGCAAGGCGGCCCGCCACCGCGCGACATCGGCAATACTTCGCGCCGATGAACACTCCCGCCCTGCCCGCCGACCAGCGCCGCATGCTCGCCCAGCCGCTCGAACAGGGCCTGGCCGCGCTCGCGCTCGACCCGGCATACGCCGCGCCGCTGCTGGATTACCTCGCGCTGCTGGCGCGCTGGAACCGCACCTACAACCTGACCGCGGTGCGCGATCCCGGGGAAATGGTGGTCAAGCACCTGCTCGATTCACTGGCGATGCACCCGTTCGTTGATCCACTGCTGGCCGGCGGCGGCGGCGCGCTGGCCGACCTTGGCACGGGCGCCGGGCTGCCCGGCATCCCGCTGGCGATCGTCAAGCCCGGGCTGCGGGTGACGCTGGTGGAGAGCGCCGGCAAGAAGGCGCGCTTCCTGCGCGAGGCGGTGCGCACGCTGGGGCTCACTGACGTGCACGTGGCCGAATCGCGGATCGAGGCGTTCGATGTCGACCCCGGCGCCAAATTCGGCCACTACGCCGCGATCACCGCGCGGGCGCTGGCGACGTTGCCGTTGATCCTCGAACTGGGCGGCCACCTGCTGCGTGCCGACGGTCGACTGCTGGCGATGAAGGGGATGTACCCGGCCGATGAACTCGCCGCGCTGCCCCCGGGTTGGCAGCTGCAGGCCTCGCACCCGCTACGGGTGCCGGGCCTGGACGCGGAACGCCACCTGGTGGTGATCGGCCGCGTTCCGCAATAGGCGCCCGGTCACCGACGTCGCGCGGCTGCCGTCAATGCCATGGCATGGCATGGCTCGCGGGACCGGACAGGCGAAAGCGCGAAGCAGTCTTCGGCAGCCCGCGACCGCTGCGGGCATAATCCCCAGTCCGGCCGGCGCCCGCGCCCGTCACTTCCGTACGCCAACCAGGGGACGAGCCGCATGGCCCGCATCATCGCCGTCGCCAACCAGAAAGGCGGGGTCGGCAAGACCACCACCGCGGTCAACCTGGCCGCCGCGCTCGCCCGCACGCCCAAGCGCGTGCTGCTGGTCGACCTCGATCCGCAGGGCAACGCCACCATGGGCAGCGGCGTCAACAAGCGCGAGCTGGAGACGTCGGTCTGCGAAGTGCTGCTGGGCGAGAGCGCGATCGGCGACGCGATCGTCCGCACCGCCGAGGACTACGACCTGCTGCCGGGCAACATCGACCTGACCGCGGTCGAGATCCAGCTGATGGGCGAGGACGCGCGCGAACAGCGGCTGAAGGCCATGCTGGCGCCGGTGCGCGGGAACTACGACTTCATCCTGATCGACTGCCCGCCGGCGCTGTCGCTGCTGACGCTCAATGCGCTGACCGCGGCGGATTCGATCATCGTGCCGATGCAGTGCGAGTACTACGCGCTCGAGGGCCTGAGCGCCCTGGTCGACACCATCGAGGGCATCAACCAGCGGCTCAACCCGGCGCTGGAGATCGAGGGCGTGCTGCGCACGATGTTCGACGTGCGCAACAACCTCGCCAACGCGGTCTCGGCCGAGCTGATCACCCATTTCGGCGACCAGGTGTTCCGCACCATCGTGCCGCGCAACGTGCGCCTGGCCGAGGCGCCCAGCCACGGCCAGAGCATCGTCGGCTACGACAGGGGCAGCCGCGGCGGCATCGCATACCTCGGCCTGGCTGGCGAGGTGCTGCGCCGCCAACGCGAGCGCGAACTGGCGGCGAAGCAGGCCGCGAATGCAGCCACCGCGGCGCCAACGTCCGACGCGAACCCACCCGCACCCAAGGAGACCACGGCATGACCGTTGCCAAGCCGGCCGCCGGCAAGAAGCGTGGCCTGGGCCGCGGCCTGGAAGCGTTGCTGGGCCCGCGTGGCGCCGCCGAGGCGCCGCTGCTGGAAGCGCAGCCCAGCGACATGCCGCGCACGCTGCCGGTCGACGCGCTGGCACCGGGCAAGTACCAGCCACGCAAGGCCATGGACGACGCCAAGCTCGCCGAACTGGCCGAGTCGATCAAGGCGCAAGGGGTGATCCAGCCGATCGTGGTTCGCGAGGTTGCCGGCGCGCGCGGCAACGGCGGCAAGACCTACGAGATCATCGCCGGCGAACGCCGCTGGCGCGCCACCCGGCTTGCCGGGCTGGCGGAGATCCCGGTCGTGATCCGGGTGGTCGACGACCGCACCGTCATCGCGATGGCGCTGATCGAAAACATCCAGCGCGAAGACCTCAATCCGCTGGAAGAGGCGCAATCGCTGCACCGGCTGATCGACGAGTTCGACCTCACCCACGCGCAAGCCGCGGAGGCGGTCGGCCGCTCGCGCGCGGCCGTGTCCAACCTGCTGCGGCTGCTGGAACTGCCACCGGAAATCCGCGCGCTCGTCGAGGCGCGCGCCATCGAGATGGGCCACGCGCGCGCGTTGCTCGCGCTGACCCCGCAGGCCGCGATCGCGCTCGCCCGCCAGGCCGCCGACGGCGGCTGGTCGGTGCGCGAGGTCGAGCACCGCGTCCAGCAGCTCGCCGCCGGCATGCTGCCCAACACCGGCAGTCGGGCCAAGGGCAGCAAACCCAAGCCGCAGGCCGACATCGTCACCCTGGAGCGCGAGCTGTCGGAGTCGCTCAACACCAAGGTGAGCGTGTTGCACGGCCGCGGCGGCAAGGGCCGGCTGGTGATCCATTACAGCGATCTCGATTCGCTCGACGGCGTGCTGGAAAAGCTGCGCGGCAAGGCCGAATAGGCCTGGGCACCATGATCGAATCCCGTTCCGACAGCGAATCGGTGCGGGCGGCGTCGGACTTCCGGCCCGCGACCGCAATGAGCACCGGCCGGCGGCGACTGGCCGACACACGCAACGTTTTTTTCGACGGGAACGCATGAGCATCAATCCGCCACTCTCGGTCGTCGTCCCGGTCTTCAACGAGCAGGACAACGTCGCACCGCTGGTGCACGAGATCATCGCCGCGCTGCGTGGCGTGACCGACTTCGAGATCGTCTATGTCGACGACTGCTCGCGCGACGGCACCCTCGCGGCGCTGCGCGCGCTGAAAGCGCAGGTGCCGGAACTGCGCGTCGTCCACCACGTCGCCCAGTCCGGCCAGAGCACCGCGATCCGCAATGGCGTCAAGGCGGCGCGCGGGGCGTGGATCGCGACGCTCGACGGCGACGGCCAGAACGATCCGGCCGACCTGCCCAGGCTGCTCGCCCAGCGAGCGGCCGCGTCGGCCGACGTCAGGCTGTTTGCTGGCTGGCGCGTCAATCGCCAGGACACCGGCAGCAAGCGCTGGGCATCGAAGTGGGCCAACGCGATCCGCAGCCGCATGCTGCACGACGCCACCCCCGACACCGGCTGCGGCACCAAGCTGTTCGAGCGCGAGGCGTTCCTCGACCTGCCGCACTTCAACCACATGCACCGGTACCTGCCCGCGCTGATGCAGCGCGCGGGCTGGCAGACGCTCAGCGTGCCGGTCAAACACCGCGCGCGCAGCGCCGGGGTGTCGAAATACAACAACCTCAACCGCGCGCTGGTCGGCATCAGCGACCTGCTCGGGGTCGCGTGGCTGATCAAGCGCGGCAAGGTCACCGCCACCAGGGAGCTCTGAGCGATGGACGTCATGAACGCGCCGATCGAGTGGCTGGCGTGGACCGGGCTGCACATGTCGCCGTGGAAGCTGATCGGCTGGACTGGTGCGTTCATGTTTGGCGGCCGCTGGCTGCTGCAGTTCGTCGCCAGCCGTCGCGAGGGCAAGCCGGTGATCCCGCGGGCCTTCTGGTACATGAGCCTGGTGGGCAGCGCGATGACGCTGAGCTATTTCGTGTTCTCGCAGAAGCAGGACTCGGTCGGGGTGATCCAGAACCTGTTCCCGTCCTTCACCGCCGCCTACAGCCTGTACCTGGACATCAAGCACCGCGGCTGGAACCGGGACCGGGCGACCCACTGATTGCCGCCGGACCGCGGCCGGCTTCGGGCTGAGACACTGCCCACCCTGGTCGCGGCGTGGACGCCAGGCGTCGCGTGGTGACCGGGTTTCGATGGCGCCGCTCGCCCCGTCGTGCTCGACCGCCGCGTTTGGCCGGCCCGTTCAGGTGCGTGCCCCGCGATCTTTGGACGCACGCGGGGCTGGCGCGCAGCCTCGCGGCGCGGCATACTGCGCGGCTCGCTGCGTCCGGCCCACCCCTTGCGGGTGTCCGGGCGGTCCCGGAAACGCGATTCCGGCCCCCGCCTCGTGCAGCCGCCGCCGTCAAACGCGGAAACACCCGCCCGCATCGCGTGCCCCACGACGTCATTCGTCCTGGGTGCGGGGCCGCCGCCTCCCTGGCCAAGGGAAGCACCAACATCCTTTCGAGGTGCGTCATGTCACGCGTATGCCAAGTAACAGGCAAGCGAACGGTTTTCGGTAACAACGTCTCGCACGCCAACAACAAGACCCGCCGGCGCTTCATGCCGAATCTCCACGAGCGCCGCTTCTGGGTCGCTTCGGAGAATCGCTGGATCAAGCTCCGTGTTTCCGCCAACGCCATGCGCACCATCGACAAGAACGGTATCGATTCCATTCTGGCCGACCTCCGCGCCCGCGGCGAAAAGATCTAAGGAGGACTGACCATGGCTTCCAAGCGCGACAAGATCCGCATGATCTCGACGGCCGCCACCGGCCACTTCTACACCACCGACAAGAGCAAGAAGAACACACCCGGAAAGCTCGAGTTCATGAAGTACGACCCGGTGGTCCGCAAGCACGTGCTCTACAAGGAAGGCAAGATCAAGTGATCCGCGCCTAGCGGGGATCCTCCCGCGCCCACGGGCGCGGGATCTGCTTCCGAACTGTTCGATGCAAGTCCAAAGCCCGCCGCAAGGCGGGTTTTTTGCTGGGTGCGCCCTGGGCAGGGCGGGGCGTGACCCATTGGATTGCGCGATCCGCGCCGCTCGCCCGCGCGGCGGCGCCATCAGCTTCCCGGCCACGCGGCCCATGCCGCGAGCCTCAGCCCACGACGGGATTCATCGCCCCCGCCGTTCGTTGACCAGCGCGTCCACCACCGACGGATCGGCGAGCGTGCTGGTGTCGCCGAGCTGGTCGGGCGCGTCTTCGGCGATCTTGCGCAGGATCCGGCGCATGATCTTGCCCGACCGCGTCTTCGGCAGGCCCGGCGCCCACTGCAGGTGGTCGGGGGTGGCGATCGGGCCGATCTCGCCGCGTACATGCGCGACCAGCGCCTTGCGCAGCTCCTCGCTGGCAACTTCGCCGGCGATCAAGGTTACGTAGGCGTAGATGCCCTGGCCCTTGAGGTCGTGCGGGAAGCCCACCACCGCGGCCTCGGCGACCTTCGGGTGCGACACCAGCGCGCTCTCGACTTCGGCGGTGCCGATGCGGTGGCCGCTGACGTTGATGACGTCGTCGACGCGGCCGGTGATCCAGTAGTAGCCATCGCGGTCGCGGCGGCAGCCGTCACCGGTGAAGTAGTTGCCCGGATAGGTGCGGAAATAGGTGTCGATGAAGCGCGCGTGGTCGCCGTACATCGTGCGCATCTGCCCGGGCCACGAATCGGTGAGCACCAGGTTGCCCTCGGCTTCGCCATGGAGCACCCCGCCGTTGGCATCGACCAGCGCCGGCTGCACGCCGAAGAATGGCAGGGTCGCCGAGCCGGGCTTGAGGTCGGTCGCGCCGGGCAGTGGGCTGATCAGGATGCCGCCGGTCTCGGTCTGCCACCAGGTGTCGACGATCGGGCAGCGGCTGTCGCCGACCACGTCGTGGTACCAGCGCCAGGCCTCGGGATTGATCGGCTCGCCGACCGTGCCGAGCAGCCGCAGCGACTTTCGCGAAGTAGCGTGCACCGGCTCGTCGCCCTCGCGCATCAGCGCGCGGATCGCGGTCGGCGCGGTGTAGAAGATCGTCACCTGGTGCCTGTCGATCACCTGCCAGAAGCGCGACACGTCCGGGTACGTCGGCACGCCCTCGAACAGCAGCGCGGTGGCGCCGTTCGCGAGCGGCCCGTAGACGATGTAGCTGTGGCCCGTGACCCAGCCGATATCGGCCGTGCACCAGTAGACGTCGTCCTCGCGCAGGTCGAACACCGCCTCGTGGGTGTAGCTCGCATAGACCAGGTAGCCGCCGGTGGTGTGCAGCACGCCCTTGGGCTTGCCGGTGCTGCCGGACGTATACAGGATGAACAACGGGTCCTCGGCGTTCATGCGTTCGGGCTCGCATTCGGCGGGTTGCGCGTCGACGATCGCGTCGTACCAGCGGTCGCGCGGCATCTGCATGTCGACCGCGCCGCGGGTATGGCGAACGACGAGCACCGTCTCGACCGTGTTGGTGCCGGGCAATTTCAAAGCCGCATCGACGTTGGCCTTGAGCGGGACCGTCCTGCCGCCGCGCAGGCCCTCGTCGGCGGTGATGATGAGCTTGCTGGCGCAGTCGGCAATGCGGTCGGCGATCGAATGCGGGGCGAAGCCGCCGAACACCACCATGTGGATCGCGCCGATCCGCGCGCACGCCAGCATCGCCACCACCGCCTCGGGGATCATCGGCAAATAGATCGTGACGCGGTCACCCTTGGCGACGCCGAGCGCGCGCAACGCGTTGGCGAGCCGGCAGACGCGGCCGTGCAGGTCGCGATAGCTGATGTGCTCGGCCGGCAATCCCGGATCGTCATGCTCGAAAACCAGCGCGGTCTTGTCGCCGCGCGTGGCCAGGTGGCGGTCGAGGCAGTTGACACTGGCGTTGAGCTCGCCGTCGCCGTACCAGTGGATGTGGAAGTCCTCGACGTTGAAGCTGACGTCCTTGATCCGGGTCGGCGGCGTCATCCACTCCAGGCGCTGGGCGATGCGCGACCAGAACGCATCGGGCTGCGCGATGGACTCGGCATAGCCGCGCTCGTAGTCGGCGCGCGTGATGCGCGCCTGCGCGGCGAAGTCGGCGGTCACCGGATATGTCGTCGCCGTCGGTGTGGGGTCGGGCTGGTTCATGGCAGGCTCCGTGACGGCGTCGGGGAGTCCCAGTGTGCGCCATGGCGCCGGGCGCGCTATCGGCGACCCGCCTGCCCGGTGCGAGAGCGTCCCCACGCCTCCATGGACGCGCGGTTTGCCGACCGCAAGAAACGCTTGGGAGGGTGTCGTGCCGGGCGCGCGTCGGATCCCCGATCAGCGCGCGGCCCGTGGACATGGCGCCGATGAAGACCATGGTCGGCACTCCGCTCCCGCGCCGACGGGCCATGACTCGCGCAGCCCGCGTCTTGGGCTCGCGCCATGGCCCCCTGCGAAAACGCCGGCATTGCGCCGGCGTCGTCGTATCCAGTCATTCGATTGCCGCGGAGGGTGCCCCGGCGCCGCGCTTTCCAGCGCTTACCAGACCACCTCGGCCATCGAGCAGTTCAGACCCGAACCAATCCCGAGCAGCGCCACGCGGTCGCCCTTCTTCAGACGGCCCATCTCGCGCAGCTTGCTGAGCACGATCGGCACCGAGGCCGGTCCGATGTTGCCGTGCTCGGCGAAGATCGTCAGCACCTTCTTGGGGTCGATGCCGAAGGTCTTGATGAACGCCTGGGTGTGCACCTGGCTGACCTGGTGTATGACAAACTGGTCGAGTTCCTCGGCGACCCAGCCCAGCGCGGTGCGGGCGGCAGCCCAGGTGCGCTGGGCGAGCTTGAGGCCCTCGATCAGCAGCAGGCGGGTGTCGGTGACCATGCGGTCGAGGTTGCCGCGGCACAAACCATTCCACTGCGTGGCAGCGCGGGTAACGCCACCGCGGTAGCGCGGCGCACCCGGCGCGAGCTCGGCGCGGGCCATCACCATCGCCGCAGCGCCGCAACCCAGGGTCAGCGTCGCCATCTCGTTGCGCAGCTGCTCCTCGGTGACGCCGTCGGCGGTCAAGCGCTCGAGGGTCTTCTCGTACGCGAGGCCGGCCGTCTCGCCGTCGACGATCAGCGCGTAGTCGATCTCGCCGCGCTCGATCATGCGCGCGGCGATGTCCATGCCGTTGATGAAGGCCAGGCAGGCGTTGGTGACGTCGAAGTTCTGGCACAGCTCGGACATGCCGAGGTTGCCGCTGACGATGCTGGCGGTCGATGGCTCCAGGTAGTCGCGGCTGACCGAGGTGTTGATCAGCAGACCAACGCGATCGGGTTCGATGCCCGCGTCGGCGAGCGCCTTGACCCCGGCGAGGGTGGCGACGTCGGACGCGAGCACGTTGTCGTCCCACATCCGGCGCGAGTGGATGCCGGCGATGTCCTTGAGCACGTCGGTGCGGATACCGAGGCGGTCAAGCGTCGGCTTGAGCCGCGCATTGATCTCGTCGGAACTCAGCGCATGCGGTGCGTCGATGTGGGCCAAACCGGCGATGGCGACGTGTTGGAACAGCATGGGCGGCAACCGAAGACGTGAGAACACGAAAGCTTAACGGCTAACCGCCCGCGGTGCATTAGTGCGGGATGTCCGGGCTGAGCGGTTCAGCCACCAGCGGTACTGGATACCGGGCGGCGCAGCAGGGCGTGGAACATTGCACCGCTGATTGATCCGGCCCGCATCAGCCTGCGGACGCGCGCCAGCCCGCTCAGCCGCTGATCGGGTAGGTGCTCGCGCCCGCCGTTGTGCCGCTGGCCGGAGCAGCCATCGCAGCAGCCTTGGCGCCACAACGCCACGCCGCGAAACGCTGCTCGCCATCGTGGGGCGCGACCAGCGGCTGCACGGTGTCGGCGGCGATGCCGGGTGCCTCGTTGCGGGCGAGGGTTTCCAGCTCCTCGTGCACGCGCAGGTCGTTGCGCTCGTACAAGCCGAGGCGGTCCTTGACCGACACGGTGATTTCGCCGCGCCGCTCGCAGCCGGCCGGGGCGGCCCCGGCGCTGATGACCCGCACGGCGCTGGCGCCGGGCGCCATGTGAACCCACGTGCAGCCGGCAAGGAGGACGGTGGCGGCAACGGCCATCACGGAGCAGGTCATCAGGACTCGGCGCATAGGGATCATCTCGAAAAGAAACGGCGACCCGGAGTGTGGCCGGGTCGCCGCCTGTTGAGGTCGCTGGGGATGAATCGGGAGTGACTGGTTTGCCGACCCAATTGTCGGCGGAACGACGAATCGCCCCTTCACTCACCAGTCCGGGGGTCAACGCGACTCCCGGACGGCATGACGGGCGGATCCACCGTGGCCCGCTCCGTGCGGCCCGGGTCGACGACCCCATCGCGCAGGCGCCGGCCGGATAGACGGACTGATGCCGGAGCCACGGGCAACGTCAGCGGCGCTCCGGAGCGCTCCAGGGCCACCGTTCCCTCCCCCGCAAGACGAGGGGGAGGAGAACGACCTCGAGCACCCGTCCTACTTGCCGGACTTCATCGTCGCCTGGGCCTCGACCGGCTTGCCGTCGGCATCGAGCACCTGCACCGCGCCGAGCTTCAACGCGCGCACCGGCCCCTCGATCTGCTTGAGATCGCCGACCACGACCCAGGTCAGCGCATTCGCGTCGATCGCCTTGGCGGCCAGCGCGACCTGGGCCGGGGTCAGCGCCTCGATCTCGGCGTTGCGGCGGGTCACGTAATCGTCCGGCCGGTCGTAGCGGACGTTGCTGGCGATCGTGCCGGCGATGGCGGCGGCGGTCTCGTAGGCGCCGGGCAGGCTGCGGATCTCATTGGCCTTGATCCTGGCGATTTCCACGGCGGTCGGCGGGGCCTTGCCGGTGGCGTAGTCGCTGATCTCACGCTGCATCTCCTTCAGCGCGTCGGCGGTCTTGTCGATCTGCACCGGTGCCACCGCCAGCCACGGGCGCTGGCCGATCGCGTTGCTCAGGGTGGTACGGGCGCCGTACGACCAGTGCTTGTCCTCGCGCAGGTTCATGTTGAGGCGGGCGGTGAACGAGCCGCCGATGACCTCATTGGCCATCTCCAGCTGGGTGGTGTTGGCGTCCTTGGTCGACGGCATCAATTCGCCGCTGAAGATGTTGGCCTGCACGGCGCCGGGCTGGTCGATCAGGAACACCCGCGGAGCCCCCGGGCGGGCGACCGCCGCCACGGCGACGCCGGTCTTGCCGGCACCCTCGCCCTTCCAGTCGCCCAGGTGCTTCTCGAGCAGCGGCACGATCTGCTTGAGGGTGGTGTCGCCGACGACCACCAGGGTGGCGTTTTCCGGACGCACCCAGTCGTGGTGGTAGGCGACCAGGTCGTCGCGCGTCAGCGACGCAATCGAGGCCTCGGTGCCACTGCCGGTGAACGGAATCGCGTAGGCGTGGCCCTGTCCGTACAGCAGCGGCGGCAGCACGCGCAGCGCGGCGGAGTTGGGACGCGCCTTTTCCTGCTTGATGCCGGCGATCCAGCTGGCGCGGACGCGTTCGATCTCGGCCTGGTCGAAAATCGGGCGGCGCAGCATGTCGGCGAACAGTTCCAGCGACGGATCCAACTGGTCGGCCAGCGCCGACAGATAGGCGGTGCCGCCGTCGAGCGACACGCCGGCGCCGAGGTTGGCGCCCAGCGCCTCGGCGCGGTTGCCGAAACCGAGCGAATCGTACTGGCCCGCGCCTTCGTCGAGCATGCCCATCGCGAAGCTCGAGGTACCCAGCTTCGCGCCCTGGTCGGACTTGTAGCCGCCGTCGAGCAGCAGGTTGAACTGCACCACCGGGACGTCATGACGTTCGGCCAGGATCACCTTGGTGCCGTTGCTCAGCGACACGCGCTGCAGGGCCGGAAACTTCAATTCCGGATAGTCGCTGGGAACCACGACGCCGGCCTTGCGGTCGACCGTGCTGGCGATGGTCTTGAACTTCGGATCCACCGGCGGCAGCGTCAGCGGCGCCGGGGTGACGGCCGGTTCCTCCACCAGCGCGGTGCGCTCGCCCGGCGTCACCACCAGGGTGTGGTCGCCCTTGCCCAGCCACTTGGCGCCGACCGCCTTGAGGTCGCCAGCGTCGGTGCTGGCGAAGGTCTTGAGGGTGTCGCGGAAGCAGCCAGGACTTCCGACGTAGATCGTGCATTCGGCCAGCACGTCGGCCTTGCCGCCGAAGCCGCCGATGCGCTCGACGCCACGCACGAAGCCGGCGCGCAGCACGGTCTTGGCCTGGCTCAGCTCGGCCGCGGACGGGCCCTGGGCGATGAGCTTCTTCAGCTCCTCGTCGATGATCGCCTCGACCTTGGCCGGGTCCACGCCCTGCTTGACGGTGGCGCTGATGATGAAGCTCGAGCCCAGCTGCGACGCGTCGGCACCGGCACTGACGCTGTCGACCAGCTTGTCCTCGTGCAGCAACCGCTTGTCGAGGCGCGAGCTCTTGCTGCCGCCGAGCACCTGCGCGAACAACTGCAGCTGGTCGAGATCCGTGGTGCCGGTCTGGGCGACGTTCCACAGCCGGTAGATGCGCGCCTGCGGCACCTTGTCCTGCATGACCTCGCGGGTGGTGACGCTGCGCTGGGCGACGTCGACCTTCGGCTGCGCCATGCTCGGCGTCGCCGGGATGTCGCCGAAGTACTGCGCGGCCTTGGCCTTGGCGGTGGCCAGGTCGATGTCGCCGGCCAGCACCAGCACGGCATTGTTGGGGCCGTACCAGGTGCGGAACCAGTTCTTGACGTCTTCCAGCGACGCCGCATTGAGGTCGGCCATCGAGCCGATGGTGCTGTGGTGGTAGGGATGGCCGACTGGATACATCGCCTTGCCGAGCTTCTCCCAGACCTGGCCGTAGGGCTGGTTCTCGCCCTGGCGCTTCTCGTTCTGGACCACGCCGCGCTGCTCGTCGAGCGTCTTCTGGTCGATCGCGCCGAGCAGGTGGCCCATGCGGTCGGACTCCATCCACAGCGCCATGTCGAGGGCGGTGGTGGGCACGTTCTCGAAGTAGTTGGTGCGGTCGGAATTGGTGGTGCCGTTCATGTCGGTCGCGCCGACCAGCTCGAACGGATCGAAATATTCGCCCGGGGCATTCTCCGAGCCATTGAACATCAGGTGCTCGAACAGGTGCGCGAAGCCGCTGCGCCCGGCGGGCTCGTCCTTGCTGCCGACGTGGTACCACAGGTTGACGGCGACGATCGGCGCCTTGCGGTCGGTGTGCACGATCACGCGCAGGCCGTTGGGCAGGGTGAACTGCTCGTAGGCGATATCCACGGTCGCCTTGGGCGCGGCCAGCACCGGCATCGGCGCGAAGGCGAAGCCACCCATCGCGGCGGCGAGCGCCAGGGCGAGGGCAGCGGCACGCGGACGGGCGGCACGGATCGGAAGGACTGGCGACATGGAGCACTCCTGGTGACGGGCCCGCGATCGGACGATCCGGGCAACCGGCCAATCCTAGCTGCGAACGCCGGCGCGGGCACTAGGCCACAAGTCCCGGCGCCGCCGCGCGCGGGCACACTCGCCGACGTCGCAGGCCGCAGACGGCGCGGTGACTACACTGGCCACCCGCCGCCAGGCGTCGACCGGTGCCGCCATGTCTGATTCCGCCTCCACTGCCCGCCATTGCCTGGTCACCGGCGCCAACCGCGGCCTGGGCCTGGAGTTCGTGCGCCAACTGCTGGCGCGCGGCGACCACGTGGTCGCGACCTGCCGGCATCCGGGCAAGGCGACGTCGCTCAATCCGCTGGCCGGCGAGCACCCCGGTCGCCTGCACGTCTTGCCGCTGGATGTCGCCGATCCGAAATCCATCGCCGAGCTGGCGCGCGAGCTGGCGCTGCTCGATGCCGGCGACTTGCGGCTGGACCTGCTGGTCAACAATGCCGGCGTGCTGCATTCGGGCGAGCGTTTCGGAGCGGTGAGCGCCGCCAACCTCGATGACAGCTTCCGCATCAATGGACGCGGGCCGTTCCTGCTCACCCAAGCGCTCGCGCACGCGCTCGCCGACGGCGCCAAGGTCGCCAACATCAGCTCACAGCTCGGCTCGATCGCGAGGTTCGGCGGCTTCGGCACGCCCAGCTACTCCATCAGCAAGGCCGCCCAGAACATGGCCACCGCGCTGCTCGCCCAGGCGCTGTCCGAGCGCACCATCACGGTGCTGGCCCTGCATCCGGGCTGGGTGCAGACGGACATGGGGGGCAACGGCGCCCCGATCCTCCCGACGACAGCGGTAACCGGGTTGCTGGCGGTGATCGATGGGGCGACGCTGGCCGACAGCGGCCGCTTTTTCGACTATGCCGGCAAGGCCATGGCGTGGTGAGCCGCAGGCACGGGCAACCAGTCCCAGGACGCCGCCGACGGCGGCCAGCGCCCGCAGGGCGGCACGCGGTTCGCGCCAGCGGGAGATAGCCGATGTTCGATGTAATCCTGTTCGAGCCGGAGATCCCGCCCAACACCGGCAATGTTATCCGCCTGTGCGCCAACACCGGCGCGCGCCTGCACCTGGTGGAGC
>JBBRWW010000060.1:0-16944 GCA_038248955.1 Lysobacterales bacterium
AAGGAGCTTCCGATGATTCGCACGACGAAAACGAAAACCACCCTGTTGTTGTCGATGCTGGGCGCGCTCGCGCTGTCGGCGAGCGCCTGGGGCCAGGGCGCTCCCGCGCAGGGGATGATGGACAGCAACGGCGACGGCATGATCTCCGCCAAGGAACATGCCGCCGGTGCCAAGATGATGTTCGACCGGATGGACGCCAACCGCGACGGCTATGTCACCGCGGCCGAGATGGATGCGGGCCGCCACGCGATGATGATGAAGGACGGCGCAGGAATGCAACGTGGTCGCGACATGCCGGCCGGCGCCATGCCGGCTGGGGGCATGGCGGCTGGAGGCATGGCGGCTGGGGGAATGCGACCCGCCGGGATGATGTCGATGATGGACAGCGACGGCGACGGCGCGGTCTCCGCGCAGGAGCATGCGGCTCACACCAAGATGATGTTCGACCGGATGGACACCAACCATGACGGCAAGATCACCGCCGCCGAAATGTCCGCCGGACAGGGCGCGGGGCACGAGATGATGATGGGCGGTAACGCCGGCATGCATCGTCCCGATGGCATGCCGGGCATGGGGCCGCCGATGTCGACCGCCGACAGGATCAAGAAGATGGACAGCAACGGCGACGGCAAGGTGTCGGCCGCCGAGCACGCCGCCGGCGCACAGGCGACATTCAACGAGGTGGATACCAACAAGGATGGCAACCTGTCCCGGTCCGAGATGGCTGCCCATCGCGCCGCGATGGGCAAGCACGGCATGCAGCAGGACATGGACGCCGATGCAATGGACGGTAAGTAGTCCTGCTCGGTAGCCCATCGGTGTGAGTGAGATCTTGACTGCCGCGGCTTGAACGCCGCGGCAGTCGCGCCACCGGGCGCACCGCAGCGCAGGATCCGGCCCGGCAATCAAGGCGCGCCGGTCGTTGCCTTCGAGGCTCGCATTGAACCGGTCCGAAGGCTCGTCCAACGCCGCCCCCTTGGCGACGGTTCGTCACCGCGGTCTCGATCGTGCTTTGCACCATGACCATGCTGATGAAGACGGCGACTGTCGATGTCCGCGGGAAACGATCAGCGGCTCAACCGTAGGGCGCACGGGCCGCAAGTGTCATGTGTCGCATGCACGTTGCTTCGGAATCGGGCGCGGCGCCATACCGTTCGATTACGGCGCCGCACTCGACCTGTGGGCGTCACGAATGGATGGAGGCCACGGCCTTCGCCAGCGGCGCGTCACCCGACAAAACCTCGAAGTGGGCGCCAATGGTATTGGGTGCATTCAGCACATTGAGCAACACGGCGGCAACATCGTCGCGCGGTATTTCGCCTGATCGCTGCAGATCCTTCGCTGCGTCGATCCGCTGGTTGCCGGGGTCGTCGGTCAGCGCACCGGGACGGACAATGGTGTAGTCCAGCCCACTGCGGATCAGGTGTTGGTCGGCGGCCCGTTTGGCGCGCAGATAGTGCTGCAGAGTGTCCGGCCCATCCTCGGGCGCGTCAGCTCCCATCGATGAAACCATCACGAAACGTTTCATCCCCGCCTGCACGGCTGCGTCGATCATCTTGATCGCGCCGTCGCGATCGATGGCGTCGGTTTTTTCCGGCCCGCCACCGCCACCCGAACCCGCGACGAACACCACCGCATCACAGCCATTGAGTGCATGGCGGAAATCGCCTTCCAGATCCGCGACCACGGTTTCCGCGGCGCCGAGGGTCTTCATTTGAGCTTCCTGATCCGCGTCGCGAACCATCGCCCGGCTGTGGTGGTCGCTGGTGGCCATTTTCTTCACCAGCCGTTGGCCAACCTGGCCGTGCGAACCCACGATGAGAACGTGCATGTGGCGCTCCTGTCCGGTCAAAACATTGAGCGTCCGAGACTAGGTATCGCAACGTCCGCTGGGCGTGAAGCTGGGCGATCAACGCCGCCACCCATCGAGCCACACCTACCGGTCACCGCTGGTTCGCGGGCGCAATCAGCCGACGCGGATCACCCGCTTGCCGAAGTTCTCGCCCTTGAGCAAGCCGATGAAGGCAGCCGGCGCGGCTTCCAATCCGTCGATGACCTCTTCGCGGTACTTCACCTTGCCGTTCGCAATCCAGCCACTCATTTCCTTGGCGAATTCCGGGTACAGGGGGGCGAAGTCATCAAAGATGATGAAGCCCTGCATCAGGATCTTCTTGCGCAGCAGCTGGCCCAGCAACCAGTTCATCCGATCGGGTCCCGCTGGCAGCTCGGTGGCGTTGTATTGCGACACCAGCCCGCACAGCGGGATGCGCGCATTGGCATTCAGCAGCGGCACGACAGCGTCGAACACCTTCCCGCCGACATTCTCGAAATAGATGTCGATACCCTGCGGGCTGGCCTTCGCCAGCTGATCGGCGAAATCGGCTGCCTTGTGGTCGATGCACGCATCAAACCCCAACTCCTCGACTGCGTACGCACACTTGTCCGCGCCGCCCGCAACGCCGACCACGCGGCACCCGAGCAGCTTCCCTATCTGGCCGACGGTCGCCCCGACGGGGCCGGTAGCCGCCGCCACCGCGATGGTCTCCCCCGGCTTGGGCTTGCCGATCTGCGTAAGTCCCGCCCAGGCCGTGAAACCGGGCATTCCGAGAATTCCCAGCGCCCACGACGGATGCTCGGGAGCTGCGCCCAGCACCGTGACGCCGACGCCGTCCGATAGCGCGTAGTCCTGCCAGCCGTTGAAACTGAGCACCCAGTCGCCCGCTGCGAAACCCGGCGTGTTGGACTCGACCACCCGGGCCACGGTGCCGCCGACCATCACAGCGCCGATCTCGACCGGCTTGGCGTAGGACGAGGCGTCGCTCATACGACCGCGCATGTACGGATCCAGCGAAAGGAACACGGTGCGCAGCAGCATCTGTCCCGCGCCCGGCGTCGGGATCGGGCTTTCGACCAGGCTCAGGGTGCGATCGGTGGGCTCGCCCTTGGGGCGCTCGCTCAGCAACCATTGGCGGTTGGTGGTTTCGGACTGGGACATGGGGCGATCCTTGACGTGTGATGGGAACAGGGAATCGAAAAGCCAAAACCTGTCAACAAAAACGAAACGACTCACCCGTCGGCGTGCGGACCCGCCGGCGCGGCGCTTGCCGAGACGGCGGCCAGCTCCTCGCGGTGAATCGTCCCATTAGACCCTCCTTGGCCCGCATCACCTAGTGTTCCCGGACCCGGTCAATTCGCCGACAGCCACGGCGCCGTCCCACGTGCCACGCCGGATCGCACGCCCGCGCGGCGCGCCTGCGATACAGACCTTCGCGTGCGGCACCGCGTTTTTGCGCTCCTGCCGTTCGCGGCCAGTCGGCAAGCGCGCGTTGATGCAGGCAACGCCGGCCCGCGCAATCGCCAACGGACAAGACCGTCGGGATCCCGACGAACGGCATGCCCGGCGACGCTACGCCGTGAGCTCGACGTTTCCCGGCATCGCCGGCACGCAGCGTTGCGCGGGCGGTGGTCGTTGGCCCCTGAGATGGCCCCATTTCACGGTATCGACCAGACGCATGCCCTAGCGTGCGTCCCCTCCCCAATCCCAGGAAGCCCATGCCTCCCCATTCCCCGTCCCCGCCCTCGCTGTTCTCGTCCGCCCGGTTCGGCGACCTTGCGCTCGCCAACCGCGTGGTCATGGCGCCGCTGACGCGCAATCGCGCCGGCCCGGGTCTGGTGCCTTCGCCGCTTGCCGCGGAGTACTACAGCCAGCGCGCGGGCGCAGGCCTCATCATCACCGAGGCGACCCAGGTCAGCCGCGAGGCGCAGGGCTATCTCGACACGCCCGGCCTGTACACGCGCGAGCAGGTCGCCGCCTGGCGCGAGGTCACGGATGCCGTGCACGCCAAGGGCGGACGCATCGTCGCCCAGTTGTGGCACGTGGGCCGCATCTCGCACACCAGCGTGCTGCCCGAGGGCGTGCAACCCGTCGCCCCGAGCGCCCTGCGCGCCAACGCCAAGACCTTCACCAGCGATGGCTTCGTCGATGTGTCGCCGCCGCGCGCGCTTCGCCTCGACGAGATCCCCGCAGTCGTCGACGCATTCCGCCGCGCCGCAGCCAATGCCATCGAGGCCGGCTTCGATGGCGTCGAGGTGCATGGCGCCAACGGCTACCTGATCGACCAGTTTCTCCGCGACGGCGCCAACCACCGCGAGGATGCCTACGGCGGCAGCATCGAGAACCGCAGCCGTTTCCTGGTCGAGGTCGTGGGAGCGGTGGCTGCCGAAATCGGCGCCGGCCGGGTCGGGGTGCGTCTCTCCCCGGTGACTCCGGCTGGCGACCTGTCCGACTCGGATCCGCAGCCGTTGTTCGAACGCGCGGTCGAACGCCTGGATGCACTCGGCATCGCCTACATCCACATGATCGAAGGCGCCACCGGCGGCGACCGCAACATCGCGCCGTTCGACTTCGCGGCGCTACGCAGCCGCTTCTCGGGGGCATGGATCGTCAACAACGGCTACAACCGCGAGATGGCGATCGACGCCGTCCAGGACGGCCGCGCCGACGCCGTCGCTTTCGGCGTGCCCTTCCTGGCCAACCCCGACCTGCCGGCCCGCCTGCGCGAGGATGCACCGCTCAACGAGCCTGATCGCGCCACCTTCTACGGCGGTGGGGCCGAAGGCTATACCGACTATCCGACGCTCGCGGAAGCGACCGCCGCCTGACACGCGGGCGGCATCCGTACGCCGCATTGCCGCAGGCGAAGTTCGCCGCACAGACCTGGCTTCGCAATCGCATGCCGCGCGATGCGGCGCGATGCGGTTGGACTATCGCGCCATCTGCGGGCGTGGTGGTCGTCCAATGGCATCGGGCCGGTCCATCCGGCCCTACTCGTCGTCTCCCGCGTCCGTCAGGTGCTTGCCGTCGCCCAGTGCGGCCATGGCGTCCAGGTCGAGTTCGGTGTCGAGCCGCTCGGCCAGTGCGCTGCCCATCCGGCCCGCATCGCGCAGGTCGTCGACCACCTTCCGCTGCGCCCGCAGTGCGTTGAGCAGTGCACGGCGCTCACGGACGTTGCCGCCGCGCGTGCCGGAGCCGCCAATCCCGACGGTGCCCGCCGCCAGTCGCTGGGACAGGTCCGCGTCGTACGCGCGGGCATGGTCGCTTCGTGGCCGCAACGCATGGATCGATTCCACGCCGGCCTGCCCTGCCAGCCGGCGGGCTTCGTCTTCCTCGCGCCGCTCACGTTGCGGATCGCCCGCCTTGAGCCACCGCACGATCGGCAACAGCGTTGCGCCCTGCACGATCAGCGTGGCCACGATCACGATCAGGGTCATGAAGATGATCGTGTGCCGGGTCTGGTCGTCGCCCCCCAGGCTCAAGGGCAGCGCCAGCGCCAGCGCCAACGAGACCACCCCGCGCATGCCCGACCAACCCAGCACGAACTGCTCGGCCGCCGTGGATTTGGTTTCCCCCATCCATCCCAGCGCCGCGACCAGTCGCGGCATGGTCATCATCCACGCCACGCGGATCGCCACCACCGCACCGGCGAGGATCAGGCCGGCGCGGACGACGTCCCAACTCGGCAACGCCACGACGATCTCCCCCATCAGCAATCCCAGCAGCAGGAAAACCAGCGCCGTGCTGGCGTAGCGCAGGAAGCTCCACACCGTGCGCGCGGCCAGGCGCGCGACCGGCGACGACACCTGGGTGCTGGACGCCCGGAGCATGAACCCGAGCGTCACCACCGCCAACACGCCCGAACTCGCCAGTCGTTCGGCGACGTGGTAGGCGAGGTACGGGGTCGCCAGCGAGATGCCAATCTCCAGCGGCACGCTGTCCGTGCGTTGACGAACGAAGGCCGCCCCCCAACCCACCGCCAGGCCGACCAGGACGCCGGTGGGGGTCTCGCGCAGCAGCGACCACAACGCATTGCCCCAAGTGAACTCCCCCGTCCGCACGGCCTCCAGCGCGAGGCCGTAGGCAAGGATCGCGACGGCATCGTTGACCAGCCCTTCGCCCTCGAGGATGACGACCAGGCGGTGCGCCAGTCCGGTCTTGCCGGCGACGGCAGTGGCTGCCACGGGGTCGGGCGGTGCGATGATCGCGCCCAGGACGAATGCCGCCGCCCACGACAGGCCCACGAGCGCGTGCCCGACCACGGCCGCGATGCCGGTGGTGAGCAGAACCAGCCCAATGGCGAGCAAGCCGATCGGAAGCAGATTGCGTCGGAATGCTTTGAGGGGCAACGCGTAGGCGGCCGTGGTCAGCAAGGGCGGCAGGAAAGCAAACAGGACCAGGTCCGGCGGCATGCTGACCGGCGGCAACGCCGGCACGAGGTGCCAGGCGGCCCCGCCGACGAAGCCGACCACCGAGAAGATGATCGGTGCCGGCACGTTCGAGCGACGCGCCAGCAGTCCGGTGAGCAACATCAGGCCCAGCAACACGAAGGCAACGTCGATGGGGGTCATGGGGTTTCCCGCGCTGGGTGGATCCCGGCAGCCAAGGGTGCAGAGTGCGGCGGCGGAGTGGATTGCGCCTGGACGGTTCCGGTTTCCATTGGTCGAAACACCCCTATTTCGAAGCAGCGAGTCTAGACCCAACGGCACCTGGCCGATCGTTCCCCGCCAGCCGCGCCAGTTGGCATGCGTGCGCCAGAACTCGACGCTGCGGCAATAGGCCGCGCGCTCCAGCATCACGCCCGACCCACCTGCGGCGACGACGAGCACATTGCGCAACATCGTGGTCGGCGCCATCGGCGTGTCTTCGGGCTCGATCGCGTACCGGCAGCCGACCGCACCCCAGTCGGCAGTGATCGCCCTGCCCCCCTTTGCGAGTTGCTCGCGGCTGTAGAGGACCACGACCAGGCAGTTCGCCGCCGGTGGCTCGATGCCGTCGAACCAGCGCACCAGCACCGGCAGTTCGTCGGACGTGCGGGCCTCGCAATCCGAGCGCAAGCGGTGCCGGTTGCCATCGGTGATCGGCACGGCAAGGCAACGCGTCGACGTCCAGTTGCGATGTACGTGGAGTTTGCAGAACGGTGCGAAACCCTCGATCACCCGCAGCGGCGGCATGGCATTGAGATGCTGCTCCAATTGCGCGGGCATGCACTGCTGGATGGTGTTGCCGCGCAACTGGCGCGGGAAAAGGCGGGGCCGTGCGAATTCGGTCAGGACGATCGACATGCGGGCTGCGGTCATGGCGGGGATGGTGGTTCATTGCAGCGCGGTGCGCTCTGAGATTGCGGCATCGACCGCCGCGGACTCCAGCCCGTTGCGGCCGATTCGTTCGATGAGCTGCCCGATATCGTTCGCACCACCTTGTTCGCTATGGCGTGTGTCGTGCGGGCCACGTGCGCGGTTCGCGTCTTGCACCGACTTGCGGCTACCCTCCGCATGTCGATTCGAAGGAGCTGCCATGTCGTACGTACGCTGCCTGCGGGGCCTGGCTTCGGACGTGGAATACCCGGCCGATGTGCCGATGAACCTGGACCCGGTCGATGGCCGGCCGGTGGAAATGGTGCTCGACCTGGACCGCCTGTGCGCCGAGCAGCCGGACGCGCGGTGGTACAACCCGCAGCGCCGCGATCTGTGGCGCTTCGGCGCGCTGATGGCGTTGGACATCAATGACCCGCAGGACGCCGCGCATATCGTCGCGCTGGGTGGAGGTGCCACACCGCTGCTCGACTACGCGCAGCATCCGCTTGCGCGTCGCGCCGGCATCGCTCTGCAACTGAAGGATGAGGGCAAAGCGCACGCCGGCCATGGCGCCAACCCCACCCAGAGCTTCAAGGATCGCGGCATGGCGATGGTGGTCGCGCAGGCGCGGCGGCTGGGATTGCACCAGCTCGCGGTGCCGACGCAGGGCAATGCCGGCGATTCGCTGGTGCGCTATGCGCTGCACGGTGGGTTGTCGGTGGTGGTGGCGATGCCGGAGGACACGCCAATGCCGATCCAGGGCAGCGTGGCCGCCGCGGCCCACCGCTTCCCCGACCGCATCACGCTGGCACTGGCCGGGCCCACCATCCGCGAATCCGGCGTGCTGCTGAAAGAGCAGTACATCCCGCACGGCTGGTTCTCGGTCGCCACGTTCCAGGAGCCGGGCTGGCGCATCGAAGGCAAGAAATCATTGGGCCTGGAGCTGGCCGAACCGCGGCCTGGTGACACGCGCTGGTCGTTGCCCGAGGTGGTGATCTATCCCACCGGCGGCGGCACCGGCGTGCTGGGCATGTGGAAGGCGTGGAACGAACTGCAGGCGCTGGGCCTGATCGACGCGCGTCGGCCGCGGATGGTGTGCGTACAGAGCGAGGCCACGTCGCCGCTCGTGCGCGCGTTCGACAACGGCGCGGACGACACCACCGCGCTGGCCGCCGGGCAGACCCTGGCCATCGGCCTCAACGTGCCCGGCGGCGTCGGCCACTTCCGCGTGCTGCAGATCATCCGTGCGAGCCATGGCGCCGCGGTGGCGGTCAGCGAGGCGGAGATCGCGGCCGAGTTCGCGCGCTTGTGGCGGGAAAGACCTGAGTGGATCGGTCCGGAAGGCGCCGCCTGCCTGGCCGCGCTGCCGCAGCTGCTGGATCGTGGCCTGATCCGGCGAGGCGAGCGGGTGATCGTCGTGAACACCGGGTCGGCGGAGAAGTACCTGCCGGAGCTGCGTCACTTGATGTAGCGGTCGTGGGGTCGATCGCGGCCCACGGAACTCACCCAACCACCTGCTGCAGCGCAGCGATGGCGTTCTTCTTCATCTGCAGCATCGCCGCCAGGACCCGGCGCGCCTTGTCCGGGTCGGCGGCGCAGCAACCGGATCGGCAACGTAGGTACGGCCGGCCGGTAACGCCCAAAAAACAAAGGAGTCAGGTTCACTGATTGATTAAATGAACCTGACCTCGTTTTTCGGTCATCGTCGAGAAAGCATGGCAGCCGATTGCTGCCCCGCTCCACCACGCGCAGTGGAACTCCGGCGAGATCGTGGCGTGGTCGTCGGCCATGCGCGCCAGCATCGCTGGTGAGCCGCGCGCACGGCGATCAGTGCATGTCTCTTGTGAATCCCACCCTGGAAGCCGATATGACGTCAGTGTCATTGACACCTTTCCGAGGAATTGTCCCTGACACCCTTTCCTGCACCCTTTCCTGGATGCAGGTGATGCATTCGAAAAATGTACCTGACCCTTTTTTCGGACCCTTTTTTCGCGCTGGCCGACCAACAGGCGCGCCAGCCGCTGCCGCGCATCCAACTGGACAGCCCGAAGATCACCCGCAAGCTCACGACCCAGTGGTTCGCCGCCCGCGTGGAGAAGCGCTACCGACGCTGCATGGCGCGGGCGGCGGGGTGAGGCGCGCGCCGGAATGATTCCCAGGCCCCGCTCGTCTGGGGCCTGATCGCCGACTCCCTCAACCGGTACCGAATGGCCCCGGCAAAGCGCCCAAGGGCAGCGAACCTTCTCGGCGGCCGATCCAAATCCCGACGCATCGCGCCGTGGGCGTCAGGCCAAGCGGCCCGGGTCAACTGCCAATTGAACCCGGCGGGGCGCGCCAGCCGGCGTCACCCGGCAGAGAACAGCCGCAGCACCAGCCACGCGGGTACGCCCACGTAGAAAATCAGACGCCCGACCCACTCCAGTGCGTCGCGGACGACGAATACGCGACCGCGCTGCAGCAGCTGCACGAACGCGCACACCGTCTCGATCAGGATGCGCAGCCCGGCGGCGAACAGCATCAGGCCGACCGACCACGACGCCCACCAGATCAGCAGGCCCGTGAGCCAAGCAAGGGCCCCGTACGTGTAGTACTCGCCGAACAAGCCACCAAAGGCGATGACCTGATGCAGGCGAAAAGCCACCAACGCAGGCAGCAGCGGGAACAGCCCGAACTTCACCAGCATCCGGTCGAAGCCCGGTCGTGCCGCAGCCCCGCGGGCTTCCGCATGCCCGGCAAGCGCGCTGTCGAGCCGACCTTCGAGATGCAGCGGCGCACCAGCGGCCGCGAGGGCACGCCGCAGGGCGCCCGGACGCGACACCAGGAGCCCGTTCGCCCAGCGCTGGCCCGATGCCAGCTGCAGGTCGACACCACTGCCTGGCAACGGCAGGCGCCATGGCCGCAGCGCGGTGATGGAACCCAGCGGAATCTCTACCCGCTGATGCCGTTGTTCCAGCACCAGCGCCGCACCCTCGAGGTACGCCCGCGCCCTGGATGCACGCACGATGGCCCATGCCGCCACGGCCGGCGCCACCACCGCGCCGGCGAATCGCCACAGCTGCGACAGCGACTGCACCTGCCAGCCCACCCGCAACGCCATGTCCAGTGCCAGCCACAGCAGCCCCGCCGCTGCGCACAGCCGCAGCGCTGCGGCGACGGCCCGCCGCGCCGGTGACAGCACTGCCACGTCCAGCGTGGTTGGCAGCTCGGCGACACGCCCGAAGCGCACGCGCAGCGCTCGCCACAGGACCAGCGCCAACCACCCGAGCAGGAACAGCGCCCCCGCGCGCCCCACCCAATCGCCCCAGCGCACCATCAGCGTGGCCGGCGGCGTCCGCGTGCTGACGGAAGCCGTCAGCACGGCCTGCTGCCCCATCCCGGTGCTGGCCACCACTTCGCCGGTGTCATCGATGATCGCGCTGAGGCCGTTGGCGGTGACACGCACCTGCGGCAACCGCGTCTCGATGCTGCGGAACGCCGCCACCGCCAGATGCAGGCGCGCGCCGACCGGCTGCGCCGTGAACCACGAGTCGTTGGACATGCCGACGATGGCCTGCGCGCCCAGCCGCGCGCCGTCGATCGCCAGGTCGGGGTGCACATCGTCCAGGCAGATCAGCGGCACCACGTTGACCTCGCGCCCGTCCGCGCTGCGCAGCGGCAGCACGCGCGCCCCGTCGCCGGGCTGCCACGTGCCCGCCCACGGCAACACGCGCCGCAGCCACGGGCCGTCCAGCCAGCGCGGCACGTATTCGGTCAGCGGGAATGGGTACGTCTTGCGGTACGTGCCCAGCCGGCCCCGTCCCGGCTCCAGGAACACGGCGGCGTTGTATTCGCCATTGGCGTCCACGTCGTAGGTGCCGAACACCAGCGGCACGCGCACGCTGTCGACGAAGCCCTGGATCTCGCCGTCAAGCGCCGCACCGTCCTGGCTGCGAGGGCTGCCGAACGTGGTGGGGTACACCGTTTCCGACCACAACAGCACGTCCGCGCCGTGGTCGCGGACAGCCGACATCGACAGTGCGTAATGGGTATCCAGGACCTGGCGCACCGCGCCATACGCGCCCATCTCTCGGCGCAGGCGTTCGTACTCGGTGATGCCGGTCTGCACCATCGCGATGCGCAGCACGGGCACGTCGGTGGTGGGCGGGGCCTGCAGCGTGGCCAGCCTCGCGATGCCGTAACCGGCCATGGCCACGACGATGGCGGCGCCTACCGCGAGCGGCCGCACCAGCGCGCGCGCGCCTTCGCCGCCCCGCGCGATCGCCGCGGCCAGCGCCTCGTTGACCAGCAGCAACAGGAAGGTCAGGCCCGCCGCTCCGCCGACATCGGCCAGCTGCCGCAACGTGGCCGAAGGAAACAGCCCATGCCCCAACGTGTCACCGAGCAGCTTCGGCACCAGCCATTCGCAGCCCACCCACGCCGAGGCCGCGGCCACCGCACGCAGCACCGGCCCGTGGCGACGCCCGATCAGATGTCGTACCAGCGCGAACACGATCAACTGCGGCTGCAGCAGCGGCGCCAGCGCCACCAGCACGAGCGTCGCAGGCACCGCCCCGATCCCGGTGTAAGCCCCAATGGCGATGCCAAACCAGCTGAACACCGCCGCGATGAAGGCGGCGCTCATCACCGCGCCGTTGACTACCGCGCCGCCCATCGAGCGCGGTGCATCGAGCGTCAACAGCCATGGCACCAACGCGACGAAGCCCAACGCCCAGGCATGCGGGGCGCGGGCATACACAGCGAGCAGCAGGACCGAAGCGAGCAGGCCAGCGACGGTTCGCCCGCGGGCGCCTCGCCGGTCAAACCAGGTCAACCGATCCGTGGTCAAACAGCGCTCCCCGTAGCCGGGGTCAAGGCTTGCCCACCCGGACCCATCGCAGCGGCAGGCCGGGCGGGGCAAGTTCGGGCGGCACGACACGGTTGGCCGGGGTCGCTATGGGCCGGCCTTTCGCATCAAGCAGGACGAAATCGGGCGAGAACATCAGGATCGGCTCAAGCGGCACGCCCTCGTCGGTCACCTGGTGGTGGCGGACGTAGCCGTCGGGCAGCCGGAAGTCCTCGGGCACCGCGAGGCCTTCCAGCGGAGGGCTCGTCCCGGGCGGGTTGAACGCGCCCAGGCCGGTGCGGACGCCGGCCTCCTGCAGGGCCGTGATCAGTTCGGCGCCGGTCGGCTCGGGGTCGCCCGGCCGGAAGTACGCGGCCAGGTCCTGGGGATCGTTGCCCGGCATCGGCGCCTGGTCCGGCGTGGCTGCCGGGGTTGCCGCGGTACCCGGGCGAGCGGACTGCGGCAGACCCTCCGTGGTCGCGGACGTCGCATCAGCAACGACCACCGGCGAGGTCGCCGTTTCCGGCACCTGCCCGGGCGAACGCGCCAGCACGAACCACACGGCACCCGCGACGACGGCAATCACCGCCAGCACCGCCCACGGCCGCATGGACCGGACCCGATGTGGTTTGGGTACCACACGCACCCCGTCGCCGTCAGGTTCGGACGGCGGGGTGTGCGGCGCGGGATGCCTGGCCACGAATCCGTCCTCGTCGGCCCGGACCGTTACGGACTGGTCGGGTTGTAGACCGACAGCGCCCAGCCCATCCGCTCGTGTCCGTACGCGTTCCAGATCGGGCTGCGACCGTTCGTGTAGCTGCTGTAGCGCGGCGCGCCACTGCCGGTGCTGCCGCCCCAGAGGCCAGCCGTCACCGTACCGCCTGTGTAGGTCGGGTGGGTGTCATCGGACTGGATGTAATCGTATGAACTGGAGGACGTGACGAACTTGGTGTTGGCATCGCGCAACGTGCCCCTCAGCGTGCCCGTGATGCGGTTGAGGTAGCTCGCCTCGCTTTCACCCAGCACGTAGCGCAGCGCGTCGGAGTCGACCTGGCCGTCACTGTTGCTGTCGTAATCCGCGCCCATGTACTGCGCGAAGCTGTCGGCGCACTGGAAGCCCTTCTGCCGCGCGTACTCGCACATCCAGTAGTTCATCTTGGCGATCGCCGGCAGGAAGCGGTCACGCAGATTGACCGTCTGTCCGCTGCTGGCGTCCTTGCACGAGCTCTGCACGTTGTCGGCGTTGTAGCCTGGATAGAACAGGTTGGAGATCACCTTGAGCCGGGTGTTGGGATGCGCGTTGGCATTGATGTAGTCCATCGACGCGGCGACGTACGTCTTGCAGGTGTTCACCGCGGCGTCCAGCCCGCCGTAGTTGCAGGTGCCTGTCTGCGACTGGAAGCTCGACCGCGCCTGCAGGCCGTCGTTGCCGCACATCTCGAAGGTCACCGCGCGGGTGGTGGACGCCTGCATGTACGACCGCTCGCCCACGATCTTGTTCTGATACACGTCCTGCGCCACCGCACCCGACTTGGTGCGGCGGATGTTCTCGATGTCGGCGTTCCACAGGGCCGACAGGTACTCCGAGTCGACCGTGGGTGCGGCGTAACGCGCGGCATTGCTGATGGAGCCGTTGTAGCCCGCGTAGATGGAGTCACCGTAGGCCACGACCCGGTACTTCGCGGTCGTGCCCGCGCGGTCGATGGTCCACGACACGTTCTGGTTGAGGGTGCTGGCCAACGCCGGCGCGGACAGCGCCAGCAGCGAGATCGCCGGCAGCCACTGGCTGGCGACGCGACGGAACAGAGTGGTCATCGTGAATCCCCTTCGACATGATGTGCACGGCGGGTGGAGTCCCGCTCGCGTCCGGCGATAAGGCTGGCAAAACACGTCCACGATGTGGAGGCCCGCAACCGCGGACCGCCCCCCTGTCATCGTGCACCGGACGCTAGCGTATGTTTGGGAGGCATGCAATGTGCGCTGCAGCAACCGCAAATAGCGTCCGTGCCTGAATCGTCTCAGCGACAAGTTGCACTTCATGCGCCGGATGCCGTTCGCGTCGGAACCCTTGCCGCAATGCGCTTCGGCAAATGCGATCCACGCGGGATCCAAACCGCATCCTGATGAATTGTCCCTGGGATCGTGAGCACTCCAAACGGGACGCCCTTTTACTTCTATGCAGATCCGGCCAGGTGCGGCCGATAAGGGACATGATGGGTCACGTCACGCGCCCGGCCGAGCCTTGGACTTTCCTTGCCGCATTTCGTAGCGACCGTCATGGATGTACTGGGAAGCCGGGATCAGCGACGTCGTCTGCGGCTGGTGCAGTGGCTCATCGCGAGCCTGGTATATGTCGGTACCGCGACGTTACTGATCACCGGGGTCGGCCAAGGGTGGATGGACACCACCGCCCTGCATCTCTGGCTGGGCTTCGTCGCCCTCATCCTAGTGACCGGCTATACCGCGCTGCGTAGTGGCTGGACGGAACGTTTTCGCGACCCGTCCGTCTCGGTGTGGCAGCTCTCCATGGGCGTGCTGGCGGTCAACTGGGGCTACCTGATCTGCGGACCGATGAGGACGTCGGCACTCTTCCCGCTCATGGTGATCTTTGCGTTTGGCGCCTTTGCGTTGCGCTGGCGACAGATCGCTTTCCTCACGGTACTGGCCTTGTCCAGCCTGGTCGCCGCGGTCGTGATCCGCACCCTGTACCCGCAGTGGGTGCCGGCCCAGGGTGAGATCACGCCCTTGCGCGTCGACATCAACAACCTCCTGATGCTGAGCGTGGTCCTCCCGGCGCTGGCCGTCATTGCCGCGCGTCTCTCGGGGCTGCGGCAGAAGTTGCGTGACCAGCGTCAAGCACTCGCCCGCGCGCTGTCGGAAGTCGAGCGCCTGGCCATCACCGACGAACTCACCGGCATCGCGAACCGACGGTCGATGCAGTCGCTGGCTGATCGCAGCGTCGCGCTGTCCTCGCGGCAGCTCACGCCGTTCAGTGTCGCGATCCTCGACATCGACCACTTCAAGGCGGTCAACGACGACCTCGGGCACGCCGCGGGCGACGCCGCTCTCAAGGCCTTCGCGCAACTGGCCAACGCCGAACTGCGGAGCACCGACATGCTCGGCCGCTGGGGCGGCGAGGAATTCCTGCTGGTGCTGCCCGGCGGCCGCGACGGCCTCGGCTGCGTGCTGGACCGCATACGGACGGCGGTGAGGAACAACTGCGTCGACGCACGACCGCTCACGTTCTCGGCAGGCGTTGCCCACCATCGACCAGGCGAGACCACCGATGCCTTGCTGGCCCGGGCCGACCTCGCGCTCTACGCGGCAAAAGGCGCCGGGCGCGACCGCTACGTTGCTGCGGATTGACCGTGGAATAGACACCCTGACCGCCGTTTTTCGGCGCGCAGATTACGCAAAGATGCCCGCCCACGAAAACCTCGATCGGCGCCCAGGCAACCGTGCCCGCTGACCACGTACCGTAACCGCAGGAGATGCCGACTTGCGCCCGCTCACGTGGTCCGTTCGGCTTCGGCGTAGCTGCGACGGTTCTCCTGCGCCAAGGGTCATCTGCTCCAGCAGACAGCCGGTTTCGTGGGAAACCGATAGGTCCATGGTGCGTGCGCAGGGCCGCCTCGGGGAGCTCGAAACGCTGGCGGTGCGGGTGGTCGCCCAAGGCTACGACTACGCCGCTCCGGGCGTGCACCTGCTGGTCAACCTGAGCTCGAAGGCGATCCTGCAGCACTCGGTGCGCCCCGACGACATCCTGCGCAGCCTGGCGTCGTCCGGCGTTGACCTGGGTCGACTCGTGATCGAGTCGACCAAACGCGATATCGCCGAGCGTGCCGCTGGACCTTGTCGCGCTGCTCGCGGCCAGGGGACCGGTGCTTCCACACGCGCGACGTCGCACCGACAACCGCCGCGTCACCGCCACCCATCTGCTCATCGAGGTGTCCGCGCTGACCGCCGGCGTCAGCAACGAAGAAGTGGTGCAGGCGTTCCTCGACCAGCCGGAACTGCACGCAGTGCCGGTGATCGACGAGGCCCAGCGCGTGCTGGGCCTGATCAACCGCCGGCTGTTCGCCGAGCGCTACGCACGGCCTTGTGCGCGGGAACTGTACGGACGCCGTTCGTGCACGACGTTCAGGCATGCGGCGCCGCTGATGTGCGAGATCGACCAGTCGTTGGAGTCGATGACATCGATCCTGCTCGGCGAGGACCAGCGCTACCTCAGCGACGGCTTCGTCATCACCGAACACGGCCGCTACCGCGGCCTCGGCACGGGCGAGGCGCTGGTGCGGCGCGTGACCGAGCACCGCGTCGAGGCGGCGCGCTACGCCAACCCGCTGACCTTCCTGCCCGGCAACATCCCGGTCACCGAGCACATTGGCCGCCTGCTCGACAGCAATCGGTCATTCCCGGCGGCGTACTGCGACCTCAACCACTTCAAGCCCTTAAACGACCAGTACGGCTATTTCCGCGGCGACCGCATGATCGTGCTGCTCGCGCAGACGGTCCTGCGCAACGTCGATTCGACGGTGGACTTCGTGGGTCACATCGGCGGCGACGATTTCATCGTGCTGTTCCAGAGCGACGACTGGGCGCGCCGCTGCGATGCGATCGTCGCGATGTTCAACGAGGCCGAGCGCAGACTGTTCGATGCCGCGGACGTCGCCCGCGGCGGCCTGGAGAGCGAGGACCGCCAAGGGCACCGGCAGTTCTTCCCGCTAAGCACGCTGTCGAGCGTCGCGACGCTGATCGCGGCCGGCACGATCGCCTCCACCGAGGAAGTCGCCTCGCGCGCCGCCGCGGCCAGACGCCAGGCCAAGCGCGGCAACCTGGGCGTCTACATCGAAGGGCCGGGACCGACCAGGACGGATGTTTCGCGAAAATTACCGCTGCAACCCACGATGCCAGCGTCTGCTCTCAGGTCAGACGCTGCCTGGTCCGCCGATAGTCGCTACCCACCGCAAACGGCGTAAGGCTGATCTGCC
>JBBRWW010000061.1:0-16266 GCA_038248955.1 Lysobacterales bacterium
GACCAGTTGCCGGATCGCGGTGATCGCGTAGTCGCACGGCGCCGGGTCGCCGGGTCCGTTGGACAGGAACACGCCATCGGGGGCCAGCGCCAGCACCTCGTCGGCGCTCGTCTGCGCCGGCACCACGGTGACGCGGCAGCCGCGCTGGGCGAGCAGGCGCAGGCTGTTGAGCTTGCAGCCGAAGTCGTAGGCGACCACGTGAAGTTGCGTGCCCGAAGCCGGCGCGTTGGCCTGGGCGAAGGTATTGCTGTCCAGGTCCAACTCGCCCTCGCGCCATTCGTAGCGCTCGCGCGTGCTGACCTCCTTCGCCAGGTCCATGCCCTTCAGGCCCGGAAACTTGCGCGCGGCCTCGATCGCCTGGTCGACGTCGAGCGCTTCACCCGGCGCCGAGCCGGCCAGCAGGGTGCCGTTCTGCGCGCCGGTGTCGCGCAGCAGGCGGGTCAGCTTGCGGGTGTCGATATCGGCGATCGCCACCACCCCGCGTGCGGCCAGCCACTGCGGGAGCGCGACCCGGCTGCGCCAGTTGCTGGGGCGCCGCGGTACGTTGCGCACGATCAGGCCCGCGGCCCACACCTTGCCCGCCTCGTCGTCCTGGTCGGTGCATCCGGTGTTGCCGACATGCGGATACGTCAGCGTCACCAACTGGCGCGCGTACGACGCGTCGGTCAGCACCTCCTGGTAGCCGGTCATGGAGGTGTTGAACACCACCTCGCCAACGCTGAGGCCGGGCGCGCCTACGGAAATGCCCTCGAAAACGGTGCCGTCTTCGAGTGCGAGAATTGCGGGATGGGTCACGGGGTTCGCCTTGGCTGCCGAGGGTACTGAAACCGCCTAGCGCATCCCGAAAAAAAACCGGGTTGCAGCAAGACACGGACGCGGTGCGGGACCGGTCCGGGAGGCGGGGTTCAGGCGAGCGAGAATTCTAGCGGCGAGGCGGCTCCGACGCCAGCCCGGATTTGCCCGCAAGCTGCCCACCGTACCAATCAGTTCAGCAGATCACGCAGCCGGTACAGCCCCGGGGGCCGCCCGGGCAGCCGCGTGGCGGCATGCAGCGCACCACGGGCGAAGATGTCGCGATCGGTCGCGCGGTGGTTCAGTTCGATGCGTTCGCCCAGCCCGGTGAACTGGACGAAATGCTCCCCGACGATGTCGCCGGCTCGCAGCGACGCATAGCTGGGCGCCGCGCCACCAAGTTCGGCCGCAGCCCCCAGGGCCAGCGCGGTGCCGGAGGGAGCGTCCTTCTTGTGGACGTGGTGCGACTCGACGATATCGCAGTCCCAGCCCGGCAACGCCCGGGCGGCGCGCTCGACCAGTTCACCGAGTACTGCCACGCCGAGGCTGAAGTTGGCCGCCCACAGCACGGGGATCCGCGTGGCTGCCTGCTGCAGTTGTTGGTGCTGGGCCGCGTCCAGGCCGGTGGTTCCCGACACCAGCGCCGCGCCGCGCTCGCTGCACAACGCCAGGATGGCGCTGAAGCCTTGCGGCAGGCTGAAGTCGATGGCGACGTCGAACTCCGGCAGCCCGTGCAGCTCTTGGCTGGCGAAATGCGCAACGCCTTCGACGATCCGTTGCGCCGGCTGGGCGCGAGACACCGCCGCCACCACCGACAGGTCGGCATGCGCTGCTGCCAGGCGCAATACCGCCTGGCCCATGCGCCCGGAGACGCCGTGGATGAGGATCCGGGGCTTGCTTTGAGTGACCGTCATGGCTGCAGGCTAGCGGCGTGGCTGCGATGCGACAAGCCTGCACTCTGACCGCCCTGACCTGATCGTGGGAGGTTCCCTGCCCGCCTAGCTCGTCATCCGGTCCCAGAAGCCCTTGACGCCGTCGAGGAACGTCGAGGATCGCGGCGAATGCTTGCGCGCGCCTTCACCGACAAACGTGACCTCGAACTGTTCCAGCAGGTCGCGCTGCTCCGCGGTCAGGTTGACGGGCGTTTCCACCACCGCGCGGCAGTACAGGTCACCGGGCTTGCGGCTGCGCACTGACTTGACGCCCTGGTCGCGCAGGCGGAACACCTTGCCGGTCTGGGTTTCCGCGGGGATGCGCAGTTCCACCTCGCCGCCCAGCGTGGGGACGCGGACGCTGCCACCCAGCGCGGCCTGCGCGATCCGGATCGGCACGTCGCAATGCAGGTCGTCGCCGTCGCGCTGGAAGATCTCGTGCTCGCGCACACGCACGTCGACGTAGAGGTCGCCGGCGGGAGAGCCCGAAGGGCCCGCTTCGCCTTCGCCGGCCAGGCGGATGCGATCGCCGTTATCGACGCCGGCCGGAATCTTGACCTGCAGCGTCTTGGTACGCTCGACGCGGCCTTGTCCGTGGCAGTCGCCACAGGGACTGGTGATGATCTGGCCGCGGCCTCCGCACTGCGGGCAGGCTTGCTGCATCGAGAAGATGCCGCGCTGGAAACGCACCTGGCCGCGGCCGCTGCAGGTCGTGCAGGTTTCGATCTTGCCGTCGGCCGAGCCCGTCCCGTCGCAGGTGTCGCACTCGTCGAGCGTCGGGATCTCGATCGGCTTCTCGATGCCGCCGACGGCTTCCTCCAACGTCAGTTCCATGACGTAGCCGACGTCGGCACCCCTGCGCGGCGCGCGCGCGCCGCCGCCGCCGCCACCGAAGATGTTTCCGAAGATGTCGCCGAAGATGTCGCCCATGTCGGCATATCCCGGCCCACCGCCGCCACCGCCACCCATGCCGTGCTCGAACGCGGCATGGCCGTGCTGGTCATAGGCGCGGCGCTTGGCCGGATCGGCCAACACCTCATAGGCTTCCTTGCCCTCCTTGAACGCCGCCTCGGTGTTGTGGTCGCCCGGGTTGCGGTCCGGGTGGTGCTTCATCGCGCAACGGCGGTAGGCCTTCTTCAGGTCCTCGTCGGAGGCGTTGCGGGCGACGCCCAGGACTTCGTAGTAATCGCGCTTGCTCATCGGCCGTACTTTTCCATCGGTTCGTGTCTAACGGTGTCTGGTTGGCGGCGGGGTTCGCCAAGCACAGACGGGCAGGCCTGCGGCCTGCCCGTCTTCGTGCGACTGATCGTGCTGCTTGGCGCAGCCGGGATCAGGCCTGCTTGTCGTCCTTGACCTCGGTGAACTCGGCATCCACCACGTCGTCGGCGGCCTTGCCGGCAGCGGCGTCGGCCGCGTCACCCGCCGGAGCGCCCGCGCCGGGCTGCTGCGCCGACACCGCGGCGAACAGCGCTTGCGATGCGGTCTCCAGCGCCTTCGACTTGGCCTCGATCTGACCCTTGTCGTCGCCCTTCATGGCGGTCTCGAGTTCGGCAATCGCGCCCTCTGCTGCCCCGATCGCATCGCCTGGCAGCTTCTCGCCGTGCTCCTTGATCGTGCTGCGGGCCGTGTGGATCAGCCCGTCGGCCTGGTTTCGCGCCTGCACCAGTTCGTGGAACTTCTGGTCCTCCTCGCGGTTGGCCTCGGCGTCGGCGACCATCTTCTGGATCTCTTCGTCCGACAGGCCCGAACCGGCCTTGATCTCGACCTTCTGTTCCTTGCCGGTCTTCTTGTCCTTGGCGGTCACGTGGACGATGCCGTTGGCGTCGATGTCGAACGACACCTCCACCTGCGGCATGCCGCGCGGCGACGGCTCGATGCCCGACAGGTCGAAGCGGGCCAGCGATTTGTTGTAGCGGGCCTGCTCGCGCTCACCCTGCAGCACATGCACGGTCACCGCGGACTGGTTGTCCTCGGCGGTCGAGAAGGTCTGCGAGGCCTTGGTCGGCACGGTGGTGTTCTTCTCGATGATCTTGGTGAACACGCCGCCGAGGGTTTCAATGCCCAGGCTCAGCGGGGTCACGTCCAGCAGCAGCACGTCCTTGACGGTGCCGGCCAGAACGCCACCCTGGATCGCCGCGCCGACGGCCACGGCCTCGTCGGGGTTGACGTCCTTGCGCGGCTCCTTGCCGAAGAACTCCGCGACGGCCTGGCTGACCTTGGGCATGCGGGTCTGGCCGCCGACGAGAATCACCTCGGCGATGTCGCTGGCGCGCAGGCCGGCGTCATTGAGTGCGATGCGGCACGGCTCGATCGTCTTCTTGATCAGGTCCTCGACCAGCGACTCCAGCTTGGCGCGCGTCAGCTTGATGGCCAGATGCTTCGGACCCGACGCATCGGCGGTGACGTACGGCAGGCTGACCTCGGTCTGCTGCGCGCTTGAGAGCTCGATCTTGGCGCGCTCGGCGGCGTCCTTGAGGCGCTGCAGGGCCAACGGGTCCTTGCGCAGGTCGATGCCCTGGTCCTTCTGGAACTCTTCCACCAGGTAGTCGATGACGCGCGTGTCGAAATCCTCGCCACCCAGGAAGGTGTCACCGTTGGTCGACATCACCTCGACCTGCATCTCGCCGTCAACCGACGCGATCTCGATGATCGAGACGTCGAACGTGCCGCCGCCAAGGTCGTAGACGGCGATCTTGCGGTCGCCGCCCTTCTTGTCCATGCCGTAGGCCAGTGCCGCGGCGGTGGGCTCGTTGATGATGCGCTTGACCTCCAGGCCGGCGATCTTGCCCGCATCCTTGGTCGCCTGGCGCTGGCTGTCATTGAAGTACGCCGGCACGGTGATGACCGCCTCGGTGACGGTCTCGCCCAGGTAGGCCTCGGCGGTCTTCTTCATCTTCGCCAGGATCTCGGCGGAGATCTGCTGCGGCGACAGGTTCTTGCCGTCGGCGGCCTGCACCCAGGCGTCGCCATTTTCATGGGCGGCGATCGCGTACGACACCAGGCTGATGTCCTTCTGGACTTCGGCGTCGCCGAACTTGCGGCCGATCAGGCGCTTGACGGCGTAGAAGGTGTTCTTGGAATTGGTCACCGCCTGGCGCTTGGCCGCGGCGCCGACCAGGATCTCGCCGTCCTTGGTGTAGGCGACGATGGACGGCGTGGTGCGATCGCCTTCGGCGTTTTCAATCACCTTGGCCTTGCCGCCTTCCATCACCGCCACACACGAATTGGTCGTGCCCAGGTCGATACCGATGATCTTGCCCATGATGTTGCTCCCTCTCTGATGCTTGAATGAGTGCGGTGGGCATGCGCTTGACGTGCATGCTGCCGATATGCGCTATTTGGGGGGGAAATCTCCCCGGTTCAAGGGTTCAGTCGTGCGCCGACACGACGACCAGCGCCGGGCGCAGCAGGCGGTCGTTCAGCAGCCAGCCCTTCTGGTACACCTGAACCACGTCGCCGGGCGCGTGATCGGCGCTCGCCACCATGCTCATCGCCTGGTGCTGGTCGGGGTTGAACGGCTGTCCGGCGGGATCGACGGCGACCAGTCCGTTGTCGGTCACCACCTTCATCAACTGGCGCAGGGTCAGTTCCATTCCGTCGCGCAGGTGTTGGGCGGTATCGCCTGGGACGTTCAGGCCGGCTTCGAGGCTGTCGATCACCGGCAGCAGTTCGCCCAGCAGGCGCTCGTTGGCGAACTTTCGCGCCATGTCGCGCTCGCGCTCGAGGCGCTTGCGCTGGTTCTCGAGGTCGGCGCGTTCCCGCAGCGAATCCTCGCGAAGCTGCGCCAATTCGGCCTGAGCCGCCTCGAGTTCGGCGAACATCGGCGAGTCGTTCCCGGCGTCGGGCTCGGCGGAGTCGATGGGATGGTGATCGGTGGTCGTCATAGCGTGGCTGGTCCCTGCGGATAGTGCGTGGCAGGCCAGCTATGGGGCCGGCAGAGGGCGTTTCAAGCGCCCGCCCCTCCGTGGGCATCGGTCGCGAAGGCCGCGCCGAGGGCATCGGCGGCTGCCTGCACGACCGGTATCACACGGTCATAGGCCATGCGGGTGGGGCCAATGACGCCCAATACTCCCAGCACCTGGCCGCCGGCGGTGTACGGCGCGGTAACCAGCGACACGCCCTCCAGCGGCGCCAACCCGGTCTCCTCGCCGATGAAGATCCGCACGCCCGGCGCGTGCACGGTCCGCTCCAGCAGTTGCAGGATCTCGCGCTTGCGGGCAAACGCCTCGAACAGCTCGCGCAGGCGGTCGACGTCGGTGAGCTCCTGCAGCCCCATCAACCGGGTCTGCCCGGCCAGCACCATGTCGTCCAGCACGTTGTCGATGTTCTCCGGCTCCAGCGCCTGTTCGGCCAACTCGACCGACTGCGCGAGCAATGTTTCCATCTCGGCCTGGGCGGTCTTCAGGTCGCGCAGCAGGGTGGCGCGGATGTCACTGACGCTGCGCCCGGCGAAATGGGCGTTGAGGTAGTTGGCAACGCGCTCGAGCTCACCGGGGTCGTAGGTGCGGCGCGTGAGCAGGATCCGGTTCTGGACGTCATTGTCGGCGAACACCAGGATCGCCAACACCCGCTGGCCGTCGAGTGGGACGAAATCGATGCGCCGGAAGGCGAACTGCTCGCGCTTGGGCACGCTGACCACGCCGACGAAATGGGTCATCGCCGACAGCAGCTCCGACGCGCTGCCGAGCAACGCCTGGGTGCCCGAACCGGCCGGCAGCAGCTCGCCGCGCAGGCGGGCGATCTCGCCCTCGGGCAGCGGGCGCACCTGCAGCAGCGAATCAACGAACAGCCGGTAGCCCTGGGTGGTCGGGATCCGCCCGGCCGAGGTGTGCGGCGCGCTCAGCAGGCCAACGTCCTCCAGGTCGCCCAGGATGTTGCGGATCGTCGCGGCACTGAGGTCGAGGCCCGCGTGGCGCGCCAGGGTCTGCGAGCCGACCGGTTCGCCGCTGCGGATGTAACGTGCGATCAGCGTGCGCAGCAACTGCCGTGCACGCGGGTCGAGGGCGGGGATGGTGCGTTTGCGGGTCATCGCGGTCGATATAAGCCCGGCGCGGCCATCGGCGCAAGCCGTGCCACGGCCGCGTGCCATCGCAGATCCTGATCCCGGGGCATGGTCGGCCGCCAGGACGGCGCCGCGCCAGGTCTGTGCAGCCTTGGCCGGGACCTGCCGAAAACGTCCCGCTATCCCGCTGCAACCACTCAAGGCACAATCGCGTCCGCATGCTCTCCCATCTCTCCCTCAAGCACTTCGCCGTGGTCAGTGCCGCCGGACTCCGTTTCGGCCCCGGCCTGACCGTGATCTCCGGTGAGACCGGCGCCGGCAAGTCGTTGCTGGTCGACGCACTGGGACTGCTGTCGGGCCAGCGCGCCGACAGCGGCGTGGTCCGCCATGGCGCCGACCGGGCCGAACTGCTCGCGGAATTCACCCTCGACGATGCGCCGCTGGCCATGGCATGGCTTCGCGACAACGAAATGGACGAAGACGATGGCGACGCGGCAGGCGGCGGCCAAGCGGCGACGTGCCAGATCCGCCGGGTGATCCGCGCCGATGGCGGCTCCAAGGCCTGGATCAACGGGCGCCCGGTCACCCTTGGCCAGGTGATCGTGCTGGCCAGCCACCTGGTCGAGATCCACGGCCAGCACGAGCACCAGGCGTTGTTGTCGCGACCGAGCCAATTGGCGCTGCTCGATGCCTACGGCCGCACCGATGCCGCGCGCGGCGCGGTCGCCGTGGCCGCGCAGGCCTGGGCCGACCTGCTGCGCGAACGCGACGCGCTCTCGGCGCAGGGCGACGTCTCCGAGCGCATCGCGTGGCTCCAGCACCAGCACGATGAGCTCGACCGCGAGGCGCTTGATGCGGAGTCCATCGCCCGGCTGCAGGCCGACCACCGCCGCCACGCGCATTCGGCCGACCTGATTGCTTCGTGCGAAGCCGCCTTTGCCCGTCTCGGCGGCGAGGATGGCGCCTCGCTGTCGCGCAACCTGCAGCAGGTGCGCGGCGAACTGCAGCGCGTGACCGAACACGAACCGCGCCTGTCGGACGTCGATGCGATGCTCGACAACGCCGCGATCCAGCTCGACGAGGCCGTCGTCCTGCTGGACCGGGTACGCAGCGACCTGGACCTCGATCCGTCGGCCCTGGAAATCCTCGAGCACCGGCTATCGCGGATCCACGAACTGGCCCGCAAGCACCGCGTCTCGCCCGAACAGCTGGCCGGACATCGCGATGCGGTGGCGTTGGAACTCGACACCCTCGGCAGCGCCGGGCTTCGCCTGCAAGGGCTCGATGCGGAAATCGCCACGTCCCGCCAGACCTGGCGCACGGCCGCCGATACCCTCGGGGCGTTGCGCCGCGCCGCCGCGGCCACGTTGTCCGCCGACACCACCGAGCTGATCGGCGAACTCGGGATGGGCGGCGGACGCTTCGAGATCGCCATCGAGCCGTTGGAGGTTGACCGCCCCGATCCGCAGGGCGGCGAGCGGGTCGAGTTCCTGGTCGCCGCCAACCCCGGCCAGCCCGCGCGCGCACTGCGCAAGGTCGCCTCGGGTGGCGAGCTGTCGCGCATCTCGCTGGCAATCGAGGTCGCCGCACTGGGCCTGGATGCCGTGCCGACGATGGTGTTCGACGAAGTCGACTCGGGCATTGGCGGCGGCGTGGCCGAGATTGTCGGGCAGAAACTGCGCGCCTTGGGTGCCCGCCGCCAGGTACTGTGCGTGACCCACCTGCCGCAGGTGGCCGCGCAGGGCCATGCCCATTACCGGGTCAGCAAGGCCGCCAGCGAAGGCGTCACCCAGAGCGCGGTGCAGGCGCTGGATGCGAAGCAGCGCGAGGAAGAGCTGGCGCGGATGCTCGGCGGAGTCGAGCTGACCCGCGAAGCGCGGGCGGCGGCGAAGCGGCTGCTGAGCGACGTGGTCTGAGCGCACGGCAATCGCGCCCACGCGCTGCACTTGCTTCCGCGTCCGTCCTGAAGAACGCGCACGGCCGAGTTGCCCCCGCAGTCGCCCCGGCGGCGCCCCAAATTCAGCGTTGCTTGCGCACGTACAGCACCAGCGAGTGTTCCTCGATCTGGTAGCCGTGCTCGGCGGCGATGCGGCTTTGCAGCGCCTCGATCTCGGCACTCTCGAATTCGATGATCTTGCCGGTGTCGATATCCACCATGTGGTCGTGGTGGTGGCCGCGGTCGAGTTCGTAGACCGATTGGCCGGCTTCGAAGTTGTGTTTGAGCACCAGGCCCGCCGCCTCGAACTGGGTCAGGACGCGGTAGACCGTGGCCAGGCCGATATCCTCCCCGCGGTCGAGCAGCAGCCGGTAGATGTCCTCGGCGGTCATGTGCCGGGGCGTGGCCTGTTCCAGCAAGGCCAGGATCCGCATGCGCGGATGGGTGACCTTGAGACCGACGTTCCGCAGATCCTGCGATTCCATCTTTGTTCGCGCTCCTCGAGCCTTTCGGTGCCGTCGACAGCGGCTGCCAGCAGGCCGCAACAACGGATGAACATCGCGCCGGGCAGGACGCGCAGCGATGGAGTCAGTGTATCATCGGCCCCCTCCACGACGGCCTCGCCTGTCGCCGCTAACGGTGTCCAAACACATGATGCGCAAGCTCGTCCTCGTCCTCTCCGTCGCGCTGGTCACCAGCGGCTGCGGCGTCATCTACCGCCAGCCGATCTACCAGGGCAACCTGCTGGAAAAGAGCTCGGTCGACCAGTTGCAGGCAGGCATGAGCAAGCAGCAGGTGTCCTTGCTGCTGGGCACCCCGTCGGTCGCCGATCCGTTCCACCACGAGCGCTGGGACTACACCGCCTCGCAGCGCGTGGGCCGGCTGCACAAGGCGGAGACCAAGAACCTGACGCTGTGGTTCGAGGGCGACGCCCTCACCAAATGGGAAGGCGACTACTTCCCGGAGCAGGATGAGCAACTGGCGAAGTCGTCGGTCAAGCAGTTTGGCCGCAACCTGGCCAAGGACAAGAAGAAGAAGAAGCGCGGCGGCTGAGTCGGCGCCGCTCGCGGCGACGCCTCACTTGACGGTGTCGCCCCGCCCTCTGCCTGCCCCGATGATCGTCGTCCTGCGCCGGTCTTCGGCGCGACGCCGGCGCGCCTGCTTCGGGTCTGCCTGCAGCGGCCGCAACAGCTCGACCCGATCGCCGTCGTCGAGCAGCCGGTGGCTGTCCACGATGACGCCGAAAACGGCGTAAGCGACGGCCTCGGGGTCGCGATCCCACTGCGCCGCGGCCAACGCATCGGCGACGCGACTGCCCGGCGCGAGTTCGAGTTCGATGCGCTCGAACCGCCGCGGCCACGCCCGCAGCAGTTCCACCTTCACGCTTCCTCGCCGCTGTCGGCCACCGCGACGAAGTCATCGACCATGCGATCGGCGAGGTGCTGGAATCCGATCGCCATCGCCGGCGCCAGCATCCGCACCGCCGGCTCGAACGTGAGCGTGAGCGTGACCTTGCACGCGGTCTCGTCCAGGGCATGGAACTCCCAGCGTCCGCTGAGGCTTCGAAACGGCCCGTCGACGAGATCGAGGTCGATGCGGCGCGGGGGTGACAAGGTGTTCCGGGTGGTGAACCAGGTGCGTAGGGCGCCCAGGCCGAGGTCCAGCCGCGCCACCATCAATTCGTCACTCGACTCCAGTATCTGGGCGCCGTCGCACCATTCGAACCGGCGTGGATAAGCGGCGACATCGTTGACCAGGGCGAACATGCGCGCGGTGGAGTGTTCGACGAGCGCGGAACGGCGAATGGTCGGCATGGCGCGTGTGGGTGTCCCTGGAAGTGGATGGTGATGCCTCGGCGCCTCGGCGCACCGGACATTCTACGGCCACGGTGTGCGACCCGGCGGCGCCAACGGCGCGCGTGGTGAACGGTTTCCGCGGTATTTCGCACATCAAGGTCGCCTGCGGGGCCGTCATCGGAGACAATGGGCGATGGCAAAGAATGCAAACGACAAGGCCGGCAAGGACAAGTCCAAGGGCGGCGGTGGCGGCGGCACCATCGCGCTGAACAAGCGCGCGCGCCACGACTACCACCTGGAGGAGCGCTTCGAGGCGGGCCTCGCGCTGCAGGGCTGGGAGCTGAAGTCGATCCGTGCCGGACGGGCCAACATCACCGAGGCCTACGCGGTGGTCCGCGGCGGCGAGATGTTCCTGTTTGGCGCGCAGATGACCCCGCTGATCCAGGCGTCCAGCCACGTGGTGGCCGACGACCGGCGCACCCGCAAGCTGCTGCTGCATCGCCGCGAGATCGACAACCTGATCGGCAGCGTGCAGCGCGACGGCTTCACGGTGGTGCCTACCGCGATGTACTGGAAGGGCAACAAGGTCAAGATCGAGCTGGCACTGGCCAAGGGCAAGCAGGACCATGACAAGCGCGCCACCAGCAAGGATCGCGACTGGGCGCGCGAGAAACAGCGCGTGATGCGCGGCCACAACAAGAACGCGTGATCGCCCGGCTTGCCGCGGGCGCGCCATTGCCGAGGCAATGCCGCCACTGCCGCGGGCGACCTTTCAGTCCACGCTTCCGGGCAACTTGAAAAAGAACGTCGCGCCCTCGCCTTCCACCCCTTCGGCACGGATGCTGCCGCCGTGGCGTTCGACGATGCGCTGGACCGACGCCAGGCCGATGCCGTGGCCGGCAAATTCGGCCTCCGAATGCAACCTCTGGAACGGCCGGAACAGCTTGTCGACGTAACGCTGGTCGAAGCCGGCGCCGTTGTCGCCCACGTAGAACTCGCCTGACCCGTTGGCATCGGTCGCGATGCCGAATTCAATGTACCCCGCGTCGCGGCCGCGGGTGAATTTCCAGGCATTGCCGAGCAGGTTCGCCAGCAGGTTGCGTAGCAGGACAGCGTCGCCGAACGCTTCCAGGTTCGCCTGGATCCGGCATTCGACGTGGCGGCCGTCGTCGCCCAGCCGCAACTCCTCGACCAGTTCAGTGGCGATCAGGCTCAGGTCGACGCGTTCGAGCTTGAGCTCACCGCGGGTCAGGCGCGACATCGCCAGCATCGCGTCGATCAGCTCGCCCATGCGCCCGGCGGCCTTTCGCACCCGTGCCAGGTAATCGCGGCCGGGGTCGTCCAGCGTCGCGCCATAGCGTTCGGTCAGTATCCGGCTGAACCCGTCGATCGAGCGCAGCGGCGCTCGAAGGTCGTGCGACACGTTGTAGGCGAATGCCTCCAGTTCCTGGTTGACTGCGCTGAGCTCACGCGTGCGCAGCGCAACGCGCGCCTCCAGCGAGCGGTTCAAGGCGTGCACGCGGGCCTCGGCGCGCAGACGCTCGGTGACGTCCTCCACCTGCACCAGACCATGGATGTCCTCGCCGACGTTACCGCGCACCGGCGCGTACGTGAGTTGCGCGTGGCGCGGCACGCCGCCCTCGTGGTGCAGGCGCCGCGTCGACCGGTGGACGCCTTCGGCATCGCCGCCCCGGGGCTGTGCTTGGCGGGTGGACGCTGGCTGCTCGTCCTCGAACAGCGAATCGAAACGCTCACCCACCAGCGCGTCGGTGTCGCGGCCGACGATGTCGCCCAGCGCCGGGTTGGCGAGCGTGATCCGGCCCTCGCCGTCGAGCAGTGCCTTGCCGATCGCCGAGTACTGCATGGCGCTGCGGAACCGCTGCTCGCTGCGGCCCAGGTCCTCGGTCAAGCGCTCGGCGATGCGTTGCGCCCTGCCCTCGGTACGCGCCAACACCCAGGCAATGGCATACATCAGCAGCGCCACGACCAGCCCCAGCGCCAGCGTGCTGTCCAGCCGCGCCAGCCCGGGGACGGCGGCAGCGATGGGCGGCGAATCGAACTCCATCCGCCAGTGCCGGCCATAGCGTTCGACGAGCTGGGAATGCCGGAACGCCGGTGCCGGCTGCCCCGGGGCGACCGCCGTCGTGAACAGCAAGGTGTCCTTGCCGGCGTCGGTGTCGAAGATGCGGAAATGCGCATCGGGCTGGATATTGCCCAATGCCTGCTGCACGAACGTCTTCATCCGGAACGGCACGTATACCCAGCCCTGCATCAAGCGTTGCCTCGCAGCCTCGGTCCGCGGCTGGGCACCGTTGCGGTACACCGGCAGATACAGCAGCAGGGCGTTGGATCGTCGCGTGCCGTCCTGCACCAGGTGGACGACGCCGGTCAGACGCGCCTCGCCGCTGTCGCGCGACGCCTGCATCGCCGCCTGCCGCGCCGGATGGACATACATGTCATAGCCGATGGCCGCGAGGTTTTCCGCCGTCCTGGGCTCCAGGTAAAGGATCGGGCCGTAGAACTCACGCACGCCGTGCGGACGCACTTCCAGCAGGCCGTAGCCGGAGTCGCGCCATTGGAGCTGCAGATCGTCCAGTCGCGCGGCCGGCACGTAGCCCGCGAAACCCAGGCCGACCAGTGCCGGGAAGCGGTCGCGGATGTACATGCCCTCGACGTACGCCTGCCAATGCGCCGCGGTCGGCCTGGCGACCGAAGCGAACAACGCGGCCCCGCCGCGGGTGACCAGTTCGTATTGGAGCAGCCGTTGCCGGAGCAGTTCGCTGATCTCGCCCGTGCTGGCGATGAACTCGACCTCGGCGGCGACCACCTCGCGGTCGCGCGCGTAGCGCCACGCCACGAGGACGACCGCGAGCGCCCCCAGCAACACCGCCAGCGCCAGCACGTGGCCGCCGCTGGGGATCAGCGCGCGCAGGGTCTTGGCGCGGATGTCGGTGGGCTGGATGGTGTCCATCGCGGCCAGCATACAAGGGGCGTCGGGGGGGGGCGGCTTGCCGCCGCGTCTGGTTATTGGTCGACCAGCAGGCCGCGGACGCGCGCGAGCGTGCGCAGATCGTGATCGGAAAAAATGCTCAACTTGCTGTAAATGTTGCTGCGATGGGCGTAGGCGGTCTTGGTATTGATGCCGATGGTGCTGGCGACCTTGGCCACGGAATGCCCGCGGGCGATCAGCAGGAAGACCTGCGCCTCGCGCGCGGTGAGTTCGGGCAGGCGTTGCTGGTCGCCGGTGGTGGCGGTTTCAGCAAATCGCCGGATGTCGCGGCCGAGGTAAATCTCGCCACCAACGACCGCGCGGATCGCGTCGATGAGTTCGTCGGGGGCCGAGCGCTTGGTGACGTAGCCCCGCGCGCCGGCGGCGATGGCGTCCTGGACGTACAGGGCGCCGTCGTGCATCGACAGGACGACGATGCTCAATCCCGGACGCTGCGCGAGCAAATGACGGATCATCACCAGGCCGTCGCCGTCGGGCAGCGACAGATCCAACACCAGAACGTCGCAATTGGCATGGATCAGCGCGGCGGCGAGGTCCTTGGCGGTGCCGACATCGGCGGTGACTTCCCAATCGGGTTCAAGCTCCAGCAACTGCTTGAAGCCTGCGCGCACGATCGGGTGGTCATCGAGCAGGATAATCTGGAGGGGCGACATTCATTCAACCGGAGGCGCGGTGGCAGACAAGGCGGACATTGAAGCGCATCGGCAGCCCCCGCGTCGACTGCAAGTGACTTTGCTGGCGCTGTACCCGCTGGCATGGCTGGTGCTGTTCGCCGGTTCCAATCTCTATTGGTTCCTGCCCGCGGGCCTGCGACTGGGCATGTTGTGGATGCTGCCGCGCAGGGACTGGTGGAAAATGGCATTGCTCGAATGGTCGGTGATCCTGGTCCTTGGCGTGACACGGGGTGCATTTGAAACGGCGACGGCCTTGGCTGTTTCCGCCGTGCTGCCCTGGTGCATCTACGCGGTGGTGTTGCGCGGCATCGGACGTCACGGTCGCGATACGCCATCACGCGAAGCGATACCGCGATTGCTGGTGGTCGGGCTGGTGGCGGCACTGTTCACCTCCATCGTCCTGACCGCGACCGACCTCAATGACGATGGCGAGTTGGCGGCCAGCCTGGCGGCGATGCTGGGGTCCTACGCGCTCGGCGACTTTGCCGGCGTCGTGATGGTCGTGGCCGTGATGTTGGCACTGGCGGACCAGTGGCGGCCCGATCGCGTGGCGTGGAGCGCCCTGGTCGCCAATGGCCTGGTGTTGGCACCGCTGCTGCTGATGCTGGCGCTGCATACGCTGCCGGTGGTCGAGGCGCCCGTATACCCGCTGGTGCTGGCGCTGTTGCCGGTTTTCGCGCTCGCCTACCGCTTCGGTTGGCGGCCCGCCGCAATCGCCTTCGGCCTGCTGGGCCTGGGCATCCATGCGCTCAGCGGCCCGATCGAGGCGCTGTGGGCGCCCGGGCAGTCGCAACTGCTGTACACGGTCAGCGGATCCGCCGCACTGCTGCTCGGGGTGGCGAGCGAGACCCAGCGCGTGCAGCGCAGCGCGCTGACGGCCACGGTCGAGGCGCTGTTCCTGCGTCGCAACCAGATGACCGATATCGCCGATCGCATGGCGTTGCTGCAGCAGCAGGAGCGCCGCCGGATCGGCGTCGAACTCCATGACCAGCTCGGCCAGGACATGACCGCGATCGCGACGCGACTGCGCGTGGTCGAGCGCACCGCGACGGAGGAAGCGGTCAAGACCGGCTTGCTTTCGATCGGCCGGCTGGTCGACGACGCCCACGCCCACCTGCGCGAAGCCATCAATGACCTGCACCCGGCCGTGATCGACCGCTTCGGCCTGGCGCGCGCGCTGTGCGAGGGCCCGATGGCGGAAATGCTGCGCGACCGCGGCATCGACTACGTGCCCGAGATCGAGGGCGACATCGACCACCTCAACGAAACCATCGCGATGTCGCTGTATCGCATCTGCCAGGAGGCGGCCAACAACTGCGTGCGCCATGTCGGCAGCGGTCGCTTCCGGATCGCGATCGGACTGTTGGAAGGCCGCCACGATGCGGTCGTGAGCCTGGCGATCGACGACGATGGTGGCGAGGTGCCGCTGTACAAGACCCGCACCGGGCGCGGCCTCAAGAGCATCGCCGATCGCGCCGATGCACTCGGCGCCGCCTACCAGTTCAACGTGGCATCGGGCAAGCCGCGCCATTCGCTGCTGCTGCGCCTGCCGCCACTGGCCGGACCGGGGACTACGCCAACGGAGGTGACCCGCCAGGCGTGAGTGCCTACCCGTCGTCGGCGCCGGCGTCGAGGCATGGCATTGCAGCACTGCGCACTGCAGCACTGCCGTGGCCCGCGGCGTCGATCGCAGACCTTGCCGGTGCGGCCGTGCTGTCGCCGCGTCAACCCGCCGCGGTCATCAGCGCGCGAATCTCCCCCACCCGGTCCTCGACCAGGCCCGGATTGGCTCGCGACTCGATGTTCAGCCGCACCAGCGGTTCGGTGTTGGAACTGCGCAGGTTCATGCGCCACTCACCGAAGTCCGCCGACAGCCCGTCGGTGTAGTCCAGCACCGGGTCGAGATCGGCGTAGTGCTCCAGCACCGCGTGGATCGCCGCCGGCGCATCGGCGACGCTGAAGTTGATCTCGCCGCTGCACGGGAACTTGCGCATGCGCTCCTTGATGAAGGCATGCCCGGTCTTGCACAGGATCGGCACGCCGCCGGCTTCGCGCACCATCTCGATCGTGTTCCAGACCAGCCGCGGGTCGTGGATCACCTTGCCGCCCGGGCGACGCGCGAGC
>JBBRWW010000062.1:0-16237 GCA_038248955.1 Lysobacterales bacterium
AGACCGACGCCAAGGTCAAGGAACTGTTCCCCGATGATGCACCCCTGCACCACTGGCTCGACCAGGCCCGTGAGCGCATCGCGTTCCAGGGACTGCCGGCGCGCATCTGCTGGCTGGGCCTCGGGGAGCGCGATCGCGTGGCGGTGGCGTTCAACGAGATGGTCCGCAGTGGCGAGTTGAAGGCACCGATCGTGATCGGTCGCGACCACCTGGACTGCGGTTCGGTCGCCAGCCCCAACCGCGAGACCGAAGCGATGCTCGACGGCTCCGATGCGGTCTCCGACTGGCCGCTGCTCAACGCCCTGCTCGCCACCGCTGGTGGCGCGACATGGGTCAGCCTGCACCATGGCGGTGGCGTCGGCATGGGCTTCTCGCAGCACTCGGGCGTGGTGATCGTGTGCGACGGTACCGATGCGGCCGCCAGGCGCCTGGAGCGCGTGCTGTGGAACGACCCCGCCACAGGCGTCATGCGTCATGCCGATGCGGGCTATGAACTTGCCCTGCAATGTGCCCAGGCCCACGGTCTGAACCTGCCCGCCATCACCGGATAACCGACCATGCTGATGCTTACCCCGGGACAGTTGTCGCTGTCCCAACTGCGTGCGCTTGCCGTGCGTTTCGACCCGATCGGCCTGGCTCCCGAATGCGAGGCACGGGTCCGCGCCTCTGCCGCGACCGTCCAGGACATCGTCGCCATGGGCAAGCCGGCGTACGGGATCAATACCGGCTTCGGCAAGCTCGCGAAAGTGCAGATTCCGGACGGTCAGCTCGAACAATTGCAGGCCAACCTGGTGCGATCGCACGCGGCCGGGGTCGGCGCGTTGCTGGACGACGAAACCGTTCGCCTGATCCTCGCGCTCAAGATCGCATCGTTGGCGCGCGGTTACTCGGGCATCCGTTGGGAGGTGCTGCAGACCCTCGTGGCGCTCTACAACGCGGGGATCTGCCCGTGCATTCCGTCGCAGGGTTCCGTCGGCGCCTCGGGCGATCTGGCGCCGCTCGCGCACCTCTCGCTCGCGGCGATGGGCGAAGGCCAGGTCCGTGTTGGCGGGGAAATCGTCGACGCCGCCGATGCCTTGCGCCGCGCAGGGATCAAACCCATCCGCCTGGCCGCCAAGGAAGGCCTGGCGCTGTTGAACGGCACCCAGGTTTCCACGGGCATTGCACTGATGGCGTTCCTGGCCGCGGAACAGGCATTTTCCGCAGCGGTGGTCGCCGGGGCGCTCACCGTCGATGCCGCCGGGGGTTCGGATACCCCGTTCGATCCTCGTATCCATGAAGTCCGCGGTCAGCCTGGCCAGATCTACGTCGCCGGCCTGTATCGCGAACTGCTGGCGGGCAGTGCGATACGCGAGTCGCACCGCTTTGAAGACGCTCGCGTCCAGGACCCCTACAGCCTGCGGTGCCAGCCGCAGGTGATGGGCGCCTGCTTCGACCTGCTCAGCCAGACCGCCACGACCCTGTTGATCGAGGCCAATGCGGTTTCGGACAATCCCTTGATATTCGCCGATACCGGCGAGGTGTTGTCCGGTGGCAATTTCCACGCCGAGCCTGTCGCGTTCGCAGCCGACCAGATCGCAATCGCGATCGCCGAGGTGGGCGCCCTGTCCGAGCGACGCATCGCCTTGTTGATCGACGCCAGTATCTCGGGCCTGCCAGCGTTCCTTGTTGCCGACGCCGGCATCAACTCCGGTTTCATGATCGCGCACGTCACCGCGGCGTCGCTGGCCAGCGAGAACAAGACGCTGGCGCATCCGGCAAGCGTTGATTCAATGCCGACGTCGGCCAATCAGGAAGACCACGTCAGCATGGCGACCTTCGCGGCGCGCAAGGCGTTGGCGGTTGCCGTCAACGTGCGCCGCATCGTCGCCATCGAGCTGCTGGCCGCTTGCCAAGGCATAGACTTCCGGCGCCCGCTGCGCTCGTCGGAGCGCCTTGAATCCGCACACGCCCTGCTGCGCGCTACGGTTTTCCACTACGACCAGGACCGCTACTTCGCGCCGGACATCGCCGCAGCGGACAAGTTGATCGCCGAGGGTGCGCTTTCGGCATTCCTGACCGCCACCTTTCCAGGCGTGGCAGCGTGATGGAGGGATGGCACGGCCGCATCGACTCTGTCGACGACCCGGATTCATTTCGCTGCCATCAGCTGGCCAGGGATCTGGCGAATGGCGCGTCACCTGGCATAGCACCTAGAATGAGATCGGCAGCCGCGCCGTCAGGCTGATGTCGGGCGTATCGCGGGTCACGCCCACGCCCAAGGCGACATTGAGGCTCACGCGCTGGTTGAAACGGTACGAGCCGCCCAGCAGCAGCGTGCCCAGGATGATTCGCACCGCGCCGGGTGAGTCGACGCCGTTTTGCTTGGTCTTGCCGACGATGTTCTGGTCGTAGCCGAAGCTGATCGCCGCCTTCTCGTTGAGCGCCAATCCCATGCCCACGTTGAAGCCGATGATGTCGCCCGCCTCGACGTCGCCAATCAGGTCCGTCGTCGTCTGCGGGAATGGCTCCGGCGCGCCGGTCAACACCGTGCGCGAGACATTGCTGCGCTTGAAGTTGTGCAGGTAGCTCAGGCTACCGAAGAACACCACCGGATCCGAAGGAAACAACCAGGTCACGCCGGGCTGGATCGACTGGAACCCGGTGCCGGTCGGTAATTCCAGCGGCAGTCCAGTACCGGTGGCATTGGCGACGCAACGGGTAACGCAGTCGGTGGTGACCTCGAACAGGTCCTTGCCGGTGCGGCTCTTGTAGCGCAGCCAGCCGATGTAGAACGCTTTGTCGGGCCCGCCATTGTTGATCTGGTAACGCGCGGTCACCTCGACGTCGCCAATGCCGTTGCCGCTGGCGTTGAACACCTTGTCCTGCGCCGAGCCGGTGAAAATCTCGCGGCTGATGGTGTCGCCGCTGATATCCACGTACGGCACTTTCGCCTCGACTTCCAGGCGATTGGTGATGCCGTAGCGCCCGGTCAGCGTCGCCACCACGCTTGTGGTCTTGACCTGGCGGACATCGATCAGGCCGATCACGATCGCCGGGATGATGGTGAAGCCGACCAGTGCGACCCGGTCGTTGGCTGAGTAGCCGAACTGCATTGAGGGCTCGAGCACGAACTTCCCCGGCGGCGTGAGCACGCCGGGCTGCTCGAAGATCTGCGCGATCGCCGGCGGGTGCGAATCGGACTCGGGTGCGCGACCAACCGGTCTGGCGGAGTCGTCCCTGGCGCTGTCGGCATTGGCGGCCGCGGCCACCACTACCGCGGCATTGGCGGCCACCGGCACCGGCATCGACCACTCATCGGACCTGGGTCCCCTGCCGCGCGCATCGTCCAGTTGCTCGTCGGCAAGGGCGCGACGCAGTTCGGCGATGTTGCTTTCCTGGGCCGCCATCGAAGCGCGCAATTGCTCGATGACGCGGCTTTGCTGCGCCAGTTGGTCCTCGAGCTGGTCCAGGCGCGGGTTGCCCTGCTCGGTGGGCGCGTCCTGTGCATGGGCCACGCCAGCGACCGCTAGCGACACGCAATTGGCGAGCACCATGCAGGCGGCCGCACTGGTCTTCGTCTGTTTCAGGGCCATCGCGTGCTTTCCCGTGTGGGATATGGAGTCAATGCCCACCGGGCGCGTTTGCCAGTGCGTCTTGCAGGGCTGAGTTGAAGTTCAGGTCCTGGAACATGCCCAAGGTGCTGGACGCCACATTGATGGTGGTCAGGGCCCGGATATCGACGTTGGAGAGCGTGTTCTGCACCACGATGCCGCCCATGCCATTGGCGACGAACGTGTTGCCCTCGCCCACCTGGACCAGCAACGTGTCCTGGATGCCGGCCAGCGCGTTGGCCTGGTCGACGGTGATGCGCGCGATGTCCGGTACGTTGAACCGCGCCGTCGCCACCAGTTGGCCGTCGACATAGACCGCGCGCTCGATGCCGAACGACATCAGCAGGCCCGACGGCAGCACGAACCCGCCACGCAGCCGATCGAGCCTTTCCGGCGGCAGGGCGATCCATTCGCTGCCCAGGTCATGGTCATCGGCGCTGTTGGCGTCGAACAGCTGCTGGGCGCTCAACTGCCCCGACCACGCCGTTGCGGCCAAGAGCAAAGTGGCCCACGCCACGCGCGTAATCGCATTGATAGCTGGAGCGTTCATGGCTATATGTCCCCGGGGCCGCGCCGGGGCATCACGATGTTGCGCAAGCCCTCGCGCTGGACGCCCATGTCCATCGGCGCCGGTGGCGCGGTGCGCCAGTCACGCGCCAGGTTGAATTGCGCAAGCGAGCGGCGGTTGTGCACCACGAACAGCACCCGGTTGTCCCACAGGTTTTCGAATTGCGCGCGCGACATCGCGCGCGTGCCACGCGCCGGGTCTCCGACCAGCATCCGGCCACCGCGCATGCCCTTGACCACGACGAAATGCCGATAGCCACGGTCGTTGAGAAGTACGATGGCGGGCAGTCCTTCGTCGAGCAACTTGTCCAGCGGCAGCTCGAATCCATCGGCGACGAAACCCTGCGATTGCAGGTAACGGCGCATGTCGAGCAATGAAAATCCTTCACGGCGGATCCTGGCTTTGTCGCCATTGGCGAACATCCGGCTGAACACATCCGCTTCTGTCACGCGATACCCGTACTGGAACGTCAACAAGGTCGCGGTGGCCGCGGAGCCACAGCTGAAATCGTATTTCTGGCGGACGGTGGTCCGGAAGCGCGCCTCCTTCAGGCTGGTCACCTTGATCGCATAGCTGGCACCCGTGGGCACGCGAACGTCGACGGCCGCCGCGAGCGCCGGCGACCCCGATATCACCAGCATCAACCCCCACAGCGCGACGAGGGCACGTTTCACAGACCGGGTTCCGTGAATTGCACGTTCACCACCATGCCGTTCTGGATGAGCACGTTGGAGCCGCTGTTCTGGATCACCGTGGAGATGCCGGTCGCATTGGCAAACGCGCCATCCTGGATCGTATTGGAGCCGCTGACGACGCGGTCGGCGCTGTTGCCGCTGACATTGCCGTCGATGGTCACGTTGTTGTCGACGTCGCCGCCGCGCAATGCATCGAGCATGTCGGTGCCGATCGCCGGACCCATTCCGGCAACGCGGCCCGCGGACGTGGTGGCACCGGTGGCAACCCTGTCCGGTGGCGCCCCCGGTGCTGGGAGCGACGGTCGCATCGTCGGGAATACCATTGCCAAGGCCGGATCCTCTGGCGTGACGTCGGCGGCAACAGCGCTGCCGACCATCAAGATCGACGCCAGAAGCACTACCGGGCGGCCAATAACACTGTTGGGGAATCGCATCTCGCTCTCCTTCGTTCGTTCCCGAATGGAAACGCGGTGGATCGGTCGGGACCGATCCACCGCGTACCGATGGCGCGCTGGCGCGGGGGCAGCCAGGGGGCCATCGGTGAGGAACGTTACGGGCCGACGGAGAGGTTGGCCTGGACCGTGACGCCTTGCTGGATCAGCGACGAAGCGCCGCTGTTCTGCGCAAGCACCATGATGCCGGCCGCTGCATTGGCCGAGCCGTCCATGGAGTTGGACATGTCGAACGCGCCCGCATCGGCATAGGCTGTACCGCCATTGCCGCCCGCGCCGCCCATGGCCCCGTTGCCGTCGCCACCGTTGCCGTCGCCGCCATTGCCGACGCCACCCTCGCCGCCGGTCGCGCCGACGGCTCCGTCGCCGCCGTTGCCGGCGGTCGCGCTACCGTTGGTTGCGCTGGAATCGGCACCACCATTTGTGGCGTCACCGTTGGTCGCTGATCCGCCATTGCCGCCGGCGCCGGCGGTGCTCGAGACGTCGCCGCTGGCGCCGCCTGTACCGGTGCCATCGCCGCCCGTGGCGCTGCTGGTCCCACCGGTGGCGGTCGCCGTCGCGGTCGCCGTGGCGTCACCGCCCGTGCCCGCGCCGCCGGCGGAGTCGCTGGTGCCGCTGGTCGCGGTACCCGTGCCACTGCCGGTTCCACCTGCACCCGTGCCGTCGCCGCCAGCCGAGTCGCTGGTGCCGGTCGTGGCAGTCGCGGTACCCGTGCCTGTGCCGTCGCCGCCGTTGGCGTCAGCACTCAATGGAAGACTTGCTCCTCCGCTGCCGCCGGCGCCAAGCCCGCCGTCACCACCCGCGCCGCCGTCACCGCCACTGTCGGTGCTTCCGCCGCTACCCGCACTCGTCGCCATCGCGCCGGCATCACCCGAATAGCTACCGGAGTCGCCGCCGGTGCCATCTCCGCCGCCGGCCATGCCGAGGCCCGAGGCACCGCTGTCCGCGCTGCTGCCGGCATCACCACCGGCACCGTCGCCGCTACCGTTCAAGGTCGCCGCGGTCGCGCCGGCGTCAGCCGAGCTTCCCGCATCGCCGCCGCTGCCGGATCCATTCCCGCCGCGACCACTGCGGCTGTCGTTCGAGTTGCCGCCATTGCCGCCGAAGCCCGCCATTGCATCACCGATCGAGGCGCTGCCGTTATTGGCGTCGCCGGCCGTCGCGTCATTGGTGGCACTTCCGCCATTGCCGCCATTGCTGCCGTTGCCACCGTTGCCGCCGGCACCACCCGCTCCATCGCCGCCGGCGCCGTCGCCGCCATAACCGGCGCCGCCGGCGCCGCCGTTGCCGCCATTCGCATTGCCGTTGTTGTTCGCGTAGTTGCCGATATCGTGGACGGCGTTGTCACTGACATAGCCCTGCAGCGATGTCTGGGCAACGATGTTGGTGGTGTTGAACGAACTCGCGAAATTCGAGGTTGCGGTGCCGCCGTTGTTGGCCGCCGCAGCGCCATTGCCTGACGCATCGGCAAGCCCGGTGTTGTCGCGGTTGTCGCCGGTGCTCGCGTTGGAGTTGTTGGTCCCGTCGTCACCGTCACCGGTCGTCTGTTGTGCGAAGGCCTGTCCGGCGCTTCCAAGTGCCACCAATAATCCTGCTGCAATAAGGGTTCTGCGAATGCGCATCGTTGTTCTCCTGGGGGCGCGCCGGCCGAGGCACGGGGGTGCCATCCAATACCGGCGCATGGATGGATACGCACGAGCAATGCCAGCCCGGAAAAGGCGCAGCGCAAGGTGTTGATCTAGAAAAGAACATGGCGTGTTACCGCGTCCGGGTACGAAGCCACGAGGCAGGAACGACGCGGAAATACTGCGCACGCGTTTCAACTTTGAAACGACGGGCTGGCAAAATCGCGCGCGCGGCACTCCACGAGCGCGTCATGGGGAGGGCGCGTCACGTACAACTGGTCATTGCCCCAGGTTTCACATCTGAAACGTGACGCGATCGACGCTCAACGCCAACATGGATAAACCACGGCAATTCATAGATCTACAATGAATTTCCAAGAATTCCTGGAAGGTTCATTCCGGTTACGCGATGGACCCATCATCAAGGCCGGGCGGTGCTGTTTGAGCGAGTTGGCGGACATGGCACCGACTTTGCTTAACCACACCTGGCCACCGATCAGTCGCTGGTTTCGCCACCCGTGTCGTGTCGTCGCGCGCTTGTGCGCGCGACGCGCAGTCGCTCAATTTTTTCCTTGAGCTTGACCTCGAGGCCGCGATCCACCGGCTCGTAATACACCTGTTCACCCATGGCATCGGGAAAGCCCGTCTGGCCCAGTGCCACGCCGCCGGGCTCGTCGTGGTCGTACTGGTAGCCCTTGGCGTAACCCAGTTGCTTCATCAGCCTGGTTGGCGCATTGCGCAGGTGCATCGGCACGTCCTGCGTCCCGTGCTCCTGCACGTCACGTCTGGCGGCATTGAATGCCATGTAGGCGGCATTGGACTTGGCGGTGCTGGCGAGATAGATCACCAACTGCGCCAGTGCGAGCTCACCTTCCGGACTGCCGAGCCGGTCATACGCATCCCAGGCTTCGATCGCCATCTGCAGCGCGCGCGGATCGGCCAGACCTATATCCTCGACCGCCATCCGTGTGAGGCGCCGCGCGAGATAGTTTGGATCGCAGCCACCGTCGAGCATTCGCGCGAGCCAGTAGAGCGCGGCGTCGGGGTTGGAGCTGCGCACACACTTGTGCAGCGCGGAGATCTGGTCGTAGAACTGCTCACCACCCTTGTCGAAGCGCCGCGTGCGGTCCGCGAGTACCTGCGCCAGCGTCGCTTCGGTGATGACGCCGCCCTCGCCCTGCGCATTGACACCGTCGGCCAATCCCGCGGCGATCTCCAGCAGCGTCAGGCCGCGGCGCACGTCGCCATCGGCGGCACCCGCGATCTGGCGCAGTGCATCGTCCGAGACCCGCAGTCCAAGATCTCCGAGTCCCCTTTTCCGGTCGGCGAGCGCACTGCTCAATGCCAACTCGATGTCGTCGGACGACATCGCCTCCATCACGTGTACGCGGCACCGCGAAAGCAGTGCCGAATTCAGCTCAAAGGAAGGGTTCTCGGTCGTCGCGCCGACGAAAACGATCGTGCCGCGCTCGATGTGTGGCAGGAAAGCATCCTGCTGCGCCTTGTTGAAGCGGTGAACCTCGTCGACGAACAGCACGGTGCGGCGGCCATCGGCGAACCGGTGGGCGGCTTCCGCCAACACCTGCCGCACCTCCGGCAGTCCCGACAGCACCGCCGAGATCGCCTTGAACTCGGCGTCGGCATAGCGTGCCAGGAGCAGCGCCAAGGTGGTCTTGCCGCAACCCGGGGGACCCCACAGGATCATCGAATGGACGTTGCCGGATTCGATCGCGCGGCGCAGCGCGGACGCCGGTGCGAGCAGGCGGCGTTGACCGACCATCTCATCGATGGTGCGCGGCCGCATGCGCTCGGCCAGCGGTCGCATCGCATCGCGATCCACGCTCAGCAGATCGGGTTCATTGGCTCGGTTGGTCGTCATGCCTCGGGCAAGGGGCTCTACGTGGGTACCTGGATCCGCGCCACGATAGCAAGATGCGCCGCGCAGGCGTCGCCCGCATCAACGCTAGACGGATCCTCAGCGCACCGCGACAGGCGTGGCCGGACGATCGGCCCAGTTGGAGGTCGTTCCGAGTTCGTAGCTGACACGCAACCACTGCTTGTTGCTGCTGTCGTACAACGCCTCGACCTGCGCCGCGGTCGTCCCTTCGCGTCCGAAATCTGCGGTCCCGGTGCCTCTGACCCGCAGGAAGCGACTGCCAATGGCGCTGGTGGTAACGCGCTCCATGACCATCTGCACCGGTTGCTCGCGAAATTCGGCGTGCAGCGCCGCATCGACCTTCGTCGCCAGCATGGTGGCGATGTTCGAATTGCCGGCGATCGAGCGCGCAGAGGAATGGCTTCCCAACTTCAGTTGCGGATAGCTGACGGTGGTGTCGACCGTGTCGTACGACGCGACAAACTGGAACGGGATCCAGTCGCCGACGCCGCCGACCTGCAGCCGGCCGTCGCCACTCACCGTGCGGTCACGCAGGCTCGCCGCATCCACGGCAACCTGGTCCAGCTTCACCGACACCTCGTGTTCGCCGAACTGCTGGGAAACCGCGCCGATCACCGCCGCGGCTATCGTGGCGTCCATCGCCTCGTCCCCGTCAATCCTTGATGCCGGCCGACTATCCAGCGAATGCGCGCGGACCGTCGCCTGCGGGTCGTCGGAGGTGCTGCGTGCACCCATCTGGGTAACGGCGATGACGACGGCGGTGAGCAATGCGAAGGTACCGGCGGGATGGTGCATGCGAGGCTGGTCCTGACTGCGGGGCGACGCCCTTTTGGCGATGCGTGCAGACACTTTGACGCCGCTGCCGTGGATGTACCGTGATATCCCGCCGCTCAGCCCTCGCCGATCAGGTCCACGCCCTTGGGCTTGATGTACTTGAACGTGCCGGCGGCAAAGGTCGGATTACGTTTCCAAGCGCTGAAATTGATCTCGGTACGTTGACCGCGCGCATCGACGAAATGCATCTTTTCCAACCCCGCCTTGCCAAAGCCCAGTCGCGCCGATCGAAGGCCTGCGTCGTTGCCGGCCTTGGGCGACAGCATCAACCAACTGAGCCCCCCGGTCGTCCCACCGTCCTTGACGACGAACTGCACATCAAGCTTGGACGGATCCACCAGCACCGCCAGCGGGCTGTTCTGTTCGTCGGCGCCCTGTGGCCGAACGCTGACTTGCTGCAGATCCGGATCGTAGACCCAGACCTTCTTGCCATCGGCAACGATAAGCTGCGGATAAGGCTTGACGTATTCCCAGCGAAACAGCCGCGGGGCCGAAACCGCCAAATTGCCGGTCGAGCTTTCCTTCAGCTTGCCCTGGGCATCGAAGACCTGCTGGGTGAACTGACCATCGAGGCCCTTCAATCCCTTGGTGAACGAATTGAGATCGTCACGCGCCCCGGCGACGGCCGGCCCGGCGATCATCATCGCGGCCAGTGCGGTGGACAGACCAATCTTTGCGATGCGGGTCATGGGTTTGCTCCATTTTCGATGCCACCAGTCTGCCGCGATGAAGCTGAATCGGCGTGCACGACCACCGCGGACGGGCAGGCCGCGGGTAGGCCCGATTCACATTCGCGCATTGGGCGCAGGTACCCGACAGCTGTCGTCGCTGGGGATTGGCGGGATCAGTCGCGAGGCGGCGGAGGCGCCAGCACGCTGCGGTCGCCGTTGTGTTCCTGGCCGCTGACGATGCCGGCCGCTTCCATCGCCTCGACCAGGCGTGCCGCGCGGTTGTAACCGATCTTGAGGCGCCGCTGCACGCCGGAGATGGAGGCGCGTCGGGTTTCGGTGACGATGCGCACCGCCTCGTCGTACAGCGGGTCGGACTCGTCCCCTCCCCCGCCACCGGCTTCGGGCAACCCGCCGGGCCCGACCACCACCCCATCGCCCAGTGACTGGACCTCGTCGAGCACGCCGTCGATGTAGGACGGCGGGCCGCCGATCTGCTTGAGGTGTTCGACCACCCGATGCACTTCCTCGTCGCTGACGAAAGCACCGTGCACACGTTCCGGCAGTGCCGTGCCCGGCGGCATGTACAGCATGTCGCCGTTGCCCAGCAGTGCTTCCGCGCCGGACTGGTCGAGGATGGTGCGCGAGTCGATCTTGCTCGATACCTGGAACGCGATGCGGGTCGGGATATTGGCCTTGATCAGGCCCGTGATCACGTCGACCGAGGGACGCTGGGTGGCAAGGATCAGGTGGATGCCGGCAGCACGCGCCTTCTGCGCCAACCGGGCGATCAGCTCTTCGACCTTCTTGCCGACCACCATCATCATGTCGGCGAATTCGTCGATGAAGATCACGATGAACGGCAGTTCCTCCAGCGCTCGCGGCGCCTCGCCGAGTTCGGCGTTGGGCTTGAACAGCGGGTCCATCATCGGCTGGCCAGCGTCGCGCGCGTCCCTGACCTTCTTGTTGAAGCCGGCCAGGTTGCGCACGCCTACCGAACTCATCAGCTTGTAGCGGCGCTCCATCTCGGCCACGCACCAGCGCAGACCGTTGGCGGCTTCCTTCATGTCGGTGACGACGGGCGCGAGCAGGTGCGGGATGCCTTCGTAGACCGACAGCTCCAGCATCTTCGGGTCGATCATCAGGATGCGCAGTTCTTTAGCCGACGCCTTGTACAGCAGGCTCAGCACCATCGCGTTGACCGCGACGGACTTGCCCGAACCGGTCGTGCCGGCGACCAGCAGGTGCGGCATGCGCGCCAGGTCGGCGACCGTGGGTCGGCCGCCGATGTCCTTGCCCAATGCCAGTGTCAGCGGGCTGGTGGCCTTGTCGTACTCCTTCGAGCGCAGCAGCTCGGACAGGTAGATCGTCTGGCGCGTCGAGTTGGGGGTTTCCAGGCCAATCACCGACTTGCCAGGGATCACGTCGACGACGCGCACCGATTTGACCGACAGCCCGCGCGCGATGTCCTTGTCGAGCGAACTGATCTGGCTGACCTTGACGCCCGGGGCCGGCTGCACCTCGAAGCGGGTGATCACCGGGCCCGGATAGGCGCCAACCACCTGTGCGTCGATGCGGAAGTCCTTGAGCTTGAACTCGATCTGCCGCGAGATGGTTTCCAGCGTCTCGTCGCTGTAGCCCTTGGGTTGCGGCTTGGGATCGTCAAGCAGCGCCAGTGGCGGGATACCGCTGCCGTCGCCGACGTGGAACAGCGGGATCTGCTGCTCGCGCTTGGCGCGGTCGCTCTTCTCCACCGCCGGCGGCGCCGGTGGTTCGATGCGCACCGGAGTGCGCTTGGCGCGCAGTTCAGTGTCAACCTTGCGTACTTCCTCGCGCTCTTCCCGGAATGCCCGCGCCTGCTGCCACTGGCTGGCCTGCTGGCTGCCGCGTCGGAAGACCTTGCCCAGCACGGGACCAAGCATCAGCACCCACTGACCGATGCGATCCATCACCGCCAGCCATGACAGGCCGGTGGCCAGGGTCACGGACACCAGTAGCAGCGCCAACAGGAAGAGATTGCCACCGACCGGGCCAAAGCCCCGGTACAGGGAGTTGCCAACCAGCTGGCCGAGGATGCCGCCACTGCCGGCGGCAAAGTCAGGCGCGGTGCCCAGCCGCAGCTGCAGCAGTCCGGTTGCCGCCACCAGGAAGCCGACGATGCCGACCAGTCGCAAGGCCGGGCCAAGATCCGCATCGCCATCCCCGTCCGCGTCCATGCCGAACAAGGCGATCCATGCGATCAGGCCCAGCACCACCGGCAACAGGAAAGCGGCATAGCCGCACAGGTACAGCAGCAGGTCCGCGAGCTTGGCGCCGACCTGTCCACCGAGGTTGTGCAGTGGCGCGGTGATGCTGCCCGAGTGCGACCAGCTGGGATCCTGCGGTGAAAACGTCACCAGGCTGACCATCAGGTACAGCAGCAGCGGCGCGATCAGGATCAACGCAATATCACGCATCAATCGCTGGCGACGCGGCGACGGCGGGGCCTTGGTGGCCACCGGGACTTTCTTGCGGCTTGCTGTGGTCGCTTGCGCCACCGTGATGTTCTGCCTTAGCTAGCGTCCGTTAGTCATTGAATATACGCAGGAACCCGGCCGAATGACAGGGTTCCCGCGACACGCGCTATCAGAGCTGCATGCCCTGCAATGCCGGGTGGACGATCCTGCCGCCCTCCACGTTGATGCCGCGCACCAGCGGCTGGCTGTCGCGCCAGTCGCCCGATGCCAGCTTGCTGACCCACGGCAGGATCGCGGCGCAGATCGCCTGCGACGAGGTCTGCGGCACGGCGCCAGGCATGTTGGTGACGGCGAAATGGATCACGCCCTCCTCGACATACGTTGGCTCCTTCCAGGTGGTCGGGCGCGAGGTCTCGAAGCAGCCGCCCTGGTCGATCGAGATGTCCACGACGATGGAGCCGGGCTCCATGCCCTTGATCATGTCGCGCGTCAGCACGTGCGGCGCCACGGCGCCGGTGACCAGCACGGCGCCGATGACCAGGTCGGCCGACGCCACTTCACGGGCGACGACATCGACGTACGGGTACAGCGCAGTCACGTTGTTGCCCAGGCGCATCATCTCGTCCATGCGGTCCTGGCGCATTTCGAACACCACCACATTGGCCCCGCCCGCCGCGGCCAGCGCGGCCGCGTGGCCACCGGCTGCGCCGGCACCAAACACCACGACCTTGCCCCGCTCGGTCGATGGCAGGCCCCCGAGCAGCTTGCCCTTGCCGCCTTCGGGCTGATGCAGGAGGTGGGTGCCGACCTGCACGGCAATCTTGCCGGCAATGATCGACATCGGGGCCAGCAGCGGCAGGTCGCCGTTGGGCAGTTCGACGGTCTCGAAGGCGATGCCGGTCAGGCCGATGTCGAGCAGCCGCTGGGTCAACTCCGGCAACGGCGCCAGATGCAGGTAGCAGAACAGCAGGTGGTGCTTGCGCAGCAGCGCGAGGTCACCCTCGATCGGCTCCTTGACCTTGACGATCAGTTCACCCTTTTCATACAGGGTGGCGGCGTCTGCGGCGATGTTCACGCCCAGCCGGGAGTACTGCTCATCCTTGAAACCGCTCTTGATGCCAGCGTCCTTCTCGATCCACACCTCGTGGCCACGCTTGACCAGATCACCGGCGGCGGCCGGGACGAGTGCGACACGCCCTTCGAGGGTCTTGGTTTCCTTCGGTACACCGATGCGCATTGGTGGCTCTCCGTGGTGGCGCAGAAAAAACGCCGCATGCGCGGCGCGTCCTGGCCTGGTGGTTCATGGCTGTGATGGATGTTCAACGCGGCGCCAGGAATCGCGGAACACTGCGTCCATGGGTCGCGCCTTGTTTTGCCGGGGCGCGGCCGCCAAGCTATAGCGCTCGCAGACCGCCGGCAAAAAATCGCCCCGGCAACCTGTTTCGCGCATCCTGCCGCGCCTCCCACTGCCCGTGATTATACCCATGACCCCATCGAGCATGACCCAGTCGAACATGACCCCGCCGAAGCATTCCCGCCTGATCATCCTCGGCTCCGGCCCCGCCGGCTGGACCGCCGCCGTCTACGCAGCCCGCGCCAACCTCAAGCCGCTCGTGATCACGGGCATGCAGATGGGTGGGCAGTTGATGACCACGACGGAGGTCGACAACTGGCCGGGCGATGCCCACGGACTGCTCGGGCCGGACCTGATGGCGCGCATGCAGGCACATGCCGAGCGTTTCGACACCGAGACCGTGTTCGACCACATCCATACCGCCGACCTGTTGCAGCGTCCGTTCCGGCTCAAGGGCGACAATGGCGACTACACCTGCGACGCATTGATCATCACCACCGGCGCCACCGCCAAGTACCTCGGGCTGCCGTCGGAAGAGCTGTTCAAGGGGCGCGGCGTCTCCGCGTGCGCCACCTGCGATGGCTTCTTCTACAAGGACCAGGACGTCGCGGTGATTGGCGGCGGCAACACCGCCGTCGAGGAGGCGCTGTACCTGTCCAACATCGCCCGAAAGGTCTACCTGGTGCATCGCCGCGACACCCTGCGGGCCGAGAAGATCATGCAGGACAAGCTGGCAGCCAAGATCCAGGCCGGCAAGATCGAGCCGATCTGGCACCACCAGGTCGACGAGGTGCTCGGCAACGACGCGGGCGTGACCGGGATGCGACTGAAGTCCGTGCTCGACAATGCCACCCGCGAGGTCGCCATCCATGGCCTGTTCGTCGCCATTGGCCACACCCCGAACACCACCCTGTTCGAGGGTCAACTGGAGATGAACAACGGCTACCTGACGATCCAGACCGGCCTGCATGGCAACGCCACGCTGACGTCGGTACCGGGCGTGTTTGCCGCCGGCGATGTCGCCGACCAGGTCTATCGCCAGGCCATCACCTCCGCCGGGTTCGGCTGCATGGCCGCGCTGGACGCCGAGAAGTTCCTCGACAAGGACGGCTGATGCCGCGGACCGGCGCGATGCTCCCCACCAGCTGGGCCGAGCAGGACCTCGCGCTGGTCCACCACGTGCCTGCCGACGGCGCGTGCCCGGCTGCCCGTCGCCGCCGCGGCAATGGCTGACACAATGACCGCGCGGATCGTCGCTTCGCTGCGCGATGTGCCCGCATGGCAATGGGATGCCCTGCATGACGGCCGCAACCCCTTTGTCCGCCACGCGTTCCTGGCCGGTCTTGAGGCTCACGGCTGCCTGCGCGAGCAATGGGGCTGGGCGCCCCAGCACCTCACGTTGTGGGAAGGCGAGGCGCTCGTGGCGGCGGCGCCGGCGTACCTCAAGCACAATTCCCATGGCGAATTCGTCTTCGACCATGCCTGGGCACATGCCTACGCGCAGCATGGGCTCGACTATTTTCCGAAGTGGCTTTGTGCGGTGCCGTATTCGCCGGTCACCGGCCCGCGCCTGCTGGCGCGGGAGGACGCGCAGCGTCATGCCCTGCTCGACGTGATGGCGTCCGGGGCCGCCCGCGAAGGCCTGTCGTCGGCCCACGTCAACTTCCACGGCGCCGAGGACTCCATCGCATTCGACGACAAGTGGCTGGCCCGGATCGACGTTCAGTACCACTGGCACAACGATGCCGGCTGGGCGACGTTCGACGACTTCCTTGCAGCGTTCGACCACAAGCACCGCAAGAACATCCGCCAGGAGCGCGCCAAGCTGGGGCGCGCGGGAGTGGAGTTCCGCATCGTCGAAGGCACGCAGGCCAGCGAAGCCGACCTGGCGACCATGCACGGCTTCTACCTGCAGACATTCGCCGAATACGGCAACCATCCCGCGCTGACGCTGGGCTTCCTGCGCCACCTGGCCCAGGCCATGCCGGAATCCCTGGTGATCGTCTTCGCCCGTCGCGAAGGCCGCGACATCGCCGGTGCGCTGTGCCTGCGCGGCGGCGACACCTTGTACGGACGCTATTGGGGCGCGATCGAG
>JBBRWW010000063.1:0-16210 GCA_038248955.1 Lysobacterales bacterium
AATCCGCTGACGCGTCGATCATTGATGCAGATCAACGGGCAGGGCAGGGGCGTACCCGCTAATGGTCTTCATTGCGGGGCCAGTACCGCAATCCACGGATTGCCAGCCATGATCAGGGAACTGCTGCTACCCATCACGGAGACAAGCGGCGACGCCAATGCGCTGTCGGCAGCATCGCTTCTGGCGTCGCGGATGGAGGCGCACCTGTGCGTGCTCGTGACGGTGAACCTGCCGTTGCCAATGCCCGGTTCCTGGGGCGTGGTGCCCGACGTCGCGATGGCAAACGTGCATGACGAGCTCCGCCAGAAAGCACGGGACCGCGCGGCCAGCGTGACGCAACAGCTGGCCGCGGCAGGGATATCGTTCGAGGTGCGAATCGTCGAGGCGCTATTCCGGGAACCTCATCGCACCGCGGCGTTGCATGCGCGCTATTCCGACCTGGCCGTGATGGCCAATGGCGGCGACGAGGACAGCGCGGCGATCATCCGGCGGCTGTTCGCGAGCCTGTTGATGGAATCGGGCCGGCCGGTGCTCGTGGTGCCTTCGCAATGCGGCACCGTGTTGCCGATCCGCCACGCCGTCGTCGCATGGCGGCCGACCTCCGAGTCGTCGCGTGCGCTGCACGACGCGATTGCGCTGCTGCGCCTGGCTGCGACGGTCGATGTCGTGGAAGTGCAGCCGATCGCCGGTGAAACCAACGAAGCGCTGCCGGGCGCTGACATCGCCGCCCACCTTGCCCGTCATGGATTGCGGGTGCGGGTGGTCGTCCACCCGCGACAGGGCGAATCGGTCTCCGCGGTCCTGCTCACGCACGCGGCGCAGTCCGGCGCGCAGCTCCTGGTGGCCGGGGGCTACGGTCATTCGCGCTTGCGCCAATGGGCGCTGGGCGGCGTCACCCGGGATCTGCTGCGGGCGGCCGACCTGCCGGTTTTGTTCTCGCACTAGACCGCTACGGTTTGTGGAGGGAAGGGTTCGATGAAGCAGCGAAGCGAACTACTGGACAGGGCGAAAATGACGGTGGAGCGCACTGCGCTCCTGTTGCGCGACCTGCGTGATGAATTGGACGGGACGTCGGCATTGAACATTCGCGACCAGCACGCGTCGTGGGACCTCATCACCGACCTCGAGTGGCGGCACTCGCTTTTGTCCGACTTCTACCTGGACATGCTGCTCAGTGCTCCTTCCCAGATGGAAGATCGTTGGGAGCGATTCTCGATCTGCTACGACGACTACCGGCAGGCGGTGCGAGAGGCCCGGTTCGAGTTGGCGCACCTAAACCGTGATGGCCCGGCCCGCGAGGGCAGGGGACGCGCGCCGCCCCCCCCCCGGGAGGACGGCGGCGCGCGGCCGCGGTTTCCGTCCGGACGCTGAAGCTGTCCGGCTCAGAGAGCCAGTTCGTGGATGACCTGGCTGGAATCGTCCGGATCAACGCGCGTGTGGAAGCCCAGGTGGCGAGCGAGGTCATTCATCGCGATATTTTCGGCCGAGTCGATCGACATCATCGAGTGGATGCCTCGCGCCTTGGCGACTTCGATCAGGTGCTTCATCAACAACGTGCCAAGCCCCTTGCCTTGCCACTCATCGCTGACCGTTACCGCGAACTCGCAGTTGTCGCCATCGCGGTCCGTGCTGTAACGACTGACGCCGACGATCCGCTCGCGGGAATCCTCGGGGGTCACGGCGACGAATGCCGCCTCGTGGGCCAGGTCGATGTCGGTGAAGTCCTCGATCATCTTCTCGCTGGGGCTGCGCACCTGGCCCAGGAAACGGAAGTGGCGCGCTTCCGCCGAGAGCCCCTCAATGAATGCGCGCTCGGCCTGCTTGTCGTGTTTGCTGATGGGCCGGATCACGACATGGCTGCGGTCGTGAAGGGTCTCCGACCAGCGCGGGAACGCGACATCGCTCGATGTCTGGGGCAGGGGCTGGATTGCATCGGTACTCATGGCGGCTTCCTGATGAACGGCGTCGTCGCAGCGTAGACCGAACCCGCCGTGCGGGCTTGACGTCGATCAAATACCCAATTGCATCGTGCTGGTGCGACCGGTGCCCAGCGGCGCGCCAGTCGTGAACGGCGGGAAATCCCGTCAGCGGTGGACGCCATGCACGTGCCGGTGGGGAGGGTATCGGCAACGGCTACCCGTACCGTGCTATACATTTTGCGCGCCGCTTCCGTTGATGGGCAGCCGCGCGCTCGCATCCCCAGGCGATCCTCCGTGGCAGCCCACGAGCCGGCACTACCGCCGTGCGTTCCGCTGCCCGGCCCCGCCTGTCATTGATCACCGACGTTTACGAGGACATTCCATGCCGACCAGCGGCCCAGGCGACGGCTCTGCCGACAGGCAGAGCGGTGCCAACGGCATCATCGAGTTCCAGCGCCAGAACGCGCTGCTCAAGATGGGCGCGTTGCAGGATGCGATCTTCAACAGCGCGTACTTCTCCAGCATCGCCACCGACGAAAAAGGGGTCATCCAGATCTTCAATGTCGGCGCCGAGCGCATGCTCGGTTACGCCGCCGCCGACGTCGTCAACCAGATCACTCCCGCCGACATTTCCGACCCGCAGGAACTGATCGCGCGTGCCACGTCGCTGAGCGTGGAGCTTGATACGCCGATCACACCGGGGTTCGAGGCGCTCGTGTTCAAGGCCTCGCGCGGCATCGAGGACATCTACGAGCTCACCTACATCCGCAAGGACGGTAGCCGCTTCCCGGCGATAGTGTCGGTGACGGCGCTGCGCGATGCCGATGAGAACATCATCGGCTACCTGTTGATCGGCACCGACAATACCGCCCGCAAACTGGCCGAAGCAGAGTTGTTGAAGGCCGGTGCGCTCCAGAACGCGATCTTCAACAGCGCCAATTTTTCGAGCATCGCCACCGACGCGCAAGGCGTGATACAGATCTTCAACGTCGGCGCCGAGCGCATGCTCGGCTACGCCGCCGCGGACGTCGTCAACCAGATCACGCCCGCCGACATTTCCGATCCGCAGGAACTGGTCGCGCGTGCCAACTCGCTGAGCGTGGAGCTCGATACACCGATCACGCCGGGGTTCGATGCGCTGGTGTTCAAGGCCTCGCGTGGCATCGAGGACATCTATGAGCTGACCTACATCCGCAAGGATGGCAGCCGCTTCCCGGCGATCGTGTCGGTGACGGCGCTGCGTGATGCCCAGGACAGCATCATCGGGTACCTGCTGATCGGCACCGACAACACGGCCCGCAAGCAGGTCGAGGCGACCCAGACGCTGCTCGACCAGCGGCTGCGCGACCAGCAGTTCTATACCCGTTCGCTGATCGAATCGAATATCGATGCGCTGATGACGACCGACCCGCAGGGCATCATTTCGGACGTCAACCAGCAGATGATGGCGCTCACCGGCCGGACCCGGGACGAACTGATCGGCGCGCCATGCAGCAACTTCTTCACCGATCCGGCCCGGGCCGATGCCGCGATCAAGCGCGTTCTCACCGAGAACAAGGTCAGCGACTACGAGCTCACCGTGCGCGCCCACAATGGCGAGGAGACGGTGGTGTCCTACAACGCCGCCACCTTCCACGACCGTGACCGCAAGCTGCAGGGCGTGTTTGCCGCGGCCCGCGACGTGACCGAGCGCAAGCGCTTCGAGCAGGCACTGCAGGAGAAGAATGTGGAACTGGAACATGCAAGCCGCATGAAGTCCGAGTTCCTCGCCACGATGTCGCACGAGCTGCGCACGCCGCTGAACGCCATCATCGGATTTTCCGAGGCCCTCAAGGACGGCCTGGTGGGTCCGACAAGCGAAACCCAGCAGGAGTACATCGGCGATATCTTCACCAGCGGCATGCACCTGTTGTCGCTGATCAACGACATCCTCGACCTGTCGAAGGTCGAGGCCGGGATGATGGCGCTCGAATTGGAGGAGGCCGACCTCAACGGCCTGCTGGCCAGCAGCTTGTCGATCGTCAGGGAGAAGGCCACCGTCCAGCGGATCGGCCTCGACCTGGAAACCGCCAAGGACCTCGGCGTGGCACAACTGGATATGCGAAAGACCAAGCAGATCGTCTACAACCTGCTGTCCAACGCGGTCAAGTTCAGTGCCAGGGGAGGGAGAGTGACATTGAGTGCCAAGCGGGTGGAACGCAGCGCCGTCGGCCGGCATTCGGGCGCGTGGATGGTGCATGGTTTCCCGTTGCCGGAGAACGACTTCGAGGAGTTCCTGGAGATCTGCGTCAGTGACAGTGGCATCGGCATCTCGCAGGCCAACATGCTGAGGTTGTTCAACGCCTTCAGCCAGATCGACAGCAGCCTGGCACGCAAGTTCGAGGGCACCGGGTTGGGGCTCGCGATGGTCAAGCAGCTGGCCGAACTGCATGGCGGGACGGTGGCCGTGGCGAGCGCGGAAGGGGAGGGGTCACGGTTCGCGGTCTGGCTGCCGTTGCGGCCGCTGGACGGAGAAGCGATGACCGCCGTTCCCCGGGTGGCAGCTGGCGCGGTGAGCGTTGTTGCCTCACCCGAGGAGCGCATCGCCCTGGTTGTGGAGGATGACGATGCCGCGGCGGACCTGTGCCGCCTGCTGCTGGAGGCCGAGGGATTCACCGTGCTGCGTGCCGCAAGCGCGGAGGCTGCGCTGCAGATGATGAAAGGGCAGGCATTGAACCTGATCACCCTGGACGTGCAGTTGCCCGTCATGAGCGGTTGGGAATTCCTGCAGCGCATTCGTGAAAGTGATGAGCTGGCCTGCGTGCCGGTCGTGATCATCGCCAGCGTGGCGGATCGCGATCTCGCGCTGGGTTGCGGCGCCGCCGCCGTGCTGCAGAAGCCGGTACGCCGTGCCCAGCTCAAGACCTCGCTGGCCAAGCTGGGCCTGGATCCCGCGCAGCAGCAAGTCCATACGGTGCTGGTCGTCGACGATGACCCCAAGGCCGTCGAGGTGATCGCCGCATTCCTTCCTTCGCCGGGCTACTCGGTCGTGCGGGCTTACGGCGGCAATGAGGCGATCGCGCTGGCCCGGCGACTGCGTCCGGACCTGATCCTGCTCGACCTGATGATGCCCGGGGTGAGCGGCTTGGACGTCGTCGAAACACTGCAAGCGGATCCCGAAACGGAGCGCATACCCATCCTGGTCGTGACGGCGAAACAAATGTCCCGGCACGAACGTGATGCCTTGAAATCCAGCCGTGGCGAAGTGATCCATATTCTCGAGAAGTCCGAGTTCAACCGCGTCGGTTTCATCGCCGAAGTGAAACGCGCGTTGCAACCGAACTAGGAGACAGCCCATGGCCAAGATCCTGATCGTCGAAGACAACCCAGCGAACATGAAACTGGCGACCTTGCTGGTGCGAAACGCGGGCCACACGGTGTTGTGCGCGACCGACGCCGAGACCGGCCTGACGATTGCCCGCGACGATCAGCCCGACTTGATCCTCATGGACATCCAGTTGCCGGGCATGGACGGGCTGGCGGCGACGCTCCTGCTGAAGCAGGATCCGGCCACCGCCGAGATCCCGGTCATCGCGCTTACCGCACTGGCGATGAAGGCCGACCAGGAAAGGACACAGGCCGCGGGCTGCGATGCCTACATCGCCAAGCCCTTGCGTTACCAGGAGTTGTACGGCGCGATCGACAGCCTGCTGCTACCAGAGGGCCGCGGACGCAGCGCGGGGGTCTGACTGATGTACTTCGAGAAGATGAAAAACCATGAAAAACAATGGTTAGGAAAGACGGGGATCAACCGTTACTGCGCGTCGATCTGGGTGTGACAATTGATCCAATGTGGGAAGTCTGGAGGCGCCCGGGGCCCATGCGCGCATGATCCAGACGCTGCGCTCCCCGCCAGGGCCGCTGCTGGTTCACCTGCTCGACTGGCGCGCCTTTCGCCGCGGCTTTACGCCGATATTCGGAGCCAGCACGCGACGACCGAACACAACGGAAGACGCGGGCCGATGGGACGACTGCTGCACGATATCGGCGAGCGCAAGCGCTGGGAGCGTCCATCGCGGGTCGCCGCGTCGGTAATGGAGATTGCGAGGTGACAGGCACCCGAGCACCCGGATGGAAGCCCAAGGACATGCCGCAATGACGATACCCTCTGACGTGGTCGGGTTCTGGCGCGAAGCCGGAGCCAACAAGTGGTTCAAGCGCGATGAGGAGTTCGACGCTGAGTTCAGCCGGCGCTTCGGCACCGCGCACCACGCCGCCGCGCGCGGTGAGTACGAGTCCTGGTTGGAGACGGCCGAAGGCGCGCTGGCGCTGCAGATCCTGCTCGACCAGTTTCCGCGCAACTGCTTTCGCGGCAGCGCCCACTCCTACGCGACCGATGGCCTGGCCCGGCACTACGCCCATCGCGCCGTGGATGCGGGGCTGGACCAGCAGATCGAGGGATCGATGCGTGTGTTCCTCTACATGCCGTTCGAACACTCCGAATCGCTGGCCGACCAGAACCGCGCGGTGAGCCTGGTCGAAGCGATGGGCGATGACGGATTCACCCACTTCGCCGAACTGCATCGCGACCTCATCCAGCGCTTCGGCCGCTTCCCGCACCGCAACCGCGCCCTCGGCCGCGAGTCCACCCAGGATGAGCTGGAGTACCTGGCCGGCGACGGCTTCGCCGGCTGAGGGGCCGGTGAGAGAAGAGGGAAGGTGAACCGGCGTCGCGAAAGGCGCCGCCGGCGCGCCCAGTTGCGCGTGAGAGGCCAATTTGAGCCCTTGCGCGCGGCGGCGATCGGTCGCGACTGCACCGCGTGACTGGGGAGTCGACGCCGGACGGCATCCACCCAATCGCGGCGACCGGGGCCAGGCCCGCCGGCCGCTTCGTCGCGACACGCGCCGGCTCACGCCGCGGCCGGGCTTCAAGCGCCGCAGGTGCTGTCGGTGACGATCGCGCGCACGCGGTCGATCTCGACAGGCGCGGTCTCACGCTTGTCGAGGCGGCCGAACGTGAGCGCGGCTTCCATTACGCGCAGTCGCTGGCCCCAGCGTTCGCACAGCAACGGCGCGGCAACCGGCTCGCAGGTGTCGATCACAACCTCGCAGTCTTCGCCTGCCGGCGCCGCCGTGCTGCCGAATCCGCTGGGTTCAAGCGTCGCGCAGCGCGGAGCGGGGTTAGCCACTTCGCTGAGATAACGCGTGCCGCCGGCCGCGCCGCACTCGAACAGTGCCGGCGGCGGCCGGCGGTCGGTCACCGACAGCGGCGGCGCCGCGACGAGCGCGTTCGAATCGACTGGCGCGACGGTGCTCGCGGTCAGCTGCGGGTTGAGGATCGTGCCCGGCGCCGCGGGAATCACCCCCTCGGACGGAATCACGGTCTTGACTGGCAAACGCGGTGGCGTTGCGGTGGGCGCGGCGGTGCCCGGCAATGCCGCTGTGGGCGCGGGCTGGATGAGGCGGCGATCCTGCTCGGTCGTTCCCGGCGGGCAAGGCCGGTCGTTCTGCACGGTGATCGCGCCCGAGGCGTCGGCGCAGTGGTAGAACACGACACTCTTCTGCGCCTGCGCCTGCACCGTGCTCGGGACTAAGCTGCCGCCCAGTGCGGCCAGCGCGATGACGAAAACAAGCCGGTGTGTGTGCATCAGTTTTCTCCACGGTCAGCGGCCAGGCGGGCGTCGATGCCACCCTGTACCTCGGGTACGCGTACACGCTCGCCCTGCAACGCGCCGTGATAGCGCCGGTCGATCGCGTAACGCTCGTCCCGCCAACGTGCGCACACTTCGTGCGGCGGAAGCGCCAGGCAGGCGTCGGGCACCCGGATTCCGCCAGCCTGACAGGACGGACACGAGTGTCACGGCTGCGAGTCGCTGAGGGCCCTGCGCGCATTTTACATAATAGGCATTATGCGAAGTGCATTGTTCAGGCAATGGGGCTCCCGTTGTCAGGATCCTGGCGGACTGTTGGCCGCAGCGCTTGGGCAGCCGCCGCACCAACCCTACTCAATCCCGGCACTCAAGCCTCCCCAGCCTCCAACGTGCGGGCTCTGGTGCCCCAAATCCCGTTAGCGCGCGATCGCCGGTCGCTCCGCCATCGCCGCGCGCCAACGCAGCAGATGCGGCAGGTTTTCTCCGGGCTTGAACCGGACCACCCGCGCAAAGTCCAACGCCACCACCGCCGTGATGTCTGCGACGCTGAACTGGCTCGCGGCGATGAAATCGCGTCCGGCCAGTTGTTCGTTGAGCGTCACAAAGAACTGCTGGACCCGGGCCAGGCCGCGCTGACCCAGTTCGGGAATCTGCGGATAGTCGACCGGGCCTGGCAAGGCGCGGTTCACCATGGCCGGGCTGCTGTTACGAAAGACGTCGGCCACCGCCATCAGGCCTTCAAACTCGACCCGCCACTGCCAGCTGGCGATCTCCGCCATGTCTTGCGGCGTGCGGCCCATCAGTGGTGGCTCGGGGTAGCGGGCTTCGAGGTAGGCGGCGATGGCGGCATTGTTGGTGAGCAAATTGCCTTCTTCCGTGCGCAGCGCGGGCACGGTGCACTGCGGGTTGATCTGCCGGTAGCCCTCGCCCATCTGCTCGGCGCCGCGGAGGTCGATCTGCACCGTTTCGTGAGGCACGCCCTTTTCAGCCAAAAAGATCCGGGCACGGCGCGGGCTCGGCGCGGTGGCGCAGTCGTACAGCGTGATCATGGCGTGCCCTTGGCGGACGGGGCCACTTTGTCCTGGGTCAGGGTATCGAAGTCGCCGGCATCGTGGCGCTCGAGCAGCTGGCTGGACGGCTCCCCCCAGGCACGGTTGACCTTGCGCCCACGCTGCACGGCGGGACGCCGTGCAATCTCGTTGGTCCAGCGCAGCACATGCTTGTACTCGTGCACGCCGAGGAACTCGCCAGCCTCGTAAAGCTCGCCCATCACCAGCGTGCCGTACCAGGGCCACACCGCGATGTCAGCGATGGTGTAGTCGTCGCCCGCCAGGAAACGGTGCCCGGCCAGCTGGCGGTCCAACACGTCCAGCTGGCGCTTGACCTCCATGGCGTAGCGGTCGATCGGGTACTCGAACTTGGCGGGCGCGTAGGCATAGAAATGGCCAAATCCCCCGCCCAGAAAGGGTGCGCTGCCCACCTGCCAGAACAGCCACGACAGGCATTCGGCACGCGCTGCGCCACTGGCGGGCAGGAAGGCTCCAAATTTCTCGGCCAGGTACAGCAGGATGGCTCCGGACTCGAACACCCGCACCGGCGTTGCACCACTGTGATCCACCAGGGCCGGGATCTTGGAGTTGGGGTTGGCTCCAACAAATCCACTGCCGAACTGGTCACCGTCATCGATTCGAATCAGCCAGGCATCGTACTCGGCGCTGCCGTGGCCCACGGCCAGCAATTCTTCCAGCATGACCGTCACCTTGACGCCGTTGGGTGTGGCCAGCGAATAAAGCTGCAGCGGGTGGCGACCCACTGGCAGGTCCTTGTCGTGCGTGGCGCCAGCCACAGGCCGGTTGATGCTGGCAAACTTGCCGCCGCTTTCCTGGTCCCAAGCCCAGACCTTGGGTGGGGTGTACTCGGGTGCATTGCTCATTGGGTGGCCTCGAGAGCGTCGCGCTGTTGCCGGCGCAGGATTTTGTTTGCGGCAAGGATGGTACATGTCGATGTTAATCAGGACGTCGAATGGCCGCCTCTGCCCGATCGTGGCCGGCCAACTACCCGCCGGTCCTGCTCACACGGTTGGCAGAGGCGGTTAGTTTCTCTGGCGAGCGCGGTCGCGTAGCTGGCGGTTTGCACGATAGGACCACGGCGCATGGAAAGTGAGCCGGCTTGAGAGCGGCGCGGGGGCACTGGGGCGATTGGAGGGCGGCGCATCCAAAACCAAGGGCAAGAGTGCGGACTGGTGAGCAGCAGTCCTGGGCAACTGCGTCCCCTGCCCCTGCATCAATCAAGCATTTGCCGATGGGAGTCTACGGGACGACTTCCTCAAGGATGATCACATCCAGATCAAGCAGCGCAAGGCACGATACACATGCTGGTTGGCGGACGTGCGGATTCACTCGTCGTCGAGGTCGATCAAGACTGACGTAAAAAATATTGACCAAAGGAGGAAATTGCAATGTCCAAGTATGTGAAGTTCTGCGCAATGATCGCCACCTCGACCGTGGTGATGTTCATCCTGATGTATCTCAATACCTACACGAGCGACCACCTGTTCTTCAGCGAAACTCGCCTCTACATGGCGTTCGTCATGGGTGCATCGATGGCGGTGGTCATGCTGTTGTTCATGCTCAAGATGTATGAGAACAAGACGACCAACCTTGCAATCCTTGCCGGTAGCGTGGCTGTCTTCGCGCTGTCGCTCTGGCTCGTCAGGAGCCAGGAGACCGTCGACGATATCTCCTATATGCGGGCGATGATCCCTCACCATTCGATCGCCATTCTCACCAGCAGGCGCGCGCACATCCGCGACCCGCGGGTGCGTGAGTTGGCAGACGGCATCATCAAGGCGCAGGTGCGCGAGATCAGACAGATGAAGCAGTTGATTGCCGACCTGGAGGCCAACCCAATTCCAGCGGCCGCGCCAGACCTTACGCCGGTGCCGGCCCAGTAGACAATAGGGAGCTTGCAGGGCTCTACCTATTGATGCGGACGCTTCTTAGCATCATCCATTGCTAGATAAGCTTCCTTTTTATAATTGACCGCCTTGGTCGCAACTAAAAACGAGATCCGTCAAGGGCCGGCTGGCGATTACTGCCAGCTCCGCCCGATTCGGGTGTGTTGTATCAGGGTAAGCATGACGCTTGGTACCACCAGCCATTGCAGCAGCGGCGTGAGTCCGATTCCGACAATCAGGGGCATGGCATCGGAGTATATCCAGGACCCGATGCGGTAGACGTTGTACCACTCGCTGTACACGGTATATCCAAGTCCCAGGACGACAAGCATCGTTCCGCCCGCCCAAAGTCGCTTTCGTGGCCAATTCATCCGGCGGCACGTCAGTGCCACCGCCAGATAAGCCAGCGTGGCGATCACCACATCGCCCAGAACGCAATGCAAAACATAAAGCGCAATACGCCATGCCTCTGCTTTCTGCCATAAGGTGTAAAAAGGCAGCTGCCCGATCTCCCACAGCAGATGCAGTACCAGCGCCAGAAGTGCCCATTGCCAAATCAAAAATGCGGATGTTTTCCAAGAGTTGCATTGTGCAATGTGTGGACTGTGCATAGGTCACGCCTCTGATCTCGTGTCTGCCACGCCCTCGATCGATAACGAACACTGGCAATGCGGAAAAAAGCTGCTAGTGAGATCCGCCAACGACCCCGGAGCAGTCAGCCGGAAGTCGAGATCCGCATGCAGTAGCTGCTACTGGACGCCGAGGCAGAAGCACCAGCAATTCAGTGCTTCTGCCGACGGGGTGGTCTCGCAACTGCTTTCGTTCGCCACCGGGACGAATGAATGCGCACATTCGCTTATCGACCAAGCATGGCCTTGAAGGCGACGTCCACTGTACCTGCTACTGCCGTGGACTCAATTCCATGCTTGCGATACAGCCGTTGGCGATTTGATCTGGATCAAAGTAACTGGAGCGCCGCGGCCGCAGTGTGGCACGTGTGGATCGACGGTACAGACCAGGGGTTGATCAGCCCCCCCCCGCCAGCCTGCACACCGATCCAGTGCACGAGATGCACATCCATGTATTCAAAAACTTGGGAAATGGGCCAATGAAAACCCTAGGAAAAAAGTCCTCGCGCTCGGCAATTGCCGTGGCCGCGTCAATGGCCATGATGGCGAGTACCGCCACTTTTGCTGCCGACAAGGTGGACTCGCCGGATCTGAAGGCGATGCAGCAACAGGTCGAGCTACTCAAGCTGCAACTGCAGGCCATGGAGCAAAAGGTCAACGACGCGCTGGCTCAGGCTGAGAATGCCAACCAGCAGGTGCAGGACGTCCAGGATCGCGTTGCCCAGGCCAACAGCAATGCGCTGACGGCCAACACCAATGCCCTGAACGCGATCGAGGCGCCCGAAAACGCTGACGTGAAATTCAGGTTTGCCGGCTCGGTCGTCGCCGACTACACGATGTCAAGCCGCGGTTTGCCGGGAATGTCGATGGGTAGTCCGAGTGCAAAAAGCAGCTTCACCGGCGGCAGTTTCATGCCGATCTTCCTGCTGAAATACAAGGAACTGGCGGAGATCGAAGCGCACCTTGAGTTCATGAACATGGGCGGCGAAACATCGACATCGCTGGAATACGCCCAGATCGACCTGTTTCTCAACGACTGGGCCACGCTCGTGGTGGGCAAGTTCCTGAGCCCGATTGGCCAGTTCCAGCAAAGCCTGCATCCAGCCTGGGTCAACAAGCTGCCCGATCGCCCGGCGGGCTTCGTCGAAGGCGGCGGTGGCGAGCCATTGAGCGAGGTAGGCGTGCAGGTTCGAGGCGCATTTCCGATTGGAAACATGACTGCAGACTATGCGGTGTATGCGGGGAACGGCCCGCAACTGGGTGACGAAGGATTGGCACTGGAAGGCAATTCGCGCGACAACAACAACAACAAGTCCGTTGGCGGGCGCTTCGGCCTTCGGCCAATGGACCACCTCAACCTTGGCATCTCAGCGATGCATTCGGACGTGGCAAGCAATGCTGAAATGGCCATGCCGGGGATGTTCGGTTCCAGTGCTTCGCATGACCTGTACGATTTTGACTTTTCTTACACGCCGCCCAACGTGGATATCCGTGGCGAGTACATCCACGGACGCCTGAAGCCCGTCTGGTTCGATGATGAATCGGGCGAAGAGCCCAGTCTGTTGCCGACCTCGACCTGGAAATCGTGGTACCTGCAAGCTGCCTACCGATTTGCCGGGATTACCAGCGACCCTACGCTGGGGAAATTCGAGGTCGTCTCCCGACTGAGCCAGAGCGAGGTAACCGGCGGCACCATGGACTGGCAAATGCTCAACGAGAAACGCGTATCAGTTGGATTGAACTATTGGTGGAGCCCTACCCTTGTGAGCAAGCTTGCCTACGAGCACAAGAACTTCCAATACGAGCCGACAGACAACCTGCTGAGAATGCAAATGGTCTTCGGCTTCTGACATGAGGGCAACTCACATGAACAGTGATGATCGATCACATATGCGCCGCGGAAACGCCCTGGCCAAGTATTTTTCGGTCACCCTGTCTGGATTCGTGGCATCCATCGTGCTGATGGCTGCCGGCAGCAGCCAGGCAGCGAGCGGTAGCGAAGGTGCGCAGAGTCCTGCTGTCGATGCCACCCAGTTCGCCCGTGGCGCAAAACAGTGGCAGCTAGTCTGCGGTTCCTGCCACAACCTGCGCAGCCCGTCGGAACTCAGTAATGCCGAGTGGGAAGTGGCAATGGGACAGATGCGGGTCAGGGCCGGACTGACGGGGGCACAGGCCCGGGACATCACTGCGTTTCTGAAGGCCAGTAACAGCAACATCGCAGCGCCGTCGCAGCCCGCACTCACAGCCGTGCCCGCTTCCATGCCAGCTTCTGATCCCGTTTCCGCTCACGCGTCCCTACCCGTTCCCACGACTGCTTCCGTGCCCGTTTCCAAGCCGGCTTCCGTGGCTGCTTCCAAGCCGGTTTCCGTGGCGGCTTCCAAGCCAGTTGCCAAGCCGGCTTCCGTGCCCGCTTCCAAGCCCGAGAAAATCGACGACGCCACCGCGGCTGGTTCCTCCAAGGATTCCATCGCCGCCGGCTCTGCCATCTACCACCAGACCTGCGTTGCCTGCCATGGTGCCGATGGCAAGGGGTCAATTCCGGGCGCCCCCCGCTTCAGCGATCCCAACGGGGTCCTGGGTAAGTCAGATGCGGTACTGGCCAATTCCATTGAAAACGGCAAACAGACGCCCGGCGCACCGATCCCCATGCCGCCGAAGGGAGGCAATTCCAGCCTGAGCACGCAGGATATTCGCGATGTCGTGATCTATCTGCGCAGTGCATTCGGCAAGGCAAAGTAAACCCAGGGTAATCTCCGGCACTCCATGAAGTACCGGATCAGGCCGATACCATCACCTCAAGGCGATGCGACCGTTCAGCCGATGGAGAGGACGTGGCTGGACGCATCGAGGGCTATCGCGATGCGCCTACCCGAGAGCCAGGCACTCGGAGCGACCGGGGCAACAGGAGAACGGACATGGCTGATACAACAGACAATCCTGAATTTCATGAGGCGGGGACATCATTGACCCCGACGCGGACGTTCCGCATCCCCGTGCTCGCTTTCGGGATGAGCCTCGGACTCTTCCTCGCGATCACCTACACGCTTTGCGTCGGCTTCGATCTGATGTTTCCTGACCATGCCATGTACCAGACGTGGTCACGGCTTCTGCCTGGTTTCAGCTGGCTCACATGGCCGAGCTTTATGCTCGGTCTGGTTGAAAGTTACGCCTACGGTTGGTATATCGCGTTGATCTTCGGGCCGTTGTTCAATTTGTTTGCAAACCGCGCGCAGGGATGACCGTCACAGCCAACCATTGGTAAGGCCGGATCTGCGCAACTGCTCGGCAACCGGTATTTGACGTGGCGTTGCGATCACACCCTGGGAATGCCGGCTCGTCGGTCACGCCCCATTGTCCCGATGAAAGGCGGATACTCTCCCATGGAGTCCACATGGGCGTGAAGGCGAAACCCTCTGTACCCGCGTCTACCGTGGACTCGGCTCCATGCTCGGGATACAGGCGTTAAGAACTGATCCAAATCAATGCAACCAGAGCTCCACGGCCGTAACCTCCCTATCTGATGAACCGATACCGTCGCCGACGCCTGCGCACCCGACTCGCGATCCTCGCGATCGTTGCGTTGCTGTGGTCACAGGTACTACTGGCCGGTCACCCGGGGTGTTCGTTGGCGGCCATGGCGTTGGCGGAGATTGCCGTCCCGATGTCAGTCGAGCATGGCTGCCACGATTCCGTGCCCTCCGACGAATCGAGCCTCTGCGCCACCCATTGCGGCCAAGGTGATCTGAGCAGTGAAGTGGGCCGTGTCCCTCCGGTTCCACCGTTGGCACCCGTGCCGGCTATGGGTTTTTCAACAGTTGCGGTGTTGGAAACCGACCGGGCGCCCTTCGTTGCGCTACCACCTGCGGTCTCCTGGCACCGACCTACACCGCACCCCGCCAGCCTCCTCTTGATCTGATCCCTGTCCGATGACCGGCAGGCGCTTGACTGCGCCTGGCGTTGCTTACATCGGCACGGCCGTCTTCGCACGGCATGTCCACTCCGCCGCAGTACCGCCCTCATTTCCGGGGTGGGTCATGCAGGGCAAGCGACATGGGTTTTTCTGTTCTTCTACGACATCCGGCTGGCGCTGGCATTCTGGCGACGGATGGCGAACGCCGAAATCACTGCGATTTCCGCCGCATGCACTCTGCTGGTCGCTCGCTGATCCTCGGTGCGACGCTCGCGTGGTCTGTGCTGGTTGCTCCCGCCAGCTACGCGGCCGAACCCATTCCTGGCGCTACCATCGCCTCGATCCAGGACTGGCTGGTCACGCACAACCCTCAACTGCGAGCGCTGCAGGCCGAGGCCGATGCCGCCGATGCGCGGATACAGCCGGCGGGTGCCCTGCCCGACCCCATGGCATCGGTGGTGCTGCGCGGGATCGATCCCGATCAACCGTCGCTGCTTCCGGGCAATGTTGGCTCGACGACGTACCTGTTGAAGCAGACATTTCCCCTCTGGGGCAAGCGCGGGCTGACGCGCGATGTGGCCCGCTACGAGGCGCAGGCGCGACAGCTCGATCGTGACGCGACGGCGGCGGAGCTGCTGGCCCAAGCCGAGGAAGCGTACGTGCGTTACTGGCACGCCCGCGAATCCATCACGGTTGTTGACCGCCTGGTCGCGCTGCTTGAGCAGGTCGAGGAAATCGCGGGCGTGCGCTACGCCTTGGGCATGGCGGCCCAGCAGGACTCGATCAGGGCCCAGGTCGCGCGCACGGGGGTGCAGCGCGAACGCATCGAGCGCCTGGCTGCAGGGCGTGAAGCGACGGCGGCATTGAATGCGGTGTTGGGCCGCCGCGCCGACGCCCTGCTCGCCGAGCCCGCGTCGCCACCCAGCCTGTCCGTGGACCCCATGACCCTCGACGAGGCACTGCGACGGCTCGAGCGAGGTGCGCACCCTGCCCTGCAGGCCAACACCGCGATGGCTGCGGCCGCGGGCAGCAATGTCGACCTGCAGCGGCGCAACCGGTTTCCCGACATCACCCTGGGTGTCGGTTCGATGCAGCGCGGCAATCGCTTGGACAGCTACGAAGTGATGCTGGAGGTGGAGATCCCATTCCAGCAACGCGCCCGCCGC
>JBBRWW010000064.1:0-16066 GCA_038248955.1 Lysobacterales bacterium
CCCCCGGCGTCATGACCGCGCCAGCCAACGGCCGCTCATCAGCGGCACGTGGCCCGGCACGGTGGGGACTGCCTGGCGGCGTACCGGAACCCACGGCCCGGCACCCGGACATCGCTATTTCGTCGGGTCCGCCAGTTCGTACAGATAATCGACGAACGACATCACTGCGCCGTCGTAGCCCTGGATCGCGGGGTTGGACGACTCGATGACGTAGTACTCGTTCGGGGCATGCGCGCCGCTGCCGTGTCCGAGCCCGAAGTGCCCCGATGCCAGGCTCAGGGGTGCGTCGGTGAACACGAATCCCGGATAGGAGCCGGCATTGCGCGGCCACATCAGGGGCGCCATGCCCGCGCGCTCCAGCACGGTCGTCTGCGCCTGGATCAACGGCGCCTCCGCCGCGGTGCTGGTGGCATCGTAGCCCCCGCTCACGTTGACCTCGATGTCGCCGAAGCCGCGCTTGGCCAGGTGCGCTTTCAATGCGGCGACGGCGGCGTCCTTCTTCATGCCGGGAACCAGCCGCATGTCGATCTTGGCAACCGCCCGGTGCGGCAGCACGGTCTTCCCACCCGGACCGGTGTAACCGCCCACGAGCCCTTCGATGTTGACGGTCGGCTGCGACACCAGGCGTTCGTTGGCGGCCTGCCACGACAGGTCATCGATCCAGTGCGACACCCCGAACTGCTGCTTCGCCTTGGCTTCGCTGCGCTTGTGCGTGGCGGCTGCGACCATGGCTTTCTCCGCGGCACTGATCGGTGGCGGCACCGGGTAGCCCTCGATGGTAATGGTGTTGCCGTCGTCCGACACCAGCGTATCGAGCGCTTTCACCAGGCGCCACGCGGGGCTGTCGACCATCGCCTTGAGCGACGAATGGATGTCCTTGGCCGGCCCGCGTCCCCATCGCTCGCCGCTGGCGACCAGTTCGAGTTCGACCACGCCCTTGGCGCCAAGGCTCACGGTGACGATGCCATCGAGATCCTGCGAAGCCGACGGCATGAACACGCCGACCGTCCTGCGCAGCGCCGCCTCCACTTCCGGCCGGTGCACGAGCTGGCCGATGTGCGGCGAGCCGATCTCCTCCTCACCCTCGGCGACCAGCACCAGGTTGACCGGCATGGCCTGCCCGGCGCCACGGATTGCGTGCAGCGCGGCGAGGAAGGCCGACTCCGGTCCTTTCTGGTTGACCGCGCCGCGTCCGACGATCGCCTTGCCGAGGCCAGGCTTGTCCACCAGTCGCGCCTCCAATGGTGGCGAGCTCCACTCCGACGGATCGAACTGCTTGACGTCGTACATGAAGTACAGGCCGACCGTCGTGGCCGCGCCGGCATCCAGGGTGGCGAACACGCCCGGCTTGCCATCGGTGTCGAGGATCTCGACTTTCTGGAACCCGGCCTCGCGCGCCAGGCGCGCCATGGTTTCGGCACCCTCGCGCGAATTGAGGTTTTCGGCGGCAATGGACGGCAGGGCGATCCAGTCCTGCAGTCGCTTCACGGACTCGTCGTGGCGCTTGGCGACTTCACTGCGGATGGCCGCGCGATCCGGCGTGGCCGCCGTTGCCCATGCCGGTCCGGCCAGCAGCGCAAGCGCCGCGGCGATCAGGACCGCACGGCGGCAGCGGCGTGGATGGAGGGGAAGGAAAGATGGCATCTGTGCTCCCTGGGTCTGGTCGTTGCGACCATCGCGATCGTACTTGGAACAAACCGCGGGCGCCCGGCGCGTTTCGCCCGATGTGCCATCGGTGGCCTTTTCGGACTGGCGCAGTCGCTGCGGTTGCCTTACGTTCCAGCCTGCCCTGCCACGGACGACCCTGCCATGATCCATGCGAAACCGATCACTTCACTGCTGCTCTCGCTGGTCCTCGCATTCGGTTCGGCATCGGCCGCGACCACCGCGATCACGCCAGGCGTGCCGGACGCTGCTGCCACCTCGGCCTCCCCGACCACGGCAGTCGCAACCGCCCGGCCGGATGCGGGCGCGTTTGATGCCGAGGCCGCCACCGGGCAGTACATGGCGCAGCTGTCGCCAGACGCGCGTGCCAAATCCGACGCGTACTTCGAGGGCGGCTACTGGCTGCCGCTGTGGAACCTGCTGCTGGCGCTCGGCGTGGCATGGCTGCTGCTGGGCACCCGCCTGTCCACACGGATGCGCGATTTCGCCGAGCGGCTCACGCGCTTGCGCTGGCTGCAGACCGCGATCTATGCGCTGCAGTACATCCTGCTGACCACGGTGCTGACGCTGCCTTGGGCGATCTATGAAGGCTTCATCCGCGAGCACAAGTACGGACTGTCGACCCAGGACTTCGCGCAGTGGGGCGGCGACCAGTTGAAGGGACTGATGGTCGGGCTGGTCCTGGGCACGCTCATGCTGACGGTCATCTATGCCGTGATCCGCAAGGCACCGCGTACGTGGTGGTTGTGGGGCGCGGGCGTGACCATCGCCTTCATCGCGATCATCGGCACGCTTGCGCCGGTGTTCCTGATGCCGATCTTCAACACCTACAAGTCATTGCCCGAAACCCCGCTCAAGGCCGAGATCCTGTCGATGGCGCGCGCCAATGGCATTCCCGCCGGCGACGTGTACTGGTTCGACGCCTCCAAGCAGAGCAAGCGTGTCAGCGCCAATGTCAGCGGCATGTTCGGCACCACGCGCATCAGCCTCAACGACAACCTGCTCAACCGCAGCTCGCCGGCCAGCATCAAGGCCGTGCTCGGCCACGAGATGGGCCATTACGTGCTCAACCACGCCTACAAGGGCGTGGCGTTCATCAGCATGGTGTTCCTGCTCGCCTTTGCCGTGGTCAGCCGCGCCTTCGTGTGGGCAGATCGGCGTTGGGGCCGCGGCTGGGGCATCCGCGGGGTAGACGACGTCGCCGGGCTTCCGCTGCTCGCCGCGCTGTTTTCGGTTTTCATGTTTTTCCTGGCGCCGGTCAACAACACGATCACCCGGACGATGGAAGCCGAGGCCGACGCCTTCGGCCTCAATGCCGCCGGCGAACCCGACGGTTTCGCGCAGGCCGCAGTGCAGCTGTCGGAGTACCGCAAGATGCAGCCCGGCCCGATCGAGGAAGCGCTGTTCTACGACCACCCCAGCGGCTTCAACCGCATCCACCGTTCGATGGTGTGGAAGGCCGAGCACCTGCAACGCGCAGCCATGCGTGCCGACGGTGCGGCGACCTCGGCAGTCGGCGCTCGCTGACCCGCGCGCAAGGAGTGCAACGGGGCGGATGACAGGCGTCCGGGCGCACGGCGGCTTGGCCGCCCGACCCCGGCCTTGCGTTCCACCCCGACGTGCACCGCCGACCCGCTAAAACGGGAACCGGGCCAGATGACCCGGTTCTTTTTTTTCAGGCCACGACCGCCCTTACCAGATGCGAACGCGCTGGTCTGCCGGCACGAACAACTTGTCGCCCGCCTTGACGCCGAACGCCTGATACCACGCATCGAGATTGCGCACCGGCCCGTTGATGCGGTACTGCGGCGGCGAATGTGGATCGGACTTCAACTGCGCGATCGTGGCTTCGTCGCGGTATTTCGCCTTCCACACCTGTGCCCAGGCCAGGAAGAAGCGCTGGTCGCCGGTCAGGCCGCCGATCACCGGCGCAGGCTTGCCATCCAGGCTCAGGTGGTAGGCCGTGTAGGCCATCGACAGGCCGCCGAGGTCGCCGATGTTCTCGCCCATGGTCAACTGGCCGTTGACGCACTGGCCCTCGAACGGGCAATAGCTGTTGAACTGCGCGCCCAGCGCCTTGGTGCGGGTGTCGAAGCGCGCGCGGTCCTCGTCGGTCCACCATTGGCGCTGGATGCCGGCAAAGTCCGACTTGCTGCCCTGGTCGTCGAAGCCGTGGCCCATTTCGTGGCCGATGACCGCGCCGATGGCGCCGTAGTTGACCGCGGGATCGGCGTGCACGTCGAAGAACGGCGGCTGCAGGATCGCGGCCGGGAACACCACCTCGTTGAACGATGCGTTGTAGTACGCGTTGACGGTCTGCGGCGTCATGAACCACTCGTTGCGATCCGGCCGGGTGCCGACGCGGCGGTTCTGGTCGTCGGCATAGAACTGGCGCATCGCGACCACGTTGCCCATCAGGTCGTCGGGGACGATCCGCACCGCGCCGTAGTCGCGCCATTGGCTGGTGTAGCCGATCTTGGGCTTGAACGTTTCCAGCTTGTGGTTCGCTTCGGCCTTGGTGGCATCGCCCATCCAGTCGAGCTGCCCGATGTTGGTGCGCAGCGCCTTGCGCAGGTTCGCGACCAGATCGTCCATGGCCGCCTTGGCTTCGGGCTTGAAGTGGCGGGCGACGTAGATCTGGCCAACCGCATCGCCGAGGCCATCGCTGTCGCCGACCGTGGCCACGGCGCGCTTCCAGGGGTCGCGCTGCGCCAGCTGGCCGCGCAGCACCGTGCCAGTGAAGGCGAAGCTGGCGTCGTCGATCTCGCGGCTCAGGTAGGACGCGTTGCCGGCCACCGCGTGCAACGTCAGGTAGTCACGCCACACCGGCAGCGGCGTGTCGTTGATGATCGCGATCACCGGCGCGACCGCGGACGGCGTGGTGTCGTTGACGGCGTGGGGAACCGCCAGGCCCTGCGCCTTGAAATGCGCCGCCCAGTCGTAGCCCGGGTAACGCTGGGTCAGCGCCTCCCAGGTCGTCAGGTTGTAGGTCTTGTCGCGGTCGCGGCGCTCGGCGCGGTCCCAGTGCTGTTTGGCCATGCGCGTTTCCAGCGCCAGGATCGCTTCGGCGCGCGGCCTGGCCCCGGCGACGCCGGCAAAACCGAGCATGCGGGCGATGTGCTCCACGTAGGCGGCGCGGATCTTGACGAAGCGTTCGTCGGCGTTGAAGTAGTAGTCCTTGTCCGGCAGCCCGAGCCCGGCCACACCGACCGAGACCAGGTAGGCATCGGGATTCTTGCGGTCGATGGCCACGCCGATGCCCAGCGGCGAACGGCTGCCGTCGACGTCGGCATTGCCGAACGCGGTGGTGAGCTTGGCGATCGAGTCGATCGCGGCGATCCGGGCCAGTATCGGCTGGATCGGCCGGATGCCTGCCGCGTCGCGCGCGTCGGCCGCCATGTAACTGGCGTAGTAGTCGCGCACTTTCTGCTCGTTGCTGCCGGGCGCCAGGTCGGTGCGTGCCTGCAGTTCCTCGATGATGGTCTTCACGTCCGCCTCGGCCTGGTCGCGGAGCAGGTCGAAGGAGCCGTAACGCGACTCGTAGTCCTTCAACTGGTAGGTGTCGAACCAGTGGCCGTTGGCGTTGCGGTCGAAATCGTCACCCGGCCGGACCGTGGTGTCGCGGTTGCCCAGGTCGATGCCGAACGCACCCAGCGCGGCTTGGGCCGCAGGCGCCTCGGCGGCTTGCGCAGCAGGCGCGACCATGGCAAAGGCAAGGCTGAGGCTGAGCAGGGACTTCTTCATCGGGCTGGGCGTTCCTGAGGGACAGGGGCACGAGCCTAACGGATCACGGGGCTGGCGGGTTCGCGAAAACCGCGCGGCCCGGGGGGTGTCCGCCGTCAACGGGGCGAAACCCATCTCCCGCGATGCGGTTGCAGCCGGCGTTAACCGCTAATGGCAATCGGCCGAATGCCTGCCTCGGCGCCGCCTGCCTACTGAGCCGCGGCCTCGGCCATGACCATCCGCGCCCATTGTTGATCCATGTCAATGGCGTTGCCGCCGGTGCACCTAGATTCGGGAGTGCGGCAATCCAGCCGCCCCGCGCAGGCCCCGTGGCGTGCGACGCGACGCGACGGGTCTGGACAGGGTGGCGGCAGCCGACCGCTCCGCCGCCATCCCGGCGTCACGTCGCCACGTCTCCCGCGATCTTTGCCCGCAAGGAGGGCCGCCATGACCACCATGCATTCGGGCCCGATGCCCTCGCATCCCGTACGCCGCAGCCATCCCATTGCGTTGGTGGAACCGCTGCGCTGGTTGTCGCTGGGATTGCGGGATTTCCGCCGCGCGCCGTCCGTGGGCATCGCCTACGGACTGATGGTGGCGCTGATGGGCTGGCTGATCTTCGCGTTGGGCGACCATCCCTATTTCATCGCCGCCGCGGTCTCCGGCTTCCTGCTGCTGGGCCCCATCCTCGGCGCGGGGCTGGTCGAATCCTCGCGCGCAATGCAGGCCGGCGATGCAGCGACATTCGACCGCTCGCTGCGCGGCATCAACCGCGAGCGCCACGCCCTGGAACGGCTCGCGCTGGCCCTGCTCGCCATCGCCGCCGTGTGGCTGGCACTGTCCACCTCGTTGCTGGTGGCGATCAGTGGTCCGATCGCGCCGCGGGTGGACCAGACGTTGTGGGACAGCACGTGGCAGTTCATGTCGTCCGGACAGTTGTCGGCGTGGGCGGCCATCGGCGGCGTGCTGGCGGTCACGTGCTTCAGCATTTCAGTCATTGCGGTACCCCTGATCCTCGACCGCCAGGCCAGCGCCGGCCAGGCAATGCGCGGCAGCCTGCGCGCCGTGTCCCGGCACCCCGCCGCGAGCGCGGAATGGGCGCTGCTGATTGTGGTGTTTAGCGCGATTGGTTTCGCCACCGGACTGCTCGGGTTCATCGTGATCTATCCGGTCCTCGGGCACGCGAGTTGGCATGCGTACCGCGCCCTGCGCGGCTGATCCCCATCGTTCGTGGCCGGCAATCCCCCTGCAAACCTGCGGCGATCGAAGCGCCGGGTGCGCAGCTGGACACTCTCCCGGTTGCGGTCAGGGGTCCAGTTCCCCGTAGTGCCGGAAAATGCCGTTCTCGTTGAACGGCAGGCGACGCGGTGATGCGAGGTAGGCGGCGACATTGGGCCGCTGCGAGACATGCGCCGCCAGCGACCGCATATTGGGCAGGTCGGGCTCGATCCGGCGCATCGCATTCGGGAACGCATGGCGCAGGCCCGCCAACAGGTGGAACAGCGACAGGTCAGCGTAGGACAGGCGGGCACCGACCAGGTGCTGCCGGCCGCCGGGATTGTTGGCCAGTACGCGTTCGAAATAACCCAGGTACTTCGGGATGCGCTGTTCGCGGAATCCCTCTGCGCGCCGCAGCGACTCCGGCCTCTGGTCCTCGTAATACGCACCGGCGCCGATCGGATGGTGTACCTCGTGGGCCTCGGCGACCAGGTCGGCGATCGTCAGTTGCAGCTGGTTGGTCCACGCCGCCGCCGCGGGATCGCGCGCCACCAGCCGCAGGCGCGGGCCGAGGAACTGCAGGATGTTGGCCACCTGCGCCACTACCACGTTCCCAGCCTTCAGGAACGGTGGCGCGAAGGGCGGATGCACGGCGCGGGGATCGTCCAGGCAACGCTCCACTGCCGCCGCGCCACCCGCGGCGCCGTCATTGCCGACATCCACGTAGTCGGCGCCCGCCTCCTCCAAAGCGAGGCGCACGAATTCACCACGCCCGGGGATCCCGGGCCAGTAATACAGTTCGTATCGCATGCGCAGCCACCTCCCTATCGAACATACCCAGCGCGACCAAGGCGACCGAAGCCGCTCGAGCCAGTGGAGCCCCCGCAGCCGGGCGGCCTTCGATGCTGCGGATCGGGCAGGCCATGGGAGTTGCCGCCCACGAAAACCCAACCACCGGCGAGGGCTGCCTGTGCTGTCACGCAGCCCACCGCGACGACCGGCCGAATACGCGCCGCAGCCTGGTAAAACCTCCCATCGCGGCTTTGCGGGGATCTCGCCCGAATCGTCCGATTTGCGTCAGCACGCCCCCCGTCTCTGCGGTGACCGGTGGTCAGCACAGGTGGCCCTCGAGGCTGGGGCGATGCATTCCACGCGGTCGGCACCTGCATGGAGTGGTTTCGGGGGGGTTTCCCGCCGCCTCGTCCCGCCGCAATGGCCGCTGCAACGATGCATTGCCGTTGTCACGAATACCCGCCCCCTCTCCGCGGCTACACCGCTGCTTCTGTTGGTGCCCCCCCGGGGCCAGCGAGAAGATCGGCTCGACCCGCGCAAACGTGGTGGTCTTTCCCTCGCAAACAGGAATCCACCATGTCCATCTCGAAGATGAAAACCGTTCGTACGGTACTGCTACCGCTCGCCGTCGGCCTGATGTTCGCCGCGGGCTCGGTCGCGGCGGCGGAACCCACTGGCGCGGCGGCCGAAGTCATGGCGGCAGCCAGGGCGCAATGGGCGGCGGAGAACCAGAACAAGCCGGCCTCGCAGACGATGAGCGCAATGGCCGACGACTACACCGAGTTCAATGCCGACGTGCCGACGCTCGTGGAGGGCAAGGCGATGGCGTCGCGGTTCTACACGGCTTCGCTGCAGAGCGGCGACAAGAGCCTGGTATCCGAAATGCTCAATCCGCATGTGCAGGTATACGGGGACACTGCGATCCTGGCCTACAACTATGCCGGGATGATCAAGGGCAGCGACGGCAAAATGCACAACAACGTTGCCAAGTCCACGCGGGTCTACGTCAAGCAGGGCGGCGACTGGAGGCTGGTGCACGCCAATTTCGCGCCGGTGAGCGCGCCGACCCCGTAAGACAGCCGGTCGTGTCGGCATGAAGGAAGCCGGGCATTGCCCGGTTTTTTCATGTCGGGAATGGGAATTCCGCCGCGGACGCCCCTTGCTGGCGCGTCGCCCGGGCTCGTTGCCGCGCGACGCAGCGACACCTGCCGTCAGTGGTCGGGGAAGTCCTCGTCCTCCTCGTTCTTGAGGATCTGTTGGCGCGTCCACAGCTTGAACCTGTGCTGTTGACTCGCAGTGTCGACGACCAACCGTATCGCGCCATCAGCAAGTTGCACGAACACCCCCGGGAAGTTGCCCGACAGGGTCTTCAATTGCCGGACCAGTTCGCGGTCGGGATAGGGATCGACGTACTCGACGGCCAGCAGGCGGATCGCGTCGACGTGGCCGGCGTAGGCGGTCGCGTGCGCCGCCTGTCCCATGGCGCGGGCATCGAGGCGGGTGATCGCTGCCGCATGCTCAAGGATGGCCTCGGCGATATCGGTGTAGATGGTGGGATTGCCCATGCGTCCGTGTTGACCATTTGCCATGACGACCAGCGACAAGAATAGGGCCCGGGAGCTGATCCATACAGGGTCGGCTGGATGTGCGCTGCCGTGACCGTGCGCGATGGGCTGGGCGTCGGGCGTGAGGAGGCACGTGCCGGGCAAGCCGCACGAGCCGCTCGTCAGTGCCGCGGAACAGGAGCCGCACACCGCGATCACCTGCACGAAGCGCTGAACGTGGCATCCGGGCAAACCCAATCAGGGGCCCTGCTTGGGGGGCTTTCCGGCAGGTGGGTGTCGCGCCGAGGGACCGGGTACGCGAGTTGTGGCGGGGCTCGTTGGCCCTGTCCGGCGCCGTGATCGACGCTCGGCGCACTGGCAAAGCGGTAGCGCCGATGTCTAGTACCCGCGCAGCCGATCCACCACGCCGCTGATCGGCTCGCCTGCCTCCAGGCGCCGGATCTTTTCCGCGACCTGCAGGCAGGCCAGGTGCGTGTCGGTAAGCGCGGCGACGTGCGGGGTCACTTGGACGCGCGGATGCTGCCAGAACGGGTGACCGGCAGGCAGTGGCTCGTGGTGGAACACGTCGAGGTAGGCCGCAGTGAGGTGGCCCGACGCCAGCGCCGCGAGCAACGCTTCGTCATCGACCAGCTCACCGCGCGACAGGTTGACCACGGCCGCGCCGGCGGGCAGTTGCGCCAACCGGGCAGCGTCGAGCAGGCCAGCGGTGGCGCCGGTCAGCGGCAGGAACAGCATCAACAACTGGCTGCACGCCAGCACATCGTCGAGGCACCGCGCGCCGTGCGCGCACTGCACGCCGGGGACTTCCTTGGCGCTGCGGCTCCAGCCGGAGACGGCGAACCCGAACTCCGCCAGCGCCGCCGCTACCGCCCCGCCCAGCACCCCGAGCCCGAGCACGCCAATACGGAACTCGTCGCGCGACCGCGCCGGCTGCGGCGCCCACCGGGCCTGCGACTGGGCACGCCGATAGTCCGGGAAGCGTCGCAGCTCGGAGAGCGCGACATACAGCGCGTACTCGATCATCTGCGCGGCCATGCCCCCGTCTTCCATCCGCACCAGCGGCACGTCGCGCGGCAGCAATGGCATCGCGAGCAGGCCGTTCACCCCCGCGCCCAGCGAGAACAGCGCCTTGAGCCGCGGTTGGCGTTCGAACAATTGCGACGGCGGCTGCCACACCACCGCGTAGTCGCATGCGGGGGCATCGGGCCCGGCGTAGACGCGGGCCTCGGGCAGGCACGTACCCAGCGCGGCGCGCCACTCGTCCTGTTCCTTGGCTGTGCAGATCAGCACGTCCATGGCGCTTGCCTCCAGGACGACATTGGGTTGCGGGGAAGCATCGAGCGCGCGCCACCCGAGCGCGGGCGCGCACGCCGCTCCCGAGGAGGTCGCAGCGCATCGATTGACATCGCCTGCGGGCTCGCAATCACCGACACAAGCCCCTTCCCGGCATGCGCAAGGCCCCGGATTCAACGTTCCGCGCGGGAGAATCCATCTGGCCCATGCTGCTCCAACGCGAAATCGATCGCCGCGCACACCGCCGCCGCCTGGGCGGCGTTGCATTGCTCGACGGTGGCCCGGGGGCTGTCGGGGTAGACCTCGGTGGTGGTCTTGTAGCGGGCATCGGTGATCCCCGCGCACAGCCCGAGTTGCCTGAGCGGGTACCTGATCACGCCCGGCGCGACCATGGGCGAGCCGATGATCTCGCCTTGGGCGTCGGCCGGGGCAATGTGGGTGATCTTCTCCACGGCCGCGATCACCGCCTGCTGGAACGCGGGTTGCGGGTGCTCGCTGTCGTCGACCAGGTAGAAGCCGTCGGGGATGTCGCCGGGCTCGGAGGTCTCACCGTCGCGGGCGGCCAGCGCCGGTCGGAACTCGGTCTCGTCGCTGTCGGTGGTCTCGTGCAGGTCGACGTGCACCAGCACGCGACCCAGAATCGGCGCCACCAGCTGCATGAGCGCGGCCGACTCGGGCGCAGGGCTGTCCTCCCGGAACGAGCGGTTCGGGTCGACCGCCTGCCAGTTCCAGCGGTGCACGCGCTCGTAGCCCCACGGGCTCACGCAGGGCGCGACCAGCAGGTTGACCCGGCCTTCGTAGCCCGCCGCATGATGCTCGAGGAACCGCAGCGCCCCATGCACGCCGCTGGTTTCGTAGCCGTGCACGCCGCCGGTCACCAGCACGCACGGCAGGTCATCGCGCCAGTTGCGGCTCCTGACCGCCATCAGCGGGTAGCTGTCGGGGGCATGGTCCAGGCGGCCGTACTGCAGCACGTCAAAACGCGCGCGCAGGCGTTCGATCACGCTGAGCACGTCGGTCTCGTAACTGCGCTTGGGGGCCTGCTGCGAGCGCCACGCCGCTACTTCCGCCGCACCCCAGGGGCGCCCTGGCGTACCGATCGGATAGGGAGTTGGGTCGGTATTCACGTCTTCTGCTCCGGGTCGCTTCACGGGTCCACAAAGTAGCACTGCCGCGCCAGCGACCCGATGGGACTCGCCCCCATGCGCACCATTCATCGTTTTTCGCAGGTCGAACCCGACCGCTCCCGTCGGAATGACGCGCGCGACCACCTGCAGCAAGGGCGCGGCGTCGGCGATCGACGCCACGCCACGGTCTCCGCTTCCTATACCGCAACATCCAGCTGGGATTTCCCGCCGTACGTGCCAGCATCGGCGGAACGCTTTCAAGCCGGACCGGCGACGCATGACCGCGGTCTCTTTTGGCTGTGCCCGGCGCTGCCATACTGCGTCACCACCTGTACGGCACGATGCCCGGGCGCCAAGAACCCGGCAACTCCATGATCCCGACCGTGCCTCCGCTTGCCGAAATGCTCGACCTGCTGCCCGACGCGGTGTGCGTGGTCGATCCCGACGGCCGCTTCCTGTACGTCAGCGCCAGCTTCCAGCGCATCTTTGGCTACGCCCCCGACGAGGCGCTGGGCCTGCGTGCGTTCGACCTGGTGCATCCCGATGACCTCGCGACCACCATGGCATCCGTCCAGCAGGTCATGGCCGGCCAACGGCAGCGCCATTTCCGTAATCGCTACGTCCACAAGGACGGCCACAGCATTGACATCCAGTGGTCGGCGCAGTGGCTGCCCGACTACGGCGTGCGCATCGCGACGGCCCGTGAGGTGACCGAACTGCGTCGCGCCGAGCAGGAGCTCGAGCACCTGGCCGGTCATGACCCGCTGACCGACCTTCCCAATCGCCACCGCCTGCAACGCGAATTGCAACGCGCCATCGCGCACGCGACGCAGAGCGGAGACGGCCTGGCCCTGCTGTACCTGGACCTGGACGGGTTCAAGGCGGCCAACGACCGCGGCGGCCACGAGGCCGGCGACCGCGTGCTGCGCGAGGTCGCACAACGCCTGCAGCAGGGCCTGCGTCAGGGCGACCTGGTGGCCCGCGTCGGTGGCGACGAATTCGTCGCCCTGCTGCCCGGCTGCCGCACTACCGAGGCCGCCCGCACCGTGGCCGACGGCCTGCGCGCGCGCCTGCGCCCGCCCTATGCGCTGGCCGATGGATTTTTCCAGCTCGACGCCAGCGTCGGCATCGCCTGTTTCCCGGCCGACGGCAGCGACCCGGATGCCCTGCTCGCGCACGCCGACCGCGCGATGTACGCAGCCAAGCGCGAACGGCCGCGCGGTGGTGGCGGCGACCCAACGCTGGAGGTTGTTGCCAACGCGTGACCACCCACACGCGTGGGTGCCCCCGCATACCGCGGGGCACCCGCAGCCGACGCTGCCGGATCAACGGCGTCTGCCGGAAGTCGCCAGCGTCCTGCCCTTCACGTGACCTGACTGTCCCGCGACCAATCATGTCGCGGTCATTCGACGAAGGAGATCCACCAATGAACGTCAAGATCACCGCCCTGACCGTCACCTGCGCCGTCGCCCTGGCGGCCTGTGGCAACCAGCCGCAGTCGCCCGCCCAGGATGCGACCCCAGCTACCGCGGCGCCCGCCGCAAGCGCACCGTCTGCCGAGGCACCCGCAGCCCCGGCAACGGTCGCGGTAGCTCCCGCTGCCGATGGCAAGCCCGCTGCCGTGGTCAGTGACTGCGCAACGTCGATCGAAGGCAGCGACGCGATGCAGTTCAATGTCGGCTCGATCACCGTACCGGCTTCGTGCAGCGAGTTCACCATCAACCTGAAGCACGCCGGCCAGCTGCCGGTGGCGGCGATGGGCCACAACGTCGTGATCGCCCAGGCTTCAGATCGCGAAGCCATTGCCACCGACGGCATGGCGGCGGGGGTTGACGGCAACTACGTCAAGGCCGACGACGCACGCGTCATCGCCCACACCAAACTGGTCGGCGGCGGCGGAACCACCTCGGTCACGTTCCCGGTCAGCAGGATCAAGGGGGCTGGACCGTACCAGTTCTTCTGCAGCTTTCCCGGCCACTCGGCGGTCATGAAGGGAACGATCCAGGTCGGCTGATCGCGCGACGCTGGAAACACCGGGACAGCGCCACCGGCGGTTCCCCGCCGGTGGCGCTGATTCCGCGCCGATGTTCCTGGTCTCGCCGGCCACGACCCGCTGACTGACCTTCCCAAACGCCACCGCCTGCAGCGCGAATTGCAAGGCGCCATCGCGCACGCGACGCAGGGCGCAGACGGCCTGGCGCTGCTGTACCTGGATCTGGACGGCTTCAAGGCAGCCAACGACCGCGGCGGCCGCGAGGCCAGCGACCGCGTGCTGCGCGAGGTCGCACAACCCATGCAGCTCCGAAGCCCGTGGTACCGGTGCCTGATGTCGCGGTTGCCGGTGTCATCGCACCTGACCGACCCGGGTCGGCTTGCGGACCGGTGCATCTGACCCGGTGGGTTGCCTGACGTCTCGACGTCTTACAGACACCGAGCCGTTTAACGTGAGTTGCCCCAACCGCGGACAAGCCTCGGCAGGATCCACCCTGAAGGCGCGCGCCGCGCAAGGTCCTTCCCTCCTATCGAGGCAGCCGCCCATGAGTTCCCGAGCCATCGCGCGTCGCTCCGTCGTCGCCAATGCCATTTACGGCCTCCTCAACCCGATCCCGTTCGGCTGCTTTGTCGCCGCGTTGATCTTCGACATCCTGTATGTCCGGACCGGCGTGATGCTGTGGGACAAGGGCGCCGCCTGGCTGATCACGTTCGGCCTGCTGTTCGCGGTGATCCCGCGGCTGCTCAACCTGGCGCAGGTATGGATCACCTCCAGGCGCATCGCCACGCGCTGGGACAGGTTCGATTTCTGGCTCAACCTGTTCGCCATCGTCGCGGCGATCGTCAATGCGTTCGTGCACAGCCGCGATGCCTACGCCGTGGTGCCCGCCGGCGTCTGGCTGTCGGCGTGCACGGTCGTCCTGTTGTCGCTTGGCCACATCGCCATGGCCGTGCAGCCTTCCGTTACCGGGGAGTTCGTCCATGAGTAAGTTCATCCACCATCGCGCGGTGGCGCTGGCCTTCGTGGCACTGCTGGCTGGCTGCAGCGGTCAGGCGTCCTTGGAACCGGTGCAGCAGTCCGGCGGCAACCCGCCCCTGCCCGCGCCGCGCGACTTCCTCGTGCCGCCGATGAAGGTCCCGACCGGCGTGGGCTGGGCGGCCGGCCAGGCGCCGACGGTGGTGGCGGGGTTGAAGATCGAAAAGATCGCCAGCGGCCTGATGCACCCGCGGCAACTGCTGGTGCTGCCCACTGGCGATGTCCTGGTGGTGGAATCCAATGGCCCCGGGACCGAGCCGGTGACGACCCCGAAGCAGCTGTTTGCCGGCAAGATCAAGGCGCGCTCGGGCAAGGGCGCCAAGGGCGGCAACCGGATCACGCTGCTGCGCAGGAAAGCCGGAGCCGGCGGGGAATGGCAGCAGCACGTATTGGTCGAGAACCTGAACTCGCCGTTCGGTCTGCAACTGATCGGCGACTCCCTCTACGTCGCCAACACCGACGCGATCGTGCGGTTTCCCTACAGCGCCGGGCAGACGCGGATCACCGCGCCGGGCGAAGCGTTCGCCGACCTGCCGGGCACCATCAACCACCACTGGACCAAGGCCCTGCTGGCCAGCCCGGACGGTAGCAAGCTCTATGTCGGCGTCGGCTCCAACAGCAACATCACCGAGAACGGCCTGGCCGTGGAATACCGCCGTGCGACGGTGCTCGAGGTCGACGTCGCCACGCGCTCCAGCCGCATCTACGCCTCGGGGCTGCGCAATCCGACCGGTCTGCAATGGCAGCCGCAGACCGGCGCGCTTTGGGCGATCGCCAACGAGCGCGACGAAATCGGCGCCGACCTGGTGCCGGACTACCTGACCTCGGTCCAGGACGGCGGCTTCTATGGCTGGCCCTACAGCTATTACGGCCAGCACGTGGACAGCCGCGTGGTGCCGCAGCGACCGGACCTGGTCAAGACCGCGATCAAGCCCGATTACGCCCTCGGCTCGCACGTCGCCGCGCTGGCCCTGCTGTTCTCCGAAGACAACGCCCTGCCGGCGAAATACCACGGCGGTGCGTTCGTCAGCGAACACGGCAGCTGGGACCGCTCGCCACTGAGCGGCTACGCCGTGGTGTTTGTCGCCTTCGAGCAAGGCAGGCCGGCCGGGCTTCCGCAGACCGTCGTCACCGGCTTCCACTCCAAGGACGAGAAGCAGCTCTACGGCGCGCCCGTCGGCCTGGCGCAGGATCACGATGGCGCGCTGCTGATCGCCGACGATGTCGGCAACGCGGTGTGGCGGGTGACATCGGACTCGCGCTGAGGGTTCCGGGCCGCGGTCAGTGACGGCGCCAGCGCTCACCATCGGGCGCCATGCGGACGCGCCGGCACGCGCCGACCTCGAAGGCACCGTCTGACATGGGGGATGTCTGACATGGCCATTGGCGTCCGCCTCGACGAACAGCTGCACGCGCGCCGCATGACGATCACCGAGCTGGCTGCGCGCATCGACATCACCTCGGCCAACCTGTCGATCCTTAAGGCCGACAAGGCGAAGGCGATCCGCTACTCCATGCGCGAGGCCATCTGCGCGGCGCTCGAATGCCAGCCCGGCTACCTGCTCTCCTTCGATCCCACGCTTCCCACCCAGCAGTTACTCCATGATGTTCTTCGCGATCGGCTACAACACCATCTGGCTCGCGTTCGTCGCCTA
>JBBRWW010000065.1:0-15149 GCA_038248955.1 Lysobacterales bacterium
GCTGCCGGCCACCAGGGTGTAGCCGCCCTGCCTCTGGGCGAGGAACACCACGACTTCCGGTTGGTAGCCCAGGCGCAGTATCGGCTCGCCATGGACCGCGCCGGACGCGCTCAGTCGCCAGTGGCGGTCGCGGAGGGTGGCGTCCAACCGCGGCGCGGCGGACTCGCTGCTGCGCCCACCGGAGTCAACGCGGTAGGCCATCCACGGCGCCACGCGTACGCGCCAGTCGGCATCGGTGCTGTCGCGGCTTTCCAGGGTCCACTGCACGGCATGGTTGCCGGCCAGCGCCACGTCGACCTGCCGCACCGGGAAGCGGCCGTCCAGTGTGAACTCGAATCGGGTCCGGCCACCACGACTGCTGCGCCGCCCGGTCAGTTCGATCCACTGCGATGCGGTCGTGCCCGCAGGTACCGCCAGCTCGGCGCTGATGCGGGTGACGACCGGGGCCTGGTCGCGGCGGTCGGGCATCAGCCGCAGGTAGCGCGCCCCCTGGCGGTGCGGCAGCAGCCCGTAAAGTTCAATGCGCCGCTGCAGCAGTCGACGGCCGTCGCGCCGCAGGTCGACCATGCGCCCGCGCGTGGCCAGCGGCTGCCAGTGCTCGAGGTCGTCGCTGGCCTCGACCGTGTAGCCCAGATCGAGCGCGTCCAGCGGCTGCCATTCCAGTTCCAGCGCCGCCACCGGCTCGCGCACGCGGCTTAGGTCGACCAGCAACGCACTGCGCGGCACGGCCTCCACCGCGCGGTCGATGATGCGCGCCTCGACCCGGCGCAGGCGGCCGTCGGGCTCGACCTGGCTGATCAGCTCCCAGCCTTGCTGGGCGCCGATCCCCGCCACCGCTGGCAGCGCGAACCACGGCACCTCGAGCCGGCGCGGCGGCTGCGCGAGCGGCTGCTCGGGCGCGAACACCGCCGCCGGCGCCGGCGTGGCGTCGCGATCGAGCACCGCGATGTCGCTCAGGTCATAGGCCTGCACCTGGCGATACACCGCCGCGTCGAGCACCACGCGGTACGCGCCGCCCCCATCGCGGCCCAACGTCAGCGGCCACTGCCACGCGTAGTCGTCGCGCGCGGACGACAGCGCCAGCAGCGGCAACCAGAGCAGGCACGCGAACAGCAGCGGGCGCTTCATGCGGGCACCTCGCGCCCGTGATCCGCAAGCGGGTGCGACGCGCGCGGCGGCACCGGCGCGAAGTAGCCCACCGCCGTGCACAACAGGCCATAGGCGATGAACGAGGCGATGCCGAAGCCCGAACCCAGGTGCTGGCGATCGACCAGCACGAGTTTGGCCAGCACCACCGCCATCAGCACCGCGCCGGCCCGCCACAGGCCGCGCTGGCCGCGCCGTGAGCCGAGGATCCAGCCGATCACCCCAAGCACGCTCCAGACCACGGTCAGGCTGGTCTGCACCAGGCTGGTGGAGAACATCGCCCCGCCCCACGCCACGCCGCCCCAGTGATGGGCGGCGCGCAGGGTGACGACGCTGACCAGCGCGAAGCCAGCCGCGGCCAGCCACGGCAGGCGCCACGCCTGCAGGTCGCGCGACGCGCGTTCCGTCGCCAGCCATGCCGCCAGCACCGCCACCACCAGCACCTGCCACAGGTCGAGCGGATTGAGCAGCGCCAACCACGGCAGCGGCGCGCTGTCGCCGGGCAACGCCAGCGCCCTGAGCCAGCCCAGCGCCAGCAGCGCCGCGAACAGCGTCTGCAGGCCGCCGCGCCAGGGTTCGAAGTTCCGCGCCAGCGGCGCCGCGATCCACCGTGGCCGCCATTGCAGCGCCGCCGCCACCGCGAGCCACGGCAGCGCCGCCGCGGCAAACCGCCAGCCCTCGCCGAGGGCCACTTCGGCAGCGGCGTGGTGCAGCGTCAGGCCGACCGACAGCGGCCACGCCAGCAGCCACGCGGCGTGGCCAAGACCGGCGATCGACGCCTCGTCCTCGCGCAGCGCCAGCAGCATCCGCCAGCCAGCCAGTGCATACAGCGCCCAGGCCAGCAGTCCGGTACCGGCCAGCGGGTATGCATGGGCGCCGGCCTGCGCCAGGGCCAGCGGCAGCGCGGAGGCGAGCGCCAGGGTCGCCGTCCACGCCAGCGCGCGTGCCGGCGCATGCCGGTGTACTTCCGCTGCGATCCAACCGCTCAGCACGAACAGCACCAGCAACAGGTCGGCGTGCGCGCTGGCCTCGACGAAGCGGCTGATCTCGTGCGCACCATTGCCCAGCCACCATGCCAGGCCCCACAGGTAGTAGAGCGATGCGGGTTGCCACTGGCCCGCGCGGCGGTGGCTCCAGGCGCTCGCGTAACCGGCCAACGCGATCAGCAACGCGCCCATGAACGCAGGATTGGCCACGGCCGCGGTCGGCGCCGGCGCGTCGACGATCCCGACCAGGAAACTCAGCGCAGCGCCGAGCTGCAGCAGCGCGCCGGCGGTGCGTTGCAGGCGGTTGTCCTGGCGCAACCCAAGCCACGCCAACGCCGCGCCCTCGAGCGCGAACACGCTCGCGGTTGCCTGCGCCGACAGCGCCAGCGGGACCGCCAGCGTCGCGAAGCCGACCGCCAGCATCGCGTACGGCGCGACCAGCGCCGCGAAGTGTTCGCGCCGCTGCAGCCACCACGCCAGCACCGCATAGATCGCGCCGAGCCCGAGCGCGCACAACGCCAGCGGCCTGCGCTGGCCTTCGAGCAGCCCGGCCTGCAGCGCGAACACCACCAGCGGCATGCCAAACACCAGGCAGCCGTCGATGACATCGCGTCGCCCCGCCGCGCGACGCCACGCGTACAGGATCGGGATAAGCAGGTAGAACGCGAAGAACAGCAGCAGGAACGGCTCGGTGGTCGCGAAGTCCTGCGCGCGGTACTTCAGCACGCCCCACAACGTGCCGATCGCGAACGTGAACACAAAACCGAGCACATTCAACGCCCGCCACGGCCGCCACCACGCAATCGCGAAGATCGCCGCATTGAGTACCGCGTAGTAACCGAACAGGGCGACGTGGCTGCCCTGCCCCGTCGACAGCCAGATCGGCGCGAGGAAGCCGGCGAGGATGCCCAACAGCGCCAGCGCGATCGCGTCCTGCTTGACGGCGAGCACGCCGACGCCGGCGACCAGCACGATGCTCAACGCGAACGCCGCACCGGCCGGAATGAAGTCATAGCGCTTGAACGCCGCGAACACCACCAGCAGCAGCACGCCGATCGCGCCGCCCTGCAGCGCCAGGCCGAAGCTGCGGCGCTGTTCGCGTTGACGCCAGCCAAACACCAGGCCGGCGAGCGCCGCCAGCGCGATGCCGGCCAGCCGCAACTCGACCGGCAGCGTCATCCAGCCTTGGTCGCTGGCGTACTTGAGCAGCGCCGCGACCCCCGCAAACAGCACCAGCATGCCGACCTTGACCGGCACGTTGCCCTCGCTGAACCAGCGGCGCAGGGCGCGCGCGGCGAGTGTCAGCGGATCGGGCCTGGCAGGGCGCGATGCCGCCGGCGGTGGCTCGGGCGGTGGCGGCTTCGGCGGCATGCGCGGGGGCTCGGAGCCAGGCAACGGCATCGCGAACGGCCGCGGCGTCGGCGCCGCGATGGGTGGAGTCGGGTCCTCTGCCGGGCGCGACGGCGGCTGCGGCGGCACGGGCGCCTCGGGAGCGAGCGCAACGGCGGATCGCGCGCGCATCAGTTCTTCCAGGGTGGGTTCGGATGCAACGCCTGCCCCGGGTGCGGTCTCCTGCAGTTGCGCGACCTGCCACTCAAGCTGCGCCACCCGCGACTTCAGCGCGCCGATCATCGACAGCGCGACGATCAACAACACCGGCACCGCGAGCACCGCCAGTACCACCAGCCCGATCAAGCTTTGCATGCACGCCTCCCCAGCGTTCAAGCCGTGCACGTTACACCACGCCCCGGCGGCGCTGGCGGTTGCAGGGTGGGTGCGGTATGGCGGAACACCAATCACCACATATTGCGTTGACTAACATGCCCAACCACTTTATGTTGTGCCCGTCGGTGCCGATCGCGAGATCGGCTTAAAACGGGAAGCCGGTGCGGACCGCTCGGAATCGAGTGAGGTCCAAGGCCGGCACTGCCCCGCAGCGGTATGGGAAACGAACGCCGTCATCGCACTGGGCGCACCACGCGCCCGGGAAGCGACGGCCAGTAGGTGGGATGGCAACACGCCGTCCCGTGTCCCGAGTCCGAAGACCTGCCGACAGCCGCGCGATGCACACCGCGCGGTGACCGGCCAGCGAGTCTTCGGGGGAAGACGGTCGGTGTCGCTGCGCGATGCCCCGGCACCGCGCCCGCCATGACGGCCGCCGTCAGGCCTGCCCGGACGCTCCAGTCTCGGGTGGCGCGACACCCGCCCCGCACCCTGCTGATTCCGCGCCCGCGGGGGCGTGACCGTGTTCACCCGGACCGGCCGAAAGGCATCGGCCGGGCGACGCGTCCATGCCCGCGTGCGTCGTCCTTCGAGGGAAGGACCGACGAACCGTGCGCCCACGCACCGGAGCACCGCCATGACCACCACCCACGACGCCGACCACAGCGATGCCGCTCTCGCCGATGCGCCTGCCACCACCCAGGACCAGACGCCGCGCCACGGCGCATCCCACGATGACGCTTCGCACGGCGACGTCCCCTGCTTTGCCCTGACTCCGCCCGCCGCCAACCTCACGATGAGCGTGACCAAGCGCAACGGCCGCCGCGAGCCGGTCGACCTCAACAAGATCGTGCGCGCGGTGACCCGTACCTGCGATGGCCTGCATGCGGTCGACCCGATGCGCGTCGCCACCCGCACCATTTCCGGCCTGTACGACGGCGCGAGCACCCGCGAGCTCGACGAACTGTCGATCCGCACCGCCGCGCTGCTGACCGCCGAGGAACCCGAGTACGGCCGGCTCGCCGCGCGCCTGCTAGGCAACGTGATCGACAAGGAAGTCGCCGGCATCGGCATCCACGCGTTCTCGCAGTCGGTCACCCGCGGCCATGATCTCGGCCTGATCAACGACCGCCTGCTGACGTTCGTGCAGGCGCATGCGCGCAAGCTCAATGACGCGATCGATACCGACCTCACCCTGCGCTTCGACTACTTCGGCCTGCGCACGCTGTACGACCGCTACCTGTTGCGCCACCCGACCGCGCGCACCGTGATCGAGACCCCGCAGCAGTTCTTCCTGCGCGTCGCCTGCGCGCTCAGCGAGGACATTGGTGACGCGCTCGCGCTGTACCGGCGCATGGCGCAGCTGGACTACCTGCCGAGCTCGCCGACGCTGTTCAACGCCGGCACCAGCCACGAGCAGCTGTCGAGCTGCTTCCTGCTCGACTCGCCCGAAGATTCGCTGGAGGACATCTACCGCGGCTACATGGATGTCGCCAAGCTCAGCAAGTTCAGCGGCGGCATCGGCCTGAGCTACACGCGCATCCGCTCGCGCGGCTCGCTGATCCGTTCCACCAATGGCATGAGCAACGGCATCGTGCCGTGGCTGAAGACGCTCGACGCCTCGGTCGCGGCGGTCAACCAGGGCGGCAAGCGCAAGGGCGCCGCGTGCGTGTATTTGGAGCCGTGGCACGCCGATGTCGAGGAGTTCCTGGAGCTGCGCGACAACACCGGCGACGAGGCCCGCCGCACCCATAACCTCAACCTCGCCAACTGGATCCCGGACGAGTTCATGCGCCGGGTCGAGAGTGATGCGGACTGGTCGCTGTTCGACCCGCACCGGGTCCCGCAGCTGACCGACCTGTATGGCGACGCGTTCGACCGCGCGTACGCCGCCGCCGAGGCGGCCGGGCTCGCGGCCCGGACCGTCAAGGCGCGCGAACTTTACGGGCGGATGATGCGCACGCTGGCGCAGACCGGCAACGGCTGGATGAACTTCAAGGACAAGTCCAACCGTGCCTGCAACCAGACCCTGCGCGCAGGCAACGTCGTGCACCTGTCGAACCTGTGCACCGAAATTCTGGAGGTCACCTCGCACGACGAAACCGCGGTGTGCAACCTGGGCTCGATCAACCTGTCGCACCACGTCGGCGTGCCCGGCGAGGACGGCTTCGAGGGCGACCGGCCCGGCTTCGATTTCGACCGGCTCGCCGAGACCGTGCGCCTGGCGGTGCGCCAGCTCGACCGCGTGATCGACCTGAACTTCTATCCGATCGAGACCGCGCGCCGCGCCAACCTGCGCTGGCGCCCGGTCGGGCTCGGCGCGATGGGCCTGCAGGACGTGTTCTTCAAACTGCGGCTGCCGTTCGACTGCGAGGCCGCGCGAAGGCTCTCGCAGGATATCGCCGAGGCCATCTATTTCCACGCGTTGTCGGCGTCGTGCGAGCTGGCGATCGAGCATGGCCGCCACCCCGGCTTCGACGACACCCGCGCCTCCCGGGGGGAATTGCAGTTCGAGGCCTGGGACGTGACCCCGTCACAGGCGCAGCGCTGGGACGCGCTGCGCGCGCGCATCGCCGAACACGGCCTGCGCAATTCGCTGCTGGTCGCGATCGCGCCGACCGCGACCATCGCCTCGATCGCCGGCTGCTGCGAATGCATCGAGCCGCAGGTCAGCAACCTGTTCAAGCGCGAGACGCTGTCGGGCGACTTCCTGGTCGTCAACCGCTACCTCGCCGACGAGCTCAAGGCGCTCGGGCTGTGGACGCCGGAAATGCGCGACCGCATCAAGCTGGCCGAAGGATCGATCCAGGCCATCGCCGAGATCCCGGAAGCGCTACGCGCGGTCTACCGCACCGTGTGGGAAGTGCCGATGCGCGCGCTGATCGACATGGCCGCCGAGCGCGGCGCGTACATCGACCAGTCGCAGTCGCTGAACCTGTTCATCGAGAGCCCGAACATCGGCCAGCTCAGCTCGATGTACATGTATGCATGGAAGCGCGGGCTGAAGACCACGTACTACCTGCGTTCGCGCCCGGCGACGCGGATCGCCAAGGCGACGGTCGGCAGTGCCGCCGCGATCGCGCGGCCGGCGTCCACCGAGGAGGCGATCGCGTGCTCGCTGGAGAACCCGGAAAGCTGCGAGGCGTGCCAGTAGCCGCGCCCGCGCTTCCGCCCCCACTCCCGCTTGCACGACCCAGGATCCCCATGACCGCCCAACCCGCCCGACTGCTCGACCCCGGCTTCGACCTCACCCTGCGGCCGATGCGATACCCGCAGTTCTACGAGATGTACCGCGACGCGATCCGCAATACCTGGACCGTCGAGGAGGTCGACTTCGCATCCGACGTCAACGACCTGCGCGACAAGCTCGGCCCGGCCGAACGGCACCTGGTCGAACGCCTGGTCGCGTTCTTCGCCACCGGCGACTCGATCGTGTCCAACAACCTGGTGTTGAACCTGTACCAGCACATCAACGCCCCCGAGGCGCGGATGTACCTGTCGCGGCAGCTGTACGAGGAAGCGCTGCACGTGCAGTTCTACCTCACCCTGCTCGACACCTACCTGCCCGACCCGGCCGCACGTACCAAGGCTTTTGACGCGGTCGAGAATGTGCCGTCGATCCGGGCCAAGGCCGCGTTCTGCTTCCAGTGGATCGACTCGCTACAAGGCCTGCAGCGGATCGAGACCCGCGCGCAGCGGCGCCAGTTCCTGCTCAACCTGATCTGCTTCGCCGGCTGCATCGAGGGCCTGTTCTTCTTCGCCGCGTTCGCCTACGTCTACTACCTGCGCTCGCGTGGCCTGCTCAACGGCCTCGCCTCGGGCACCAACTGGGTGTTCCGCGACGAAAGCGGGCACATGGCGTTCGCGTTCGAGGTGATCCGCACCGCGCGCGAGGAGGAGCCGGACCTGTTCGACGACGAGCTGCGCGCCGACGTGGTGCGGATGTTCGAACAGGCGGTCGACTGCGAAACACAGTTCGCCGCCGACGTGCTGTCCGGCGGCGTGGTCGGCCTGTCGCCGAAGGACATGCGCGAGTATCTCGAGTACTGCGCCGACCAGCGCATGGCCCAGCTCGGAATGCCGAAACACTTCGGCGCGGCGAACCCATTCGGGTTCATGGACCTGCAGGACGTGCAGGAAGTCACCAACTTCTTCGAGCGCCGGGTGTCGGCCTACCAGGTCGGCGTGCAGGGGGAGGTCGCGTTCGATGCCGCGTTTTGATGTACAGCGTGGCGCGCCCCGAGAACCACCTGCCCCTGAATCGGCGTGAAGCGGCGCACAACGCAGTTCGGGACCCGCCAGGCTTAGTCGTCGCGACCGACCACCGGGATGCCGAGTTGTCGCGCGCCCTGACGGGCGCCCAAGCCCAGGCCGTAGCGCAGGCTGTAGCCGATGCGGGTGGCGTGGTCGATGAACACCTGCGCCTGCGCGGGAGCCATGACCTCCAGCGCGGTCTCGCGCCACAGCGCGAGCCAGTGGTCGAAATGTTCGGCTCGGATCGGGTGGGCGCGGTGCGCGGCCATCGGATTGCCACGATACGTGGCGGTCCTGAGCACCACCGACGACCAGAACGACACCAGCGTTCGCTGGTGCTCGTCCCAGTCGTGCACTGCCGGGTTGAAGATCGGCCCGAGCACCGCATCGCCACGCACCCGGGCGTAGAACCGGTCGACGAGCGCCTCGATGTGCGTCTGCGTCAACGGTTCGGCGGCCGGGGCCGGTTGGGGAGTGGAAATCGGATCGGACATGCCGCAAGTATCCGCCCGGCGCGCGCACCCGGCCTTGACCCAGGTCAGCGCGCCGGTGCCGGTGCGGGTGACAGTTCCGGTGCAGCTCCGGTACGCCCGACCATGCCTGCTGGAAAGGTGACCGGGTCGCCCGGGCCTCCACCGGTCACGTCGGGGAAACCACCGGCAAGGCGCGCGCGGTGGCGCTACTTCGCGGCGACGACCTTGACCATCTCCAGGCACTTGGTCGAGTAGCCCCATTCGTTGTCATACCAGCTGACCAGCTTGACGAAGGTGCTGTCCAGGGCGAGGCCGGCGCCGGCGTCGAAGATCGAGGTACGCGTGTCGCCGCGGAAGTCGGTCGCGACCACCTTGTCCTCGGTGTAGCCCAGCACGCCCTTGAGCGCGCCTTCGCTCTGCGCCTTCATCTCCGCGCAGATCTCGGCGTAGGTCGCCTCGCGCTCCAGCTCGACGGTCAGGTCGACCACCGAGACGTCCGAGGTCGGCACCCGGAACGCCATGCCGGTCAGCTTCTTGTTGAGCGCGGGGATCACCACGCCGACCGCCTTGGCCGCGCCGGTGCTCGACGGGATGATGTTCTCGAGGATGCCGCGGCCGCCGCGCCAGTCCTTGTTGCTCGGGCCGTCGACGGTCTTCTGGGTCGCGGTGGCGGCATGCACGGTGGTCATCAGGCCGCGCTTGATGCCCCACTTGTCATGGATGACCTTGGCGATCGGCGCCAGGCAGTTGGTGGTGCACGAGGCGTTGGAAATGATCGCCTCGCCGTTGTAGGTCTTGTCGTTGACGCCGAACACGAACATCGGCGTGTCGTCCTTCGAGGGCGCCGACAGGATCACCTTCTTCGCGCCGGCATCCAGGTGCTTTTGCGCGGTGGCCTTGTCCAGGAACAGTCCGGTGGATTCGATCACCACCTCGGCGCCGACCTCGTCCCACTTCAGGTTGGCCGGGTCGCGTTCCTGGGTCAGGCGGATCTTGTTGCCGTTGACGACCAGGTCATGGCCATCGACCTTGACGTCACCGTCGAAGCGCCCGTGCACCGAGTCGTACTGGAGCATGTAGGCGAGGTAGTCCGGCTCCAGCAGGTCGTTGATCGCGACGATCTCGATGTCATTGCCGAAATTCTGCACGGCCGAACGCAGCACGTTGCGTCCGATGCGGCCGAAGCCATTGATGCCAACCTTGATCGCCATTGCGGAAACTCCTGACAGACGGAAGTAGGGATAAGCGGGTATTTTAGACCCTTCCCACCCGCGACGACCCGGACACCATGTACCGACTCCTGCTTTGCGCCTTCCTGCTGCTGCCCGCCCCCTCCGCCATGGCCTGGAGCGCGCTCGGCCATCGACTGGTCGGCGAACTGGCCCAGCGCCACCTCAGCCCGGCCGCGAACGCCGAGGTCGCGGTGCTGCTGGCCGGCGAAAGCGAGCCCAGCCTGGGCGGGGTCGCGTCGTGGGCGGACACGCTGCGCACCAGCGATCCAGCGCGCTTCAAGGCCACCTCGCGCTGGCACTACATCAACACCCCGGAGGGCACCTGCAGCGTCGACGCAGCGCGCGACTGCCCCAACGGCGAATGCGTGATCGGCGCGATCGAGGCGCAGCGCGCGATCCTCGCCGACCGCCGCCAGCCGCTGCCGGCCCGGCGCGATGCGCTGAAGTTCCTGGTCCATTTCGTCGGCGACATCCACCAGCCGATGCACGCCAACAACCATCCCGACAAGGGCGGCAATGATTACCAGATCAGCCTGCGCACCGACCTGCAGCCCGAGGCCTATGCCCGCGCCAACTATGTCGGTGGAGTGATGGGCACCAACCTGCATTCGATCTGGGACTTTTACCTGCTTGCTTCGCAGCGACTGGAGCCGGCGCGATACGCCGACCGGCTCGACGCACTGCCCTGGCCGCCAGTGACCACCACGATCAGCGTCCCGCACGCCTGGGCCGGCGAATCCTGCCGCCTGGTCGCGTCGCGACACTTGTATCCCGACGGCCATGCCCTGGACCGCCGCTACCTCGATGCCCAGCGCCCCCTGGCCGAGCAGCGCGTGCGCCAAGGCGCGTACCGACTGGCGAACCTGCTCAACACCACGCTGGCGCCGTGATGCCGGGCATGGCACCGGTTCATTGTGATGGCCGGTGCCTGCCCGCGCTGCAAGTGCACCGACCGCGACGGGTGAGGTCGCCGGGCGGGCGGCGCGCGGCCTGGGCAACGTGATGGAGCCGTGCCGTAGCTGACCGCGGCGCTGGACAAGTCCAAGGTCGCTCGACCGCCTCGCGGGGCTCGCATTGCCGGGCGGATCGATGCTTACGAACCGGCCTCGAAACTCTTGTCACCAAGCAGCACGTGGCCGTGCGCGTCCTTGACGGTCACCACTACGTCGATGCCCTGGCGCACGCTCTGGGTGACGATGCAGAACTCCTCGAACTGCGCCAGCACTCGCTCGAGGTTCTGGTAGTGCTCGTTGCCCTCGGGCAGTTGCAGCTCGACGGACGCCTGCGGAATGCGCCAGCGGCCCTGCGCATTGCGCATCGGGATCGCGGTGATCTGCGCGCGCAATTTGCCCGGCGCGTTGTGCTGCTTGCGCAGCGCGAACAGCAGGCTTGCCACCAGGCAGTTGGCGACGCTGGCCAGCAGCAGCCGCGACGGGTTCGGGCCGCGGTCCTGCCCGAGCGGCGATGCCTCGTCCGACAACAGCGGCGCCAGCGTGGTGTCGTCGAAGCGGATGCGGAACGCGTAATCGTCCTCCTGCTCCAAGGTCACGCGGATCGGTCCGGTATCGCTCATGTCTGCTTCTCCCGTTGTGGCGGGCGCGATGCCGCCGCGGCCATCGCGTTTCAGTATCGTCCGCGCGGCCTGCCACCACGCGTGAAAACCCGCTTCGCTGGCGCCACCGAGCATCTCATGCGGGCGCCTTCGTCGGCCGCCAGCGCAGCAGGCTGAAGTACAGCAACGGGATCACCACCAGGGTCAGGACGGTGCTGACCAGGATGCCGAAGATCAGCGAGATCGCCAGGCCATTGAAGATCGGATCGTCGAGGATGAAGAATGCGCCCATCATCGCCGCCGCGCCGGTCAGCACGATCGGCTTGGCACGTACAGCGCAGGCTTCGATGACGGCGTCGTCGAGCGCAAGCCCCTCGGCCACCGACTGGTTGATGAAGTCCACCAGCAATATCGAGTTGCGCACGATGATGCCGGCCAGCGCGATCATGCCGATCATCGAGGTCGCGGTGAACTGCGCGCCCAGCAGCGCATGGCCGGGCATCACCCCGATCACCGTCAGCGGGATCGGGGCCATGATCACCAGCGGCACCAGGTAGCTGCGGAACTGCGCGACCACCAGCAGGTAGATCAGCACCATGCCGGCCGCGTAGGCGATGCCCATGTCGCGGAAGGTCTCGTAGGTGATCTGCCATTCGCCGTCCCACTTGATCGCGAAGTCGCTGGTGTCGAGCGGCTGGGCGATGAAGGTCTGGGCGATCTTCTGGCCCCCGATCCGGTGCTTGTTGACCTGCCCGACCAGGTCGAACATCCCGTACAGCGGGCTGTCGGTGCTGCTGGCCTCGTCACCGGTCACGTACACCACCGGCAGCAGGTCCTTGTGGTGGATCGCGCCATCCCAGGTGCCACGCTGCACGGTGACCAGTTCCGACAACGGCACCAGTTGCCCTTGTCCGCCACGCACGCGCAGGCCCAGCAGGCGCTGGATGTCGGTCTGCTCGGACGCCGGCAGGCGCAGGCGCACCGGGCGCGGGTACTTCGACGCACCGTCGTGCACGTAGGTCACGTCCAGTCCCGCCACCGCCGCTGCCAGCGCATCGGCGATCGCCGACTGCGGCACGCCCAGGCGCGCGGCGCGGGCGCGGTCGACCACGATCGTCTCGCGCGGCGCGTCGCTCTCGACGCTGGTGTCGACGTCGACGATGCCGTCGGTGGCGTGGAAGCGCTTTTCCAGTTCCAGCGCGATGTTGCGGCTACGTGCGTAGTCGGGGCCATAGATCTCGGCGACCACCGGCGACAACACCGGCGGGCCGGGCGGCACCTCGACGACCTTGACCGAGGCGCCATGGCGCCGCCCGACCGCGTCCAAAGCGGGCCGCAGCGCGCGCGCGATCTCGTGGCTCTGGCGCTTGCGCTGGTGCTTGTCGACGAGGTTGACCTGCAGGTCGCCGACGTTGCTGCCGCTGCGCAGGAAATACTGCCGCACCAGGCCGTTGAAGTTCATCGGCGCCGAGGTGCCGGCGTAGCCTTGGTAGTCGAGTACTTCGGGCACGCGATCGACCACCGACGCGAGCTCGACCAGCAGCGCATTGGTGTCCTCCAGCGTGCGCCCTTCGGGCAGGTCGACGACCACCTGCAGCTCGGATTTGTTGTCGAACGGCAGCATCTTCAGCACCACCAGCTGCACCACCGCCAAGGAGGCGGCCAGCACCACCAGCCCGACCATGCCGCCGAACAGCCACCAGCGCCGACGGCCGCCCCGCTTGGGTTCGAGGAACGGCCGCATCACCTTGCCGAACCAGCGGTGCAGGCGCGTTTCCTTCGCCGCCGCGGCATGGCCGCCGTCAGCGACCGTGTCGCCGGCGGAGGTCGCGCCGTGGTGGCGCGCCAGCAGCTTCAGCGACAGCCACGGCGTAACGATGAGCGCGATCGCCAGCGACAGCAGCATGCCGACCGAGGCGTTGATCGGGATCGGCCGCATGTACGGCCCCATCAGGCCGGTCACGAAGGCCATGGGCATCAGCGCGGCGATCACGGTGAACGTGGCCAGGATGGTCGGGCCGCCGACCTCGTCCACCGCCGGCGGGATCGCCTGACGCAGCGTCATCCCGCCGCGCGCCATGTGCCGGTGGATGTTCTCGACGACCACGATCGCATCGTCGACCAGGATGCCGATCGAGAAGATCAGCGCGAACAGCGAGACACGGTTGAGGGTGAAGCCCATCGCCCACGACGCGAACAGCGTCACCGCCAGCGTCAACACCACCGCGCTGCCGACCACGATGGCTTCCCGCCAGCCCAGCGCGAACAGCACCAGCAGCACCACCGAGCCGGTCGCGAACACCAGCTTCTGGATCAGCTTCATGGCCTTGTCGGTCGCGGTCTGGCCGTAATCGCGGGTGACCGTGACGTTGATGCCGTCGGGGATCAATTCGCCCTTGAGCTGCTCGACCCGGCGGGTGATCGCGCCGGTGATGTCGGCGGCGTTGCTGCCGGGTTTCTTGGCGATCGCGATCGTCACCGCTGGGGCGAGCCCGGATGCAGGACCGGCGCGGCCGGCGGGCGCGCCATGCCAGGCGTACCGGGTGGCGACATCGGCGCCGGCGCGGACGTCGGCGACATCGCTCAGGCGCAGCGGGCGGCCGCCGTCGAGTCCGATCACGAGGTCGGCGACCGCGTCGGCGTTCGCCAGGAACCGCCCCGCGGTGACCGGCACCGCGCCGTCGGGGCCCACGCGCTCGCCGACCTGGCGCACCGCGTTGGCGGCCTGCAGGGCCTGCGAGAGGTCGGAGACGGTCAGGCCGTAGGCGGCGAGCCGGGTCGGGTCCAGCGTCACCGCGACCACGCGCTCGGGCGCCCCGATCGTGTAGACGTCGCGGGTGCCGTCGACGCGCTTGATCTCGGTTTCCAGGGTGTGGGCGACCTCGGCCAGCTCGGTGGCGCCGCGTTGCGACGTGCCTTGGCTCGTCGCCTCCAGATCATCGTCGGTCCACAGCGTGAGGCTCATCACCGGCACGTCGTCGATGCCCTTGGGCTTGATCAGCGGCTGGCCGACGCCCATGCCCGCCGGCAACCAGTCCTGGTTCGAGAAGACCTGGTTGTACAGGCGCACGATCGCCGGCTGGCGCTCGATGCCGACGGTGAACTCGACCGTCAGCACCGCCATGCCCGGGCGGCTGATCGAGTAGACGTGCTTGATGCCCTCGATCTCCGAGAGTTTCTGCTCCAGCGGGGTGCTGACCAGTTGCTCGACGTCGCGCGCACTGGCGCCGACGAACGGCACGAACACGTTCGCCATCGTGACGTCGATCTGCGGCTCCTCCTCGCGCGGCGTGATCATCACCGCGACCAGGCCCAGCAGCAGGCCCAGCAACGCGAGCACCGGGGTCAGCGGGTTGGACTGGAACGCCGCGGCGAGACGGCCGGAGAGCCCCAGCCGCTGAACCGGCGCGGCGTCACTCATGGCCGGCTCCGGGCGTCGCCTTGCGTTGCGCGACCAGCGCCTGCAGGGCCGCGACCGGGTCGGTCACGACCTGGTCACCGGCCTTCAGGCCCGCAATCACCTCGACCTGCCCGCCACTGCGCTGGCCCAGTCGGACCTGGCGCAGGGCGAGGCGATTGCCAGCGAGCACGTACACGCCGCTGACCTCGCCGCGCTGCGCGAGCGCATTGGCGGGAATGCGCAGCACGCGGTCGCCGGCCCCGGCGCTGATCGGGAACGCGACCTTGGCGGTCGATCCGGGCTGCGGAGGCTGCTCGATATCGGGCAGCGTCACGCGCACGCCGACGCTATGGGTGGCCGGGTCGGCGGCGGGAAAGACCGTGA
>JBBRWW010000066.1:0-15110 GCA_038248955.1 Lysobacterales bacterium
GCACCTGCGCGGCCTCGGCATGCGAACGCACGAGCACGGCGATGTCTCCGGCGCGGACGCGGTGGCCGTCGATCATCGCGCGGTCGGCGCGGGCATCGGACAGCAAGGCATGGATCTCGGCAACGCAGGCGCTGGTGGCGAGTGCGCGCGACTCCGGCGCGCTCCAGACCGGCTTCCTGCGTTCGTCGCGTGGCGGCGGCAGCACGCGCACCGTCAAAGCCGGCGCATGGCGGCCGGCGCGGACGAAATCGCCATCGCCGATGCGACCGCCTGCCTGCACCTCGTGGAAGCGGATGCGTTCGTCGATGAACGCGTTGCTGCCGGCGCGCGCATATAGCGCCGCGATCGCACGCAGCACGCCCGGGCGAGAGCGGAAGTTGTGCGCCAGCGGGGGCGCCGCGGCGGCCGTTGCGGCGGCAGCGAGATAGGTATGCACGTCGCCGCCGCGAAAGCGGTAGATGGCCTGCTTGGGGTCACCGATCAGGGCGAGGAAGCGCGTCGCCGAGCCGTCGCCCTGCGTGCCTGGTTCCGGGTCCGCCACGCCGAGCTTGTCGCCAGAGCCGAATACGCGCTCGAAGATCGCCCACTGCCGCGGGTCGGTATCCTGGAACTCATCGACCAGCGCGACCGCGTACTGCGCGCGCAGCTGCGCGGCGAGTGCTTCGCCGTGGTCGCCCTGAAGCGCGGCGAAGACGCCGTCGATGAGGTCGTCGTAGGTCTGCACGCGGCGCACTCGCTTGAGCGCGGCCAGGCGCGTCGCCGCCGCGTCGCGCACGCGATGCAACAAGGCGATGCCGGCAGCGGCGAACCACTGCTCGCGCGTCGCCAGGGCGTCGAGATACACGGCGACCGCGTCGAACAGCGGCGACACCGGCGTGCCTGCGTCCTTGCCCTTGTTGGTACGCAATGCCAGGCATGCCGGGGTGAGTCGTTCGATGCGCTCGTGGATGACCCGCGCGTCATCGCCGATCACCTGCCACGTCGCCAGCGCCGACCACAATTCGGCTGGCAGCACGGCCTTGTAGCTGCCACCGTGGAGCACTTTGGCGAAAATTGCGGCCTCGAGCTGCGCGCGCGCGTCGTCGCCGTGGGCGGCGAACGCGCCGCGCACCGCTACGGCAGCGGCCTGCAACGCCGGCAGCGGATCCGGGGTTTCGGTGCCGGCCGTCGGCAGCAGCGCCGGCGCGCGCAGCAGCGCGCCCAGGTCCGCGGCGAGCGCGTCAGGACCACTCCACTGCGCCTGCAGCAGTTCAGCCAGCAGTGGCTCGGCCCCCAGCGAACGCCACAGGTCGGCCGCGACCTCGTCGCGCAGCTCGCGGTCGCTGCCCACCATCTCCGGGGCGATGAATGACTGCCCGGTTTCCAATGCGTGTTCGCGCAGCACCCGCGCGCAGAAGCCGTGGATCGTGAAGACCGCGGCGAGGTCGATCTCGCGCGCCGCGCGCTGCAGGCGCCGGCGCAGCGTGGCCGGATCCTCGTGGCGGCGTTGCGCGTCGATCAGCGCACGCGTCAGCGCGACATCGGCGCCGGCATCGTCGTCGCGCTCGCTGCCGCCCGGCTGCGGCTCCTCGGCGGCCAGGCGCGCGGCAAGGGCGAGGCGGGTGCGCAGGCGTTCGCGCAATTCCTGGGTCGCGGCCTCGGTGAACGTGACCGCGAGGATCTGGCCGACGCGCAGGCCGCGCTCGATCACCAGCCGGGTGACGAGGGTGGCCAGGGTGAAGGTCTTGCCAGTGCCGGCGCTGGCCTCGATCAGCTGCACGCCGTCGAGTTGCAGGTCGAGGAATGGGTCGCGGGTCACGGCATTCATGCCAGCCAGCCCTCGGCTTCGTCCTGCCGCGTCGGGACGGCGCCGTGGGTGGCATCGCCGCTGCCGTCACCGTCGCAGCGACCGTGGATGACGGCATCGAACACCAGTTCGCTGATACGCATGAAGTCCTCGCCCAGCGCCGGATCATCGAAGGGATCGCGGCCGCGCAATGCCAGCCGCGCGCTCGCGGTGCCCGCCTCGCCCCAGCTGCGCGAACTGCCGAGCCACTGCGCCTCGGCCTTCGCCCAGCCGTCCTTGCCATTGGCACGGGCGTCGTACCAGAGCCAGCCGGCCCGCGACAGGAACGGCAGCGGATCGCGCAGTCCCCAGTCGCGCAGCGTCAGCAACGCGCGCAGCGAGGCGCGCGCCTGCGACGCAGGAACCGCCGGTCGCAGGTGCGGCCCGGGGCGGTCGTCGACAGCGGCGAACTGCAGCAGCGGGCGGGCGTCACCGAGCGCCGACAGCACCAGCCAATCCAGGCCGTGGGCGATCTGCGACGGACCATGCAGCGCCTCGTAGCGGAACCGCGCCAGGCCAGTCGCATACAGGCCGTCGAGGCTGCCCTGCAGACGCACCTCGCCGAGATCGAGATCGAAGCGACGCTGCTCGGGAGCGCCGCTGCGCCAGCGCAGGAACGCGTCCGCAAACGGCCGAACCTCGCCGATCAGATGGTCGAGCTGGCGCTGGCCGAGCGGCCCGGACGGCAGCAATGCCTGCGCCCGCAGGCGGGCATGCAAAGACTGGCCACCGGAGCCGGATTCGGGTCCGCCGACCAGCGCGTCGAACACCGCCTGCTGCAGCTGCTGCCGCTGCAGTCCGCGGCCCGGCAGCACCAGCGGTTCTACGTCGTCGCCGTCATCGGCCTCATCGGGCAGGCGCAGCGCCAGGCGCTGGCGCAGGAACGCCGCCGGCGGATCGCGCAGGAACGCACGCAGCTCGACCAGCGACAGGGTTTCCACCGGCGCGATCGGCGGCAGCGGCTCGGCTACCCACGGCCCGACGGCATGGCGCTCGCCCCCGGTCGCGGCGGCCGGATGCCATTCGCCGCGGTAGCTGAAGCGGCGCGGCTCGCGTTCGCTGTCGTTATCGACGCTATCGCCCCCACCCTCGTCGCCGGCACCGAACGCGGCCGGGGCGAACGGCTGCAGCGGATGACGAACGACCAGCGTGTCGCGGGCACCCGGATCGGCGTGGTAGTCGGCGGCGACATCGAGCAGCTCGGAGACCAGTAGCGACGGCTCGCGCACGCTGCCGTCGCGCGGGTCGGCGCCGAGGTAGCTGAGGTAAAACACCTCCGACGCCGCCGCGAACAGCTGCAGGAACAGGAAGCGGTCGTCGTCGCGCAGCGAGCGGTCGCCGCGCCGACGTCGGTCGGTGCCCAGCTCTGCGGTGAGCTGGTTGAGGCCACCGGCGGGGTCGCGGCGCGGATAGTCGCCGTCGTTCATGCCCAGCACGCACAGCGCGCGGAACGGCAGCAGCCGCATCGGCACCATACGCCCGAAACTGACGCCGCCGGTGAGCAGCGGCGCGCGCGTGTCGGCCTGGGTGAGCGCGGCCTGGCAATGCGCGCGCAGCACTTCCGGCGGCACCGCGGCGTCGAAGCCGGCACGCCCGGCGGCACTGGCGAATCCCTCGAGCAGCGTGCGCAGGCGATCGAGCGTGCGCTGGTCGGCGCTGCTGCGTGGCGTGGCGGGCAGCAGCGCGTCGAGCAGGCCGATCCCGCGCTCGCGCCATTGCGCCGGCGTCATCGCGGTGGCGAACACGCGCTCGTGGCGCGCGAGCACGCGCAGCAGCCGGACCAGCGCATCGAGCGCGTTGAGCGCACCGCCTTCAAGCTCGGTATACGGCGCGACGCCGGCGATATCGTCATCGCTGCCGCTGGCATGGCCGAGCAGCAGGCGGTCGAGCGCGAACGCCCAGGTGTAGGCGTCGTCGCGCGGCGCATCGAAGCGCGCGCGATGCGCCGCGTCCAGGCCCCAGCGCGCACCGGCCTCGTGCAGCCAGTGGCGCAGGCGGTCGAGCGCGGGCGCATCCAGGCCAGCCTGCTCGGCGATCGCCGGCGTCGACAGCAGGTCCAGCACCTCGTGCACGCCGAAGCGCGAGACCGGCAACGCAAGCAGGCGCAGGAACACCTCGGCGAGCGGTTCGGCGGCCAGCGGGCTGGTGTCGGCGAGCGCGTACGCGATGAAGTCCGGGCGCCCGGCGAGGCCGCCGAACACCGCCTGGATGTACGGCGCATACGGATCGATGTCGGGTGCGAGCACCGCGATCTCGCGCGGCTGCAGCGGCGGGTCGAAGCGCGGGTCTTCCAGCAGCCCGCGCAGCTGGTCGTGCAGCACCTGCACCTCGCGAAGGCGGGTGTGGCAGGCGTGCACCTGGAGACTGTTGTCGCTGCGGTCGACGGCGGCGCGCAGCGGCGTGGCCGGCGGCGCGCGCCGATGCAGCAGGTCGCGCTGCAGGCGCTGCAGCAGGGTGTCGCGCGCCGGCTCGTCGCCGGGCTTGTCCTCGGGGTCGGAATACGCGGCGATCTCGCCCGACGGGTGCACGGCCTCGTAGCCGCCCATCACCGCCATGAAGTCGCGGCCGGCGGCGCCCCAGGCGGCCAGCAATGGGTTCTCGCCGCCGGACCCGTCGCCCTCTTCGTCGCCGGCGAACACCGCCGCATCGTCGCCCTCCCGAAGGCGCTCGGCGAGCGTGGCCAGGTCGCCCCAGTACTTGCGCGTCGGCGTCGGCAGGTAGAAATGCAGCGTGCCGACGTGGGCCTGGCTGGCGATCACCCGTAGCACGTCGGGCGAGACATTGAGCGTCGCGAACGCGAACAGACGCGACGGCAGCCCGGCGGGTAGCGCGCTGCCGTCGCCGAAACGCGCGAGGTAGTCGTCGATACGGCGGGCGCGGTGGCGGGTGCCGCCGGCGATGCGGCGCCACAGCGCTGCCTGCGGGTCGGCGCGGCCGTGGCCAGCCTCCCAGCCGAGCAACCAGTCGCGCCGCCAGGCCTGGTACTTCTCGAATACCGACGCCAGCTCGCCTGCCAGCGACCACGGCTTGAGCGCGTCGTCGCCGCCGCTGCCGTCCGCGCTCCTGCCATCGCCGTGCAGGTAGGCACGCAGCGGCCGCAGCGCCGGCTCGCGCAGCAGCGCCGGGTCAGACAGCGCCGCGTACAGCCGCCAATGCAGGCCGTCGGCGTCGAGGTCCTCGCCGTTGCCCGGCACGTTGGCGTCGAGCGCGCGCGCCACGAACTCGCCCGGGGTCAGGAACTCGAGGTTCGCGGCGATCCCGTGCGCCTGCGCCAGCGTCGCCTGCAGCCAGCGCCGCATCGCCACCTGCGGGATCAGCACCACGTCGGGCGCCAGCAGCGCCTGCCCCGGCGCCGGCGCGCGCAGCTCTCCAGCCAGCAAGCCGGCCAGTACGTCCAGGGCATTGGAGTGGTAGAGCCGGAAGTCGGGGCGGCTGGGCATGCGGCAGTTTGCCGCAGTGCGGTCGCAGCGGGCGAGATTGCGCATCATCGCTTGTGTATCAGACCGGTTCGTCGCGGCTGCCTTCCCGGAAAAGACAGAAATTCGATGAACTTGACGAAGATTTCGGGCCTGTCCTGAAAACATGGGCGGGTTCAATTACCCGTGCCGGATCACTGAGCCCCACCGCCGTTTGTTGCCACACTCACCTCATGACCCCGGGGCTACTCAATGAGTGGGTGTCGCTGTGTCCGTACGTAATGGTGGCGCTGATGTGGCTGATCCCCAACCGCCGGATCGACAAATGCCTGGGCGCTGCAGGCGAGCTGCTTTAGCCAGGCCGACGTTCCGACAACCTTTATCCCAGAATCTGCGGATTCAGCTGCCACACGGCAAAGTTGAGCACCGCGGCGAAGCTGACCCACAGCAGATACGGGATCAGCAGCGCGCCTGCCAGCGGGCGTACCCGCCAGAAAGCCGCCATCGTTGCGACGATCAGCAACCACAGCAGGACGATATCGGCGAAGGCCAGGGCGCCGCGATGCCAGGCAAAGAACAGCCAGCTCCACAGGGCATTCACCGCCAGCTGCGTCACGAACAGCGTCAGTGCCGAACGGTTGGCGCGAAACCCACCTGCGCGCCAGACCAGCCACGCGGCGATGCCCATCAGTGCGTACAGCAGCGTCCAGACCGGCCCGAAAACCGATGACGGCGGCGCCCAACCCGGCTGCGCAAGTTGCCCGTAGAACGAAGCAGCGCGTACCGACGCGATGACTCCGATGCCCGATGCCACGAAACTGATCACCAGCCAGGCCACCAGCCCAACGATTTGCTTCGGCTTCGAGAAAGGTGTCATGCGAATCTCCGTGGGATGCCTGATGGTAACGAACGCCTGCCACGGAAACCGAAGCGGATTCGATTTGCGGATATTGAATGGATGAACCCGACGCCTTTTCTGGACAGCAGACCCCGCGCCGGAGATCACCCGAGGACCCGGCGCCATTGGTAGTAGCGCTCGTGGGCCAGTGCCAGGAGCCCCAGGTCCTCCTTGGTGTCGCCGTACGCGTAGATGCGACCAAAGCCTGGAAGATCGTAAGCACCCCGCACCCGCCGCGCCTTTTCCTCCAGCACGCATTGATTCCCCGAATATCGGCCGGTAAGCACACCGTCCTTGTGCTCCAGCGAGGAGCATATGAGCTCGACTTGCTGCGCTTGGCACCAATGACGCAAGTAGACATCGAAGGCGCCCGAGACGACCACGATCGTGTCGCCTTGGTTTTTGTGCCATTGGATGCGGTCGAGGGCTTGCGGCCGCAGGACCGCGGGCAGCGCCGACCGGGCAAAACCAAGGCCGCTGGCCTCCCATGCCGCAAGGGAAACGCCGGTGAACCCAAACCTCACAATTGCGGCGCGAACGACCGTGCCAGGAATGAGCCCCAGCTTGTAGCCCACGATCAGCGGCGCCAGCAGCACCTTTCCCACGGCAAGGCGACGGGGCTCGACCGCCAACCGTATGAAGTCGGGGAACATCTCCCGAGTCGTAATCGTGCCGTCAAAATCGAAAAGGGCGAGGTTCATTGGTCGAGTTGCTCGTCGTGGTGTCCAACGCCTGAATCAAGCCGATTCGTTACGGCCAACCGCGGGTCGGGTTCGCGCCTGACAGGGAGCCGCCTACGGGAGGCTTCCGGGTATCTGCGCCGTGGCGGACATCGCGCACGTAACGCCCGTCAACCGGCCGCGGGACCAACGTTGCCTCGGTCAATCGGGCGACCCTAATTGGCGCGTTTGGCCCGGCCCAGGAACGCGGCGCCAATGGCAATGAAGGCCGCGCCAAGCCCGTAAAACGCGACCTGGTGGCCAAGGTAGGCCGCCGCGAAAAATGCCGCGCCACTGGCAATAAAAAGGTAACCACTCGCCGTCTTGCCCGCTGGTGCTGACATGCGAATCTCCGGAAAGGGCACGCCCCGCGCCGGGCGGTCCCCAAAGCCGGCATGCAGGGGCGATGATTGGGCGCAACGGGGCCGGTCGTCAATGCAAACGGCGCGAGCCGCATGCAATCCGGTTTTACCCACCCCCTGGGCGCCTTTTGGAAGGGTCCGTGCGGCGTTCATCGAAGCCCGGAGCCGGCTCGGTGGCTGCCAGCCGTTGGGTGTGGCGGCTTTGCGTGCCACCGTTACGCCTTCAGCTCCCAACATCGCATCGCCCAAGGGCCACGGCCCACGACGCTACAATCATGCTTCGCGATCCCGCCCAGCCACGTTAGCTACGCATGCGCACTCCCCTGCAGGAACAACTGCTCAAGGCCGGCCTGGTCAAGAAGCACAAGGTCGCCGAAGCGGTGCGCGAGCAGAACCGGCAGCTGCACAGCAAGGCGCCGGCGGCGGCCGACGCGGCCAAGCTGGAGGCCCAGCGGCAGCAGGCCGAACGCGCCGAACGCGATCGCGCCCTGTCCGCCGAGCGCAACGCGCAGGCCCGCGGCAACGAGCTGCGCGCGCAGGTGCGGCAGATCGTCGACAGCCACAAGGTCAAGCGCGAGGGCGAGATCCCGTACGGGTTCACCGACGCCGGCAAGATCCGCACCGTGCTGGTCAACGAGGCCCTGCGCGCGCAACTGGCCAAGGGCGTGCTGGTGATCGCGCGCCTCGACCAGGGCTACCAACTGCTGCCACGCGCCGCGGCCGCGATGGTGTACGAGCGCGACGCCACGGCGATCGTGCTGGACCATGGTCGCGCCGACGCCGATGCCGGCGGCGCGGCGGGCGCTGACGACGACTACTACCGGCAATTCGCGGTGCCCGACGACCTGATCTGGTAAGCGCCGCCGCGACGCCGGTACCACGCCACTGCGTTCCAGCGCGCGGGGTGCGACGCCATCGCCGCCCTGCGACAATGCGGTCCCGTTCAGCGGTGGCCCGCCAAGCTGCCGCAGTTTTGCGCGCGCCCGGATCCGATATGCCCGATTCCCCTTCCATTGTCCGCCTCACCGGCCTGCGTCTCGATCGCGGTGGCCATACGGTGCTGCGCGACATCGACCTGGCGGTGCCGCGCGGCGGCATCACCGCGGTGCTGGGACCGTCGGGCAGCGGCAAATCGACGCTGCTCGCGGCGCTCACCGGCGAACTCGCCCCGGCCGCCGGCAGCATCGAGGTGCTCGGCCAGCCAGTGCCGCAGAACAAGCGCGCGCTGCTGGAGATGCGCAAGGGCATCGGCATGCTGCTGCAGGGCAACGGCCTGCTCACCGACCTGACCTCGGCCGAGAACGTCGCGCTGCCGCTGCGCGCGCACACCGACCTGCCCGACGCGGTGATCCGCACGCTGGTGCTGATGAAGCTGCATGCGGTCGGCCTGCGCGCCGTCGCCGACGCCTACCCGCGCGAGCTGTCCGGCGGCATGGCGCGGCGCGTGGCGCTGGCCCGCGCGCTGGCGCTCGACCCGCCGCTGATGCTCTACGACGAGCCGCTCTCCGGGCTGGACCCGATCGCCAGCGGCGTGGTCATGGCGCTGGTGCGGCGCCTCAACGATACCCTCGGCCTGACCAGCATCGTCGTCACCCACCACGTCCACGAGACCCTGCCAATCGCCGACCACGCGATCGTGATCGCCAACGGCGGAATCGTGTTCAGCGGCACGCCCGCCGAACTCGAAGCCAGCGCCGACCCGCTGGTGCGGCAGTTCCTGCGCGGCGAGCCCGATGGGCCGATCGCGTTCGACGCGGCGCTGCGCGGAGTGGCGGCGTGACGCCGCGCGCAGTGTCTAGACCGACGCCTCTACAAGGAGCCGAGTAATGGCTTTCGTTGACGCCACCCGCTCGCTGGGCCGGGGCGGTCTGTTCACGCTGTCCGTGCTGCGGGCGTCGAAGCCGACCCCGGACTTGTTCCGGGAGCTGACCCGCGAGATCTACAAGATCGGTGCGCGTTCGCTGCCGATCATTGCCGTTGGCGGCGCGTTCGTCGGACTTTCGATCACATTGCTGGGCTACCGCGCGCTCGAAACCTACGGCGCCAGCAACCAGGTGAGCGCGATGCTGGGCCTCGGCCTATACCGCGAGCTGGGTCCGGTGCTGACCGCGCTGTTGTTCATCGGCCGCGCCGGCAGCTCGATCGCGGCCGAGCTCGGGCTGATGCGCGCCACCGACCAGATCACCGCGCTGGGGCTGATGGGCATCGACCCGGTCGGCAAGGCGGTGGCGCCGCGGTTCTGGGCGGCGGTGCTGAGCGTGCCGCTGCTGACCGCGATCTTCTGCAGCCTGGCGATCACCGCCAGCTACTTCGAATCGGTGCACGTGATCGGACTGGATGCCGGCACGTTCTGGCAGGTGCTGAAGGACGCCGTGGACCCGATCGACGACTTCTCGATGGCGTTCGTGAAATCGGCGGTGTTCGGCGCGATCGCGGCGCTGGTGGCGTCGTATGTCGGTTATCACGCCGAGCCGACGATCGAGGGCACCTCGGTGGCGACCACCAAGGCGGTCGTCAACGCCTCATTGCTGGTGCTGATGTTCAACTTCGTGATGTCGGCGCTGCTGTTCAAGTAGCCCCTCCACCGACCCCGCCGCAGCATTCCCAATTGCAGCCCTACTTCGCGTGGCTGCGTCCGCCCCCTGATCCAAGAGGGCTCCTGTTTCCGGAATTTTCGCCATGAGTATTCGCGCCCCCCGTATTGAATTCGCCGTCGGCGCCTTCCTGCTGCTCGGCCTCGCCTCGCTGCTGGTGCTGGCGCTGGCCTCCACGAACGGCAAGTGGGGCTTCGGCGGCGATACGTACACACTGACCGCGCGCTTCGGCAGCATCGGCGCGCTGCGCCCGAACGCCCCGATCAAGATCGGCGGGGTCGCGGTCGGTCGCGTCGCCGACATCCAGGTCGACCCGGTCAAGTACGACACGGTCGTCACCCTGGCGATCGAGAACAAGTTCAAGGACCTGCCGGCCGACACCGCCGCCGGCATATTCACCAGCGGCCTGCTGGGTGAAAGCTACATCGGGCTTAGTCCGGGCGGCGACCCGGAGCCGCTCAAGCCCGGCGACGAGATCTTCATGACCCAGTCCGCCGTCGACCTGCTGCAACTGGTCGGCAAATACATGTTCAGCGGCGGTGGCGCCAAGCCGGGCGACAGTAGCGCCGACGCATCCGCGTCCGACGCGCCTGCGGGCCCGCCGGACAGCACCATGCCCCCCAAGGAATGAACCCGATGAAGCGCAACCTCCTCTCCCTCGTCATCGCCTCCGCCCTGCTGGCCGCGGCGCCGATCGTGTCCGTGCTGGCCGCCAAGCCCGCTGCCAAGGCCGCGATTACCGTTGGCTCGCCCAGCCAGCTGGTGCTGGCCAACAGCACCCGCGTGCTGGCGACGCTGGAATCACGCCGCGCCGAGTTCACCCGCAATCGCGCGGCGCTGAGCAAATTCGTGTCCAGCGAGTTCAGCCAGATGTTCGATCGCGACTACGCCGGCCGGCTGGTGCTGGGCACCCACGGCCGCGGCGCCTCCGACGCCGAGGTCAAGCTGTTCGCCGACGCCCTGGCCGACAACCTGATGCAGCGCTACGGCTCGTCGCTGCTGGACTTCAACACCGAACTGAAGGTGCGGATCAAGTCGGAAAGCTCGCTGCGCAATGGCGCGATCGTCAAGGTGTCCTCGGAAATGCTGCGCCAGGGTGGCGAGCCCATTCCGGTCGACTACCTGATGCACAAGGTCGGCTCGCAGTGGAAGGTGTTCGACGTGATGGTCGAGGGCGTGAGCTTCGTGCAGACCTTCCGCACCCAGTTCGACGGCCCGCTCAAGCGCAAGTCGATCAGCGAGGTCGCCGCCGACCTCAAGGCGGGCAAGTTGCAGGCCAGCACCAACTGAGCATGGCCCGATGAACAGGCAACAATCCCGCCCCGATGCGCCGCTGGCGCTCGCGACCATGACCCGTGATGCCGACGCGCTGGTGTTCCGCGGCGCGCTGCTGCGCGGCGTGGTCACGAGGTTGTGGCGGCAGGCGCAGCCGTTGCGCGCGGGCATCGCGCGGCTGGACCTGACGGCGGTGAGCGAGGTCGACAGCGCCGGGCTCGCGTTGCTGGTCGCGTTGGCCCGCCCGGGTGCCACCGACACCGTCGAGTCGGGCCCGCGCGACGCCGCGGCCGGCGCCAGCGGCGATGGCATCTGCGTGCTCGGCGCGCCGGCCGGGCTGGCCGAACTGCGTGCCGCATACCGGCTCGACGACCGCCTCGCGTTCGCGGGCTGAACACAGCGTTCCGGTCGCCGCGCGCCTGCGGCGGCCGGTGGTCATCCCTCCCCCCGTACACTGCGACCATGCATCCCGTCATCCTCCCCCCCGATTCGGCCCGCATCCGCGGCACGCGGCTTTTCCGTCCGGATGCGCCCGCCTGGGCGCTGGCGCTGGCGATGCTGGCCGGCGCAGCACCGGTGGCGGCGCAGGTGACCGCGCCACCGGCCACGCTGGCCCGCACCGCCGATGCCGCTACGTCGGGAGCGGCCGGTGATCAGGCCGCGCCCACGTCGACCACCGTGCCGCCCGCAGCGGATAACCGCACCGATGCCGAGCGCGACTACGACGCACTGTATGGCCCCCGCTACAACCCGGTCGCCGATCCGACCTTGCCGACGCCAGTCCAGATCACCGGCGCGTACGACCCGTGGGAGCGCTTCAACCGGCAGATGCACCGGATCAACAACGTCATCGACCGCCGCGTCGCCAAGCCGCTGGCGCAGACCTACGTGCGCGTGGTTCCGCGCCCGCTGCGCCTGGGCGTCGGCAACTTCTTCAGCAACCTCGGCCAACCCGCCACGGCGGTGAATGCCCTGCTGCAGGGCCAGCCGCTGCGCGCGGCGCAGTCCCTGGGGCGCTTTGCGGTCAACTCGACGCTGGGCATCGCCGGGGTGTTCGATCCGGCCAGCGACGCCAAGCTGCCCAACCGCAGCGAGGACTTCGGCCAGACGCTCGGCGTCTGGGGCTGGAAGCGCTCTCGCTACCTCGAACTGCCGGTGTTCGGCCCGCGCACGGTGCGCGACGTGGTCGGCATCTTCGGCGATTCGCCGCTGAGCCCGCTGCGCCAGGTCGAAGCCGACCGCGTCCGGGTGCCGCTGCAGGGCCTGCAGTTGGTCGACGTACGCGCTCAGCTGCTGTCCACCGACGCGCTGCGCGAAGGCGTCGACGACGATTACGCGCTGGTCCGCGACGCCTGGTCGCAGCGCCGCGATTACCAGATCTTCGGCGATCGCCAGCTGGATGACGACAGCAGCCTGCCGGACTACCTGCGCGAAGAGGGCAATCCCATCCTGCCGGTGGATGCGATGCCGGTGATGCCGCCCAGCGGAGGCTGAGCCGGGGCGGCGCGCGACGCCGCCCTGGACCCGGATCAGGGTTCGTCGACGCTCTCGGCCACGTCTGGCACGTCGCTGAGCAGCAGCCGGCTTTCGTCCACCGGCAACGACTCCACGCCCTTGAGCTGCCGTTCGATCGCGCGCGTACGCACGCCGGCGGCGCTGATGCTCTTGCTGACCGTGTCGAGCTGGCTCTGGGTCTTCTCCAGCACGGTCGCGAACTTGCCGAACTCGGTCTTGACCGCGCCCAGCAGCTGCCAGACTTCGCTGGAGCGCTTCTGGATCGACAGCGTGCGGAAGCCCATCTGCAGGCTGTTGAGCAGCGCCAGCAACGTGGTCGGCCCGACCACCGTGACCCGGTAGTCGCGCTGCAGGTTGTCGAACAGCCCCGGGCGGCGCAGCACCTCGGCGTACAGGCCCTCGGTGGGCAGGAACATCAACGCGAAGTCGGTGGTATGCGGCGGCGACACGTAGCTGAGCTGGATCTTCTTGGCCTCATCCTTGATGCGGCGTTCGAGCGCAAGCGACGACACGGCGACCGCATCGGCGTCGGCGCGATCCTGCGCATCGAGCAGGCGTTCGTAATCCTCACGCGGGAACTTCGCATCGATCGGCAGCCGCACCGGCTGGTCGGCATGCAGGCCCGGAAGGCGAACGGCGTACTCAACCCGCTGCGTGCTGCCCGGCACCGTGGCGACATTGCAATCGTACTGCTCGATGGTGAGCACCTGCTCCAGCAGCGCGCCCAGCTGCACCTCGCCGAACGTGCCGCGGGTCTTGACGTTGGTCAGCACGCGCTTGAGGTCACCCACCCCGACCGCGAGCTGCTGCATTTCGCCCAGGCCGCGCTGGACCTGCTCCAGGCGCTCTGACACCAGCCGGAACGATTCGCCCAGCCGCGTCTCCAGCGTGGTCTGCAGCTTCTCGTCGACGGTCGCGCGCATCTGCTCCAGCTTGGCGGCATTGTCGAGTTGCAGCTCGCGCAGTTTCTCCTCCAGCGTCACCCGCATCTCGCCGATGCGCTGGTCGTTGCGCTGGGTCATGTCGTTGAGGCGCTGGCCGAGCGTCTCGGCGAAACGCTGCTGCAGTTCCGCGCCTTCCGCGCGGCCCTTGCGGGCGTCGTCGGTCAGCGCCTCGCGCAGCACGTCCAGACGCTGGTCGGTGCGTACGGTCAGCTCGGTGAGCTTGCCGCCGAAGCCGTCAATGCGCAGTTCCTGCTGGGCCGACAGGCTGTCGAGTTGCAGCCGCAGTTCGCCGCGACCGTCGCGCTGCTCGTCGCGCAGCGCCTGCTCGAGCCGGGTGCGGTGGCTTTCGAGGACGGCGTCGGGTTTGCGCAACAGCAGGACGACGAGCAGGGCGATCGCGACGAGGACGGCGACCAGCAGCACTATCACGAGCAGGGAGGTTTCAGGCATGCGGCCAGTGTAGCGGCGGGCGTCTCAAGAGCCGCGACCGGGGCAAGCGGGCAGCTCCAGCTGGGATGTTGAGAGCGAACCGGCAGGCGCGTGCCCTCACCCCAGCCCTCTCCCGCACGCGTGAGAGGGGGCCAACGGCGGACGCCCTTCCGGCCGTCCGGTAAACAGTCGCTCAGTCCAGCACCCGACAAAACGCCGCCTTCAGGTAACGCGACTCGGGCACCTGCGCCAGCCACGGGTGGTCGGCGCCGGCGCCGGAGACCTTGAGGACCTGCACGGTGCGATTGGAGTAGAACGCGGCGCGGCGGATCATGTCGAGGAACTGGTCCTCGCTGACCAGGCCGGTGCACGAGAACGTCGCGAACAACCCGCCGGGCTTGACCACGCCGAGCGCGAGCTTGTTCATGTCGAGATACTTCTTCAGCGCCGGGATCACCTGCTCGCGGTCGCGGGTCATCTTGGCCGGGTCGAGGATCACCACGTCGAAGCGCTCGCCGGCGTTGCCCATGTCGCGCAGCCACGGGAAGATGTCGGCCTGCACGAACTTGACGTGCGCGCCATTGAGCTTGGCGTTGCCCTTGGCGATGGCCAGCACGTCGTCGTCGATGTCGACGCCGACCACCTCATCGGCGCCGCGGACCTTGGCGTAGATGCCGAAGCCGCCGGTGTTGCAGCACAGGTCGAGCACGCGCTTGCCTTCGCACTGCTGCGACAGCCACTGCCGGTTGTCGCGCTGGTCGGCGAAGAAGCCGGTCTTGTGGGCGCCGGCGGGGTCGGCACGGAACTTCACCCCGAACTCGGTGATCACGCTGGGTTCCGGCGGCGCGGTGCCGCGGAAGTCGAAGCTCTCCTGCTTCTGCACGTGCTCGTCGGCAAACATGTAGAAGCGGCAGCCCGGGAACTGCTCGCGCAGCGCGGCCTGGATCCACTCGCGGTGGCGGAACGCGCCGGCGCTGAAAAACTCCAGCACCAGCAGGTCGCCGTAACGGTCGACCACCAGCCCGCTGATGCCGTCGCCCTCGCTGTGGACCACGCGCCACGCATCGCTGACCTCGTCCAGGCGCAGCAGGTCGCGGCGCAGCGAGACGGCGAAGGCGATCTTGCGCGCGAAC
>JBBRWW010000067.1:0-14950 GCA_038248955.1 Lysobacterales bacterium
CGACCTTGCCGCTGTCGGTGCGGACGCGATGGCCGAACTTGTCGGCTGCGCCCCACGCCTCGATCGCGATGTTGTCGTTGATGTAGTAGCTGGCGCTCAGCGTGGCCGCGCCGTCACCGTCGAGCTGGCTGCGGGCGCCGGGGCAAAGGCGGCGGCCGGGGCGATGGCGAGTGCGCCCAACAGGGCGAGGGTCAAATGGCGACGATGGCGGGTCGAGAAAAGGATCATGGAGATGTCTCCTGGTTCTAAAGGGTGTGTCTAATGGGTGTGTCTATTGGGTGTGTCTAATCGGTGGTTCCAATCGGTGGTTCCAATCGGTGTTGCGCGTTGGTGCGGATGGCGCTGGCCTTTGACAGGCGCGCCCACCCTAGCCAGCGCGCCATGAACCACACTTGCCTCGTCGTCGTCCGGGCCGGGAACTTCCACGGTGGTGGCTGCTATGCGCGACGCGTCTAGGGCACCGCGAATTAATCGGGCTTGACCAGGGGGCCAGGCGGCCTGCCGACGCGCCGACAGAAGTCACGGTCGCCAACGGCATGGGGCAATCGCCTCGCGGACGCGGCACCATGGCGACCACCACCCCGCCGTTACCGGAGTTTCGCCATGCACCGCCTGTTGGTCCTGACCGTGTTGTCCCTGGCCTGCGCCGGCGTAATGGCCAATCCCCGCGGCTGCGACGTCGACATCCAGAGCGACTACGAACTCGTCTTGAACGAGCGCAGCGTGATCCTGACCCGCGACAGTGGCGTGTCCACTGCCATCGATGCCGCGCGCCCCGACGGCGCACCCCGGGCGATCGTGATGCGCCAGGGCCGGCTGTTCGTCGATGACGCCTGGGTGACGCTGAGCGCCGCCGACCGCGCGCGCGTCGCCGCGTTCGAGCAGGGCACCCGCGAGACCATGCCGGAGGCGCAGGCGATCGGCCGCGCCGCCGCCGACATAGCCTTCACGGCGCTGGGCGAGGTCGCCGCCGGCTTCAGCACTGATCCCGCGGCCAGCCGGGCCAAGCTCGCCACGGCGCGCGTGCAGCTTGATGCGCGGCTGGCCCGGTCGGTCACCGCGACCCGTTTCGACGGCCGGGATCTCGGCAGCGGCATCAGCGAGGCGGTCGGTGCGGTATTGCCGAGCATGATCGGCGATATCGTCGGCGGCGCGATCAGTGCCGCGTTCAGCGGCGACGCCAGCCGGCTCAAGCGCATGGAAAACCTCGATGCGCAGATCGAGGCCAAGGTCAAGCCGCGCGCGATTTCACTCGAACAGCGTGCCGAGAGCCTGTGCCGGCGCATGATCGCGCTCGACGCGATCGACAACTCGCTCGAGTACCGCCATCGCGGCCAGCCGCTCGACCTGCTGCGGGTCGAATCCGGGCGCGTCAACCGGCGCGGTCGCGACTGAGCGCGATAGTCACGGCCCGCGCGGTTGGCGCTGCCGCAGGCCAGCGGCCACAATAGGGCTTTCGCGCACGGCGGAGCCCGACATGGCTGAATTGAAGGAAGCACGCGTCCCCGACATCGGCGACTACGATGGCGTGCCCGTGATCGAACTGCTGGTGGCCGTCGGCGACACGGTGGAACAGGACCAGGGCCTGGTCACGCTGGAGTCCGACAAGGCGACGATGGAAGTGCCCGCGCCCTTCGCCGGGGTGGTGCGCGAGGTGAAGGTCAAGCTCGGCGATTTGCTGGTGGAAGGCAGCGTGGTGGCGCTGATCGAGCCCCGCGACGCCGCCGCCACGCCGGCCGCGGCGCCCGCGCGCGACCAGCCCGCGCCGCCCGTCAAGGCCGCCGAAACCGCCCGCGCCGTCGAACCGGTTGCCGTCGCCGCGGCGCCGGACACGCTCCCCGAGCCCGTCAGCGAGTCGGCCCGCACTGCACCGGCCGAACCCGCTGCCGCGCCGCGCACGCCTCCCGTCGCCTTCAATGCCGACGAACTGATGCCCGGCAAGGTGCCGTACGCCAGTCCCGCGGTGCGCTTGTTCGCGCGTGAGCTCGGCGTCGACCTGCTGCAGGTCACGGGTTCCGAACGCGGTGGCCGGATCGTCCGGGACGACGTACAGAAGTTCGTCAGGTCGCTGATGCAGGGCGGCGGCGCGGCCGTGACGGCAGCGCAATCCGGCGGCGCGGCGCTGGGCGTGCTGACCTTGCTACCGTGGCCAAAGGTCGACTTCGGCAAGTTCGGGCCGACGCAGTCGCGCCCGCTGTCGCGTATCCAGAAGCTTTCCGGGGCCAACCTCGCGCGCAACTGGGCAATGATCCCGCACGTCACCCAGTTCGACGCCGCCGACATCACCAGCCTCGAGGCGTTGAGGGTCGAGCTCAACGAGGAGAACCAGAAGGCGATCGCCAAGGGCGGCGCGACCAAGCTGACGATGCTCGCGTTCCTGATGAAGGCATCGGTCGCGGCACTGCAGAAATTCCCCAACTTCAACGCCTCGCTCGATGGCAGCGGCGAGACCCTGGTGCTCAAGCAGTATTTCCACATCGGCTTCGCCGCGGATACGCCAAACGGCCTTGTCGTTCCGGTCGTGCGCGACTGCAACCAGAAGGGCGTGATGCAGATCGCCGCGGAGACCGGCGAGCTTGCCGCCAAGGCCCGCGACGGCAAGCTCGGCCCGGCCGACATGAGCGGGGGCTGCTTCACGATCAGCTCGCTTGGTGGCATCGGTGGCACCGCGTTCACCCCGATCATCAACGCTCCCGAGGTGGCGATCCTGGGCGTGTCCAAGGCGGCGATGCAGCCGGTCTGGGATGGCGGCGCGTTCCAGCCACGCCTGCTGCTGCCGCTATCGCTGAGCTACGACCATCGGGTGATCGACGGCGCCGCCGCGGCACGATTCACCGCGTACCTGGCGGGGCTGCTCGCCGACCTGCGCCGCGGCCTGCTGTGATTCGCCGCTGCCACGCGCCGGCAGGGCGTTGACCATGGCCACTCCCGACGCCGGGAAAAGTATCGAGGCGGCGGGCGGGCGGGTGCTGGAAGCGGCGGACAAGGCCGCCAATCGCGGCATCGATGGCGCGCAGCCGTTCCTGGAGTTCCGACTCGTGCGCGTGGCCGGGCTCGACCTGACGGTCGGCGGCTTGCTGGCGGCGGTGGTGGTGGTGCTGGTGGCCTGGACGGTCTCGATGCTGGTGCGCCGCGCGCTCAAGCGCTACGGCGAGAGCCATCAGTACGCCAACCGTGCCACCCTGTATACCTTGTCGCGGCTGCTGCACTACGTGCTGCTGGCCATCGGCGCGATGATCGCGCTGGACGTGGCCGGGATCCCGATCGGCAAGTTCGCGGTGTTCGCCGGCGCGCTCGGTGTCGGCCTTGGCTTCGGCCTGCAGGCGATCTTCAGCAATTTCGTTTCCGGGCTCATCCTGTTGTTCGACAAGTCGCTGAAGGTGGGGGATTTCGTCGAGATCGGCGCCGACCTGCGCGGCACCGTGCGCGACATCCACATTCGCGCCACGCGCATCACCACCAACGACAACATCGACATCCTGGTGCCGAATTCCGAGTTCGTGACCGGGCGGGTGGTGAACTGGACCCACCGCGACGTCGTGCGCCGGCTGCGGGTGCCGTTCGGGGTCGCCTACGGGGTCGACAAGGAATTGGTCAAGAAGGCCGCGCTGGAGGCCGCCGCGCGCGTGCCCTTCACGCTTACGATGGACGGTGCGCGCAGGCCGCAGGTGTGGCTGGTCAATTTCGGCGACAGCGCGGTGGAGTACATCCTGGCGGTGTGGCTGACCGAGGAGGCGACCAAGCGCAATACCGCGATCAAGGCGGCGTACCTGTGGGAGCTGGACACCGCGTTCAAGCAGTACGCCATCCAGATCCCGTTCCCGCAGCGCGACCTCAACCTGCGCAGCGTGTTCGGCCTGGCCGGCGACGACGCGATCGAACTGCTGCGCGGCATGCGCGCCGGCGGCGCGCAGGCGTCGGCGTCGCCGTCGTCGCCCGCGCCGCCGACGCTGAACCCCGACGAGCGCGCGGCGCTGGCCGGCAACGATGCCCGGCAGGATGCCGAACGGCCCGCCGACGACATCGCGGGCGAGTCGTCCGAACGGCCCCCCACCAATCAACCCCCCGTCGCGCCCGACACGGCGCGCGATCCATGAGGAGAGACGGACATGGCACGCATTGAGGTCAAGGTGCCGGACATCGGCGATTACGACGGCGTGCCGGTGATCGAGCTGCTGGTCGCGGTCGGCGACACGGTGGCGCAGGACCAGGGCCTGGTCACCCTGGAGTCTGACAAGGCGACCATGGAAGTGCCGTCGCCCTCGGCGGGCGTCGTCAAGGAGCTCATGGTGAAGCTCGGCGACAGCGTCGCCGAGGGTGCGGTGATCGCGGTACTGGAGTCCGAGGACGCCGGCACCGCAGAGCCGGAAGCCCCAGCAAACGACGCCAGGGGGGCAGAGGAAAACGTGTCCGCGCCAGCGGCGAAGGCGGGCGACGGCGCGACCGACTCGGAGGCAGGTGGCAGTGGCCACCCCGCACCGCCGCCAGCGGCCGCCGGCGCGGTCGGCACTCCCGCAGCGACCGCCGCCAACGCCAGTGGCCGCAAGGCCGACATCGAGTGCGGCCTGCTGGTGCTGGGCGCCGGTCCGGGCGGCTACGCCGCGGCGTTCCGCGCCGCCGACCTCGGCCTCGATACGGTGCTGGTCGAGCGCTACGCGAAACTGGGCGGCGTCTGCCTCAACGTCGGCTGCATCCCGTCCAAGGCGCTGCTGCATGCGGCCGCGGTGATCGATGAGGCGGCCCATGCCAGTGATTACGGCATCGATTTCGGCAAGCCGAAGATCACCCTCGACGTGCTGCGTGGTTACAAGGACAAGGTGGTCGGGCAACTGACCAGGGGTCTGGCCGGCATGGCCAAACAACGCAAGGTGCGCGTGGTCACGGGCGTCGGCCGCTTCATATCGCCCCACGAGGTCGAGGTCGAGGGTGCCGACGGCACGCAGCTCATCGCATTCGGGCAATGCATCATCGCCGCCGGTTCGCAGGCGGTGAAGCTGCCCGGGTTCCCGTGGGACGACGCGCGGGTGATGGATTCGACCGACGCGCTCGAACTCGCCGACATCCCGGAAAAACTGCTGGTAGTCGGCGGCGGCATCATCGGCCTGGAGATGGCGACGGTGTTCCGCGCGCTCGGCAGCGAAGTGACCGTGGTCGAGTTCATGGACCAGTTGATGCCGGGCGCCGATCCGGATCTCGTCAAGCCGCTCGCCGAGCGCATGAAGAAGCAGGGCGTGGTCGTGCATCTGCAGGTCAAGGCCGCGCGGATCGAGTCGCAGAAGCAGGGACTCAAGGTGTCGTTCGAACCCGCTACGTCCGGCGGCGAGGCGCCCGAGGCGCAGCTGTTCGATCGCGTGCTGGTCGCCGTCGGCCGCGCGCCCAACGGCGGCAAGATCGGTGCCGACAAGGCCGGCGTCGTGGTCAGCGAACGCGGCTTCATCGCCGTCGACCGGCAGATGCGCACCAACGTGGAGCATGTTTTCGCCATCGGTGACCTGGTCGGCAATCCGATGCTGGCGCACAAGGCCACGCACGAGGGACGGCTGGCAGCCGAAGTCGCCGCTGGCGAAAAGAAGGAGTGGGTCGCGAGGGTGATCCCGTCGGTGGCCTACACGGATCCGGAGATCGCCTGGGTTGGCGTCACCGAGGCCGAAGCGCAGGCTCAGGGGCTGAAGGTCGGCGTCGGCAAATTCCCCTGGGCGGCCAGCGGCCGCGCGATCGGCATCGGTCGCACCGAGGGCTTCACCAAGTTGATTTTCGACGAACCGACCCAGCGCATCATTGGCGGTGGCATCGTTGGGGTGCACGCCGGCGACCTGATCAGCGAAGTCGCGCTCGCGATCGAGATGGGCTGCGAAGTGGCCGACATCGCCCACACGATCCATCCGCATCCGACCTTGAGCGAGTCGGTCGCCATGGCCGCGGAAGTGTTCGACGGCACCATCACCGACCTGTATCTGCCGAAGAAAAAATAGGTTCGGGCGGCGGCGCTTTGGACCGCTGCGGACCGGGCGTGCGAGCACCCGGTGCGATTGCGACGCTGGTCCCCTTGGTCGCTGGGTGACGGCAAAATCGAAGCCCCGGCGGGTCAGGCCGGGGCTTCCAGGCCCGCCGCCGCCTGTCTGACGAGGAAAGACCGGCGGCGGGCGTTGCAGAGAGTTGACCGGCCGCTCAGTGAAAAGGTTCCACGCGGCGTGGGAATTGCTGCCATTCGCCTGTTCAGGAAGGCGGGCGCATTCGCGTCCGGCCGATCGGTAACGGATCACGGGCTCTCCGCATAGACCGGGCTCGGCATGGATCCATGTCCCAAGGCCGTGCCGTAACCCAGGTTGCAGGCGCCGAGGGATTCCGCGGTTGCTCCCGCAACATGGGCCCTCTATACTTCGGCGGCTTGACCGGGCGCTTTGCGCCTGCCTCAGTCGACGAGCCCTGCATGCACGATTCCGTGGCCATGGCCCGCCGCTCCGCGCACCGCGCACTGGCCATCGAGGCCGTCGTGGTAACGCTGGTGGCGCTGGCCTTTCTCGTGCAGGGACCGCCGCAGGCACTGGCAGCAGCCATCGGTGGGGGCGCAGTGGGTTTGGGCAACGGCGTGGCCGCCTTCGTGGCGCTGGGCGGTGGCATCCAGCCCGCCCGCGCCGCGTTCGCGCGACTACTGCTGGCAACATTGGGGAAGTGGGCGGTGGTCGTGGCGGTGTTGGCAATGGCGTTCGGGACGTGGCGGATATCACCGCTCCCGGCGTTGGTGGGGGTCGTGGCCAGCATGCTGGCCTACCTCTTGGGATTGAACTTCGGCAGCAGGATTAAGCGTGAGCGTTGAAACAGCATCCGGCGGTGGATCCACCGAATACATCCAGCACCATCTGCATTTCCTGCAGTGGCAGTTCGGTGACAGCGCGTTCTGGACGATCAACCTCGACACGGTGTTCTTCACCCTGTTGATTTCGGCGCTGTTCGTGTTCTTCTTCATCCGCACCGCCCGCAACGCCAAGGTCGCCAACCCGGGCAAGTTCCAGAGTTTCGTGGAAATGGTCGTGACCACCATCGACAGCCTGGTGCGCGAGACGTTCCACGGCCAGAGCAAGTTCATCGCCCCGCTGGCGGTGACGATCTTCGCGCTGGTGTTCATGATGAATTTCGTGGACCTGTTGCCGATCGACCTGCTGCCGTGGCTGTGGGGCAGCGCCTACGAACTCGCCGGCCACGATTCCGCGCACGCCTACCTGCGCGCCGTGCCGACCGCCGACCTCAACACCACGCTGGGCCTGGCGCTGGGCGTGTTCGTGGTAATCCAGGCGTTCGGGATCAAGCACAAGGGACTGGCGCTGTTCACCAAGGAAGCGTTCACCGCGCCGTTCCACGCCGAAAGCACCGCGATGATCATCCTGCTCGCACCGGCCAACCTGCTGCTGCGCCTGATCGAGGAACTGGTTCGGCCGATTTCGCTCAGCCTGCGACTGTTCGGCAACATGTACGCCGGCGAGTTGATCTTCATCCTGATCGCGGTCATGACCCTGGACGGCTCGCTGTCGTCGGGCATGACCTATGCGATGGCGCCGGTGCAGTTCATCGCCGACTTCGCCTGGACCGCGTTCCACATCCTGATCATCACGCTGCAGGCCTTCATTTTCATGATGCTGACGATCGTCTATCTCAGCATGGCCGCAGAGAAGCACTAGACGTCGCCTCGCGGCTGGCAGCGGTTCCCGTTTGCACTTTGATCCATCGTTCAATTCACCTCTCAACCATTCCACGCATCTAGTACGGAGCACACCATGGAAAATGCAGCCCTTATCGCCGAAGTGATGAAGTTCACCGTCATCGCCGTCAGCATCCTGATCGGTCTCGGCGCCCTCGGCACCGGCATCGGCTTCGCCATCCTCGGTGGCAAGTTCCTCGAAGGTTCGGCGCGCCAGCCGGAGCTCACCCCGATGCTGCAGACCAAGATGTTCATCGTTGCCGGCCTGCTCGATGCCGTGCCGATGATCGGTGTCGCCATCGCGCTGCTGCTGGTGTTCGCCAACCCGTTCCTCGCCCAGCTCGGCGGCTGATTGGCCATCGCGCCAAGTCACGCGGACAGGCAATTTCCGGCGGCGCACGCCGTCGGTGTCAGGAGCACCTCATGATTCCCAATTTCACCCTGGTCATCCAGGGCTTCGCGTTCTTCGCGGTGGCCTGGCTGGTCATGAAGTTCGGCTGGCCACACATCATCGCGGCCATCGAAGAGCGTCAGCAGAAGATCGCTGAAGGTCTTGCCGCGGCCGATCGCAGCCAGAAAGAGCTGGCGCAGTCGCACGACAAGGTCAACGAGGCGCTGAAGGATGCCCGGCTCAAGGCCAACGAGATCATCGAGCAGGCGCATCACCGCGCCAACTCGATCGTCGACCAGGCCAAGACCGACGCCGTGGTGGAAGCTACCCGCCAGAAAGCGCTGGCCGATGCCGACATCCTGGCCTCCGCGAATCGCGCCCGCGAGGACCTGCGCAAGCAGGTGTCGCTGCTGGCCGTCAGCGGAGCCGAGAAGCTGCTGCGTCGCGAGATCGACGCCAACGCCCACAAGGCGTTGCTCGACGAGCTTGCGGCCCAGCTTTGAGCCTGCTTGCCACCACCTTCAGTCGGATGCCACCGCGATGAGCCAGAACCTGACCCTCGCCCGCCCGTATGCACGTGCCGCCTTTGCGCTTGCCCAGGAAGGCGGTCGCTCCGCCGACTGGTCGCGGGCGCTCGCGTTCGCCAGCCGCGTCGCCGCCGATCCGCAGGCGCAGGCTCTGCTCGCGCACCCGCAGCTGGCGACGGCCGAGGCGGTGACCCTGCTCGCGGCCGACGGCGCCGACGAGGCGTTCGTGCGCTTCCTGGGCCTGCTGGCCGACAACCGGCGCCTGCCATTGCTGCCCGACATCACCGGTTTGTTCGAGCAGCTGCGCGCCAAGGCCAACCACGTCGTCAAGGCGCGGGTGACCTCGGCCGGAGAGTTGCCGGCCAGCGAACTGGCGACGATCAAGGCGGCGCTGGTGAAGCGCTTCGGCAGCGACGTGGAAATCGAAACGGCGGTCGATGAATCGTTGATCGGCGGCGCGGTGATCGATGCCGGCGACGTGGTCATCGACGGCTCCCTGAAGGGCCAGCTCGCGCAGCTGCAACACGCGCTCGCGAACTGATCGCAGCAAGAAACAGCCCCAAACACACAAGCATCTCGCAAATTCCGGCGGCAACGCCGGGCCAAGGGAAATCCCCATGCAAACCCAGCTCAACCCGTCCGAAATCAGCGAACTCATCAAGACCCGTATCGAAAAGGTCAAGCTGTCCGCCGAAGCGCGCAACGAAGGCACCGTGACCTCCGTGTCCGACGGCATCGTGCGCATCCACGGCCTGGCCGACGTGATGCAGGGCGAGATGATCGAACTGCCCAACAATACCTTTGCGCTGGCCCTGAACCTCGAGCGCGACTCGGTCGGCGCGGTGGTGCTGGGTGACTACAAGCATCTGCGCGAAGGCGACGTCGCCAAGACCACCGGGCGCATCCTCGAAGTGCCGACCGGCCCGGAGCTGTGTGGCCGCGTGGTCAATGCGCTGGGCGAGCCGATCGACGGCAAGGGGCCGATCGCGACCGCGCAGACCGCGCCGGTCGAGACCATCGCCCCGGGCGTCATCTGGCGCAAGTCGGTTTCGCAGCCGGTGCAGACCGGCTACAAGACCATCGACGCGATGATCCCGATCGGACGCGGCCAGCGCGAGCTGATCATCGGCGACCGCCAGACCGGCAAATCCGCGGTGGCGATCGACGCGATCATCAACCAGAAGAACACCGGCATCACCTGCATCTACGTCGCGATCGGCCAGAAGGCCAGCTCGGTCGCCAACGTCGTGCGCAAGCTCGAAGAACACGGCGCGCTCGCCCACACGATCGTCGTGGTCGCCACGGCATCCGAGTCGGCGGCCATGCAGTTCATCGCGCCATATTCGGGCTGCACCATGGGCGAGTACTTCCGTGACCGCGGCGAAGACGCGCTGATCATCTATGACGACCTGTCCAAGCAGGCCGTGGCGTACCGCCAGATTTCGCTGCTGCTGCGTCGCCCGCCGGGCCGCGAGGCATACCCGGGCGATGTGTTCTACCTGCATAGCCGCCTGCTCGAGCGCGCCGCGCGCGTCAACGAGGCCTATGTCGAGAAGTTCACCAATGGCGCCGTCAAGGGCAAGACCGGTTCGCTGACCGCGCTGCCGATCATCGAGACCCAGGCCGGCGACGTTTCGGCGTTCGTGCCGACGAATGTCATTTCAATTACAGATGGCCAGATCTTCCTGGAAACCGACCTGTTCAACGCCGGCATCCGCCCGGCCGTGAACGCCGGCATCTCGGTGTCGCGCGTCGGTGGCGCCGCCCAGACCAAGATCATGAAGAAGCTGTCGGGCGGCATCCGCATCGCGCTGGCGCAGTATCGCGAGCTGGCGGCGTTCGCACAGTTCGCCTCCGACCTCGACGAAGCCACCCGCAAGCAGCTCGAGCGCGGCCAGCGCGTCACCGAACTGATGAAGCAGAAGCAGTACGCGCCGATGTCGGTCGCCGAGCAGGCGCTGTCGATCTACGCGGTCAACGAGGGCTACCTCGACGACGTGGCGATCAACAAGATCCTTGCGTTCGAGGAAGGCCTGCACGCGCACTTCGCCAACACCGCCGGCGAGCTGGTCAACACGATCAACGCGACCGGGAACTGGAACGACGAACTCGAAGCCGGCTTCAAGAAGGGCATCGAGGACTTCAAGGCGACCGGTAGCTGGTAATCCCAGCGCGCGGCAAGCGTTGACGGCGGATCCTGATCCGCCGTTGCAGAGACCGAAGCACAGCAAAGGCGGGTCACCACCCGCCCCACGCAGGAAGAAGAGATGGCCGGCGGCAGAGAAATCAAAACCAAGATCAAGAGCGTGCAGAACACCCGCAAGGTGACGCGCGCGCTCGAGATGGTCTCGGCCTCCAAGATCCGCAAGGCGCAGGAGCGGATGAAGGCATCGCGGCCGTATGCGCGCGCGATGAAGCAGGTGATCGGCCATCTGGCGCAGGCCAATTCCGAGTTCCAGCATCCGTACCTGGTGCAGCGCGCGGAAACCAGGCGCGTCGGCTACATCATCGTGTCGTCCGACCGCGGCCTGGCTGGCGGCCTCAACAACAACCTGTTCCGCAAGGTGCTCGGCGAAATCCGCACCTGGCACGAGCAGGGCGTCGAGGTCGACGTGGTCACGATCGGCCAGAAGGCATCGGTGTACTTCCGCCGCATCAAGGTCGAGATGCTGGCGTCGGCCACCCACCTGGGTGACCAGCCGCGCCTGGACCAGCTGGTCGGCGTGATCAAGGTGATGCTCGATTCGTACAGCGCCGGCGCGTTGGATCGCGTATTCCTGAGCTACAACGAGTTCATCAACACGATGACCCAGCACGTCGCGTTCGACCAGCTGCTGCCGCTGCCGGCGCCGGAGACCCAGGTCGCCCACCACGACTGGGACTACCTGTACGAACCCGACGCCGAGACGGTCCTGGAACACGTGCTGACGCGCTACGTCGAGTCGCTGGTGTACCAGGCGGTGCTCGAGAACGCCGCGTCCGAACACGCTGCGCGCATGGTCGCGATGAAGTCGGCCAGCGACAACGCCAACAAGCTGATCGACACCTTGCAGCTGATCTACAACAAGGCACGCCAGGCGGCGATCACGCAGGAAATTTCCGAGATCGTCGGCGGCGCCGCGGCGGTCTGATCCAGACACGGTGGGAGGGGCATGAGCCCCGACTGCAAAAGGCTCGCGGCCCAGGCCGCTCCCACAAAAACAGATTCGAGTTCCAGAGGAAGAAGTGATGAGCAACCAGGGCAAGATCGTCCAGATCATCGGCGCCGTCGTCGACGTCGAATTCCCGCGCGAGTCCGTGCCGCGGGTGTACGACGCGTTGAAGATCGAGAACACCGCGATCACGCTGGAAGTGCAGCAGCAGCTCGGCGACGGCGTCGTGCGTTGCATCGCGCTGGGTTCCACCGACGGGCTTAAGCGCAACCTGATCGCCAACAACACCGGCAAGGGCGTTTCGGTGCCGGTCGGCGTCGGCACCCTCGGTCGCATCATGAACGTGCTCGGCGAGCCGATCGACGAGGCCGGTCCGATCGAAGCGACCGAGTACTGGGAAATCCATCGCCCGTCGCCGGCGTACGCCGAGCAGTCGTCGGGCAACGAATTGCTGGAGACCGGCATCAAGGTCATCGACCTGATGTGCCCGTTCGCCAAGGGCGGCAAGGTCGGCCTGTTCGGCGGCGCCGGCGTCGGCAAGACCGTCAACATGCTCGAGCTGATCAACAACATCGCCCGCGCCCACTCGGGCCTGTCGGTGTTTGCCGGCGTCGGTGAGCGTACCCGCGAAGGCAACGATTTCTACCACGAGATGGCCGAAGCCGGGGTCATCCAGCTGGAGAACCTCAAGGAATCCAAGGTCGCGATGGTCTACGGCCAGATGAACGAGCCGCCGGGCAACCGCCTGCGCGTCGCGCTGACCGGGCTGACCATGGCCGAGTACTTCCGCGACGAGAAAGACGCCGACGGCAAGGGCCGCGACGTGCTGTTCTTCGTTGACAACATCTACCGCTACACGCTGGCCGGCACCGAAGTGTCGGCACTGCTCGGCCGCATGCCGTCGGCGGTGGGTTACCAGCCCACGCTCGCCGAGGAAATGGGCGTGCTGCAGGAGCGCATCACCTCGACCAAGACCGGCTCGATCACCTCGATCCAGGCCGTGTACGTGCCCGCCGACGACCTGACCGATCCGTCGCCGGCGACCACGTTCGCCCACTTGGACGCCACCGTCGTGCTGTCGCGAAACATCGCCTCGCTGGGTATCTACCCGGCCGTGGATCCACTCGACTCGACCTCGCGCCAGCTCGACCCGAACGTGATCGGCAACGAGCACTACGACACCGCGCGCCGCGTGCAGTCGACCTTGCAGAAGTACAAGGAGCTCAAGGACATCATCGCGATCCTCGGCATGGACGAGCTGTCGGAAGAAGACAAGCAGGCCGTGTCGCGCGCGCGCAAGATCGAGCGCTTCTTCTCGCAGCCGTTCCACGTCGCCGAAGTCTTCACCGGCGCGCCGGGCAAGTACGTGTCGCTGAAGGACACGATCCGCGGCTTCAAGATGATCTGCGACGGCGAGTGCGACCACCTGCCGGAGCAGGCGTTCTACATGGTCGGTTCGATCGAGGAAGCGATCGAGAAGGCCAAGAAGATGGGCGTCGGCTGAGTCTGATCTGTTCCTTCTCCCGCCTGGCGGGGGAAGGTGCCCGCAGAGCGGATGAGGACGCGCGTCATCGAAGCTGCCGATGCATGCCCGTTTCGCGTGACCTCACCCCTGCCCTCTGCCGTGAACGGGAGAGGGGAAACTGAACAAGAGCGTTTACCTATGAGCAGCACGTTTCGTTGCGACATCGTCAGCGCCGAGGAAGAGATCTTCCACGGCGAGGCGACCCTGCTGGTCGCGACCGGCGAAATCGGTGAACTCGGCATCGCGCCAAAGCATGCGCCGCTGATCACCCGGCTGAAGCCGGGCAAGATCGTGGTGACGCTGCCCAGCGGCGAGCAGCTCGACTTCGCGGTCACGGGCGGCATTCTCGAGGTGCAGCCGACGGTCGTGACCGTGCTGGCCGACACCGTGTTCCGTGCCGAAGACATCGACGAGGCAGCGGTGCGCGCCGCCAAGGAAGAAGCCGAGCGCCTGCTGGCCCATCGCGGCGAGAAGATGGAAGTCGCCGAGGCCCAGGCCAAGCTCGCCGAGGCGCTGGTGCAGTTGCAGGCGCTTGAGCGGCTGCGCAAGAATCTCAAGCACTGAGTCCGCATCAGAAAGCAGTCAGCAACGCCGGCCCAGCGCCGGCGTTTTTTCGTCTGGGACCCAGTGCATCGCCTTGGCGGGCCGCGAGGCCTGAGCACGATGACGGGTCAACCGGTTGCGCGGCCGGGGTGCGCTGGTGGCGTGCTGCGGTCAGCGCCGGTAGACCCAATGACGGGAAAGTATGAAACCGACGCCCCCCAGGACCAGCTCGACCGCGGGCTTCGCCACCCACGCCCACTTCAGCCCGACCGCCTCGTCGATCGCGCCCAGTGCCCAGGTGCTCGCCAGCGTGGTCAACAGCCACATCAGGCCGAAGCGCATCAACTGGCGTCGCCCGAATCCGTGGCCGTCACCGGCAAACGTGATGCGACCGTTGAGCCAGAACCCGAGCGTCGCACCACTGATGCGGCCGACGATGTTGGCCGGCTCCACCGCCAGGCCGAGGTGGCTCAACCCGACCATCACCCCCCAATCCAGCAGCCACTGCACCATTCCGATCGCGAGATAGTGCCGTCCCTGGCGCCCGAGCGTCATGGCGTTGTCACGGGCAGTACGCGCCACCACTGCGCTTCGCCGATCGTGAGTTGGTGGCGGGCGCCAACGAGCCCCAAGCCGGCGCGCTGGGCGACGCTGGCGCTGGCCGGTCGCAGCAGCACTTCGCGGATGCGTTCGCGCCGCAATAGTGCGGCCCAGGTCCGCCCCGAGGCGTCGGCGTCGGCAGCTAACCGCGCGGCTTCGAGCGCGGGGTCGTACCAGGCCGTGCCTCGGCCGCGCACCCCGAATTCCGCGTAATAGGGAAATGCGGGATCGATGACGAGCACCGCACCGGCCACGATTCCACGCTCGCGCATGGCACCGGCGAGAGCGCGCTCGGGGGTGTAGCGGTCAAACAACGGCTCGTCGCGACCTAGCCAGCCGACGCTGCGCTTGATGCCGCCGGTATGCAGCAGCCAGTGGGCATTGCCCTGGAAGGCCAGGTTGAGCACGCACAGGCCCGCAAGCAGGGTCGCCGCGCGACGCGGCGGCAGGGTCAACGGCAGTGCCGCGACGAGCGCCGGCAACAGCAGCACCATGCCGGGGTGGGCATAGCGCGCG
>JBBRWW010000068.1:0-14591 GCA_038248955.1 Lysobacterales bacterium
CGTGTTCACCATGGACCCGATGGCCGCCGAGGCGGTGGTCGAGGCGTTCGTGCGCCTGCACGAGGAAGGGCTGGTCTATCGGGGTCAACGGCTGGTCAACTGGGACCCGGTGCTGAAGACGGCGATTTCGGACCTGGAAGTGGTCAACGAGGAGGAGGACGGTTTCCTGTGGTCGCTGTCCTACCCGCTGAGCGACGGCAGCGGTTCGCTGGTGGTCGCCACCACGCGCCCGGAGACGATGCTGGGCGACACCGCGGTGATGGTGCACCCCGACGACGAGCGCTATGCGCACCTCGTCGGCAAGACCGTCACCCTGCCGCTGACCGGCCGGCTGATCCCGGTGATCGCCGACGACTATGTCGACCGCGAGTTCGGCACCGGCGTGGTCAAGGTCACGCCGGCGCACGACTTCAACGACTACCAGGTCGGCCTGCGGCACCAGCTGCCGCTGATCAACATCTTCACCCCCGATGCGGCGATCAACGACGCGGCGCCGGAGAAATACCGCGGCCTCGACCGCTACGACGCCCGCAAGCTCGTGCTTGCCGACCTGGACGCCGCCGGCCTGCTGGTCGAGACCACGCCGCACAAGCTGCAGGTGCCGCGCGGCGACCGCAGCGGTCAGGCGATCGAGCCGTACCTGACCGACCAGTGGTTCGTGAAGATGGACGGCCTCGGCGCGCGCGGGCTCGCGCTGGTCGAAGGCGTCGAGGGCCAGCCGGGCGAGATCAATTTCGTCCCCGCCAACTGGGTCAATACCTACCGCCACTGGATGGCCAACATCCAGGACTGGTGCATCAGCCGCCAGCTGTGGTGGGGCCACCGCATCCCGGCGTGGTACGGCAGCGACGGCAAGCCCTACGTCGGCCGCAGCCTCGACGAGGCGCGCGCCAAGGCCGTGGCGCAGGGCTACCACGGCGAACTGACCGAGGCCAACCGCGACAACGACGTGCTGGAAACGTGGTTCTCCTCGGCGCTGTGGCCGATCAGCACGATGGGCTGGCCGGATCCGCAGCGCATGCAGCAGCGCGGCTTCGACAGGTACGTGCCGTCGTCGGTGCTGGTCACCGGCTTCGACATCATCTTCTTCTGGGTCGCGCGGATGATCATGGCGACCGATCACCTGGTCGGCCAGGTACCGTTCAAGGACGTCTACATCACCGGCCTGGTCCGCGACAAGGACGGCCAGAAAATGTCGAAGTCGAAGGGCAACATCCTCGACCCGCTGGACCTGATCGACGGCATCAGCCTCGACGACCTGCTGGCCAAGCGCACCACCGGGCTGATGCAGCCGCGGATGGCCGAAAAGATCGCCAAGGCCACCCGCCGCGAATTTCCCGACGGCATTCCGGCGTTCGGCGCCGATGCGCTGCGCTTCACGATCGCCGCGCTGGCCACCCACGGCCGCGACATCCGCTTCGACATGGGCCGCGCCGAGGGCTACAAGAACTTCTGCAACAAGCTGTGGAACGCGACGCGCTTCGTGCTGATGAACACCGAGGGTGAGGAGGGGCGCTTGCGAGCCACTGGCTCGCGCCCCGACGAACGCCCGACGGCTGCGCCGGCGGGCCGGACCGCGAGCTTCAGCGGCGTCCCGCAGCCGCGCACCGACGCCGAGCGCTGGATCCTCGCCCAGCTGGCCCGGACGGCCGCCGAAGCCGAAACCCACTTCGCCGCGTACCGCTTCGACCTGCTCGCGCAGTCGCTGTACGAATTCGCCTGGAATGATTTCTGCGACTGGTTCGTCGAACTGTCGAAGCCGGCGCTCAACGGCGGCGATGCCAGCGACGCGGGCCGCGCCGCCGCCGACAGCACCCGCCACACCCTGCTGTTCGTGCTCGAACGGCTGCTGTGCCTGCTGCACCCGCTGATCCCGTTCGTCACCGAGGAATTGTGGCAGGCGGTCGCGCCGAAGCTGGGCATCGCCGAAACGACGATCATGCTGCGACCGTATCCGCAGGCCGGCGATTTGGCCGCCGTGGTCGGCGACGCCGCGAACGCCACCGCCGAGGCCGACGTGGAATGGCTCAAGGCGATGGTGTCGGCGCTGCGCCGGATGCGCAGCGAACTCAACGTCGCGCCGTCCAAGCACGTGTCCCTGCTGCTCGCCGACGGCAGCGATGCCGACCATGCCCGCGCCGTGCGTTTCGACTCGCAGCTGCGCTTCCTGGTCCGGCTCGACCGCATCGACGTACTCGCCGACGCCAATGCGGCGCCCGCCGCAGCCACCGCGGTGGTCGGCGATTTGAAACTGCTGGTGCCACTGGAAGGCCTGGTCGACCTGGGAGCGGAGCGCGCGCGGCTGGAGAAGGAAATCAAGCGGGTCGAGACCGAGATCGGCAAGTGCAACGGCAAGCTGGCCAGCGAGACCTTCGTGCACAACGCGCCGGCGGCAGTGGTCGAGCAGGAGCGCAAGCGCCTGCTCGACTGGCATGCGCAGCACGAGGCGCTCACCTCGCAGCAGGCCAAGCTCTGACGCGGCGTCGGCCGCAGCGATCGCGGCCGGCGGCGTAATCGCCGCGATCGCGACGAGGATCGGGATCCGCAGCCCCGGTGCCTGCTCCGGTCGCCGCCGCGCGCCGGAAGCACTGCGTGCTATTCGTCCGACAGCAGCTCGATGGCCATCACCAGCGCATCCTCGCGCCCATCCCGGGTCGGGTAGTAGCGCGGGCGGCGGCCGATCTCGTTGAAGCCCATGTCGAAGTACAAGGCGATGGCGCCGGTATTGGACGGCCGTACCTCGAGGAACACGCGCTCGGCCGCGTGTCCGCGCGCCAGTTGCAGGATCGCGCGCAGCAGTTTGCGGCCGTGGCCCTGGCCCTGCTGTTCCGGGGCGACGCAGACGTTGAGTACGTGGCCCTCGCCCGCCGCGATGCTCATCAGGAAATAGCCGATCACCTGGGCGTCGCGTTGCAGTACCCACGCCGGGTGCCCCGCCCGCAGGCAGTCGCGCAGGATCCCGCTCGTCCAGGGGAACGGATAGGAGCGCACCTCGATCGCCATGACCGCATCGAGGTCGCCCTCGCGCATCGGCCGCAGCACGGACGGCTGCGGCAGCCTCCCGGCGTCGGACGCAAGCGCGTTCATGTGGCGTCGCCGGAGGGCTTGCGCAGGTGACGCAGGCGAGGCCACAACGCGCGCTTGGCGGCGGCATCGCCGCGCAGGGATTCGGGATCGGGCAGCCAGACCAACTGGTCGAGATCGCGCCGGCCGGCGGCACGGCGCAGCGCCCTCAGCAGCGGGCCGTCGCCAGCCGCCGGGCGAGTCGGCGCCGGGTGGTCAGGCGTGGTCGAGGCCAGCACCGACGTGGCCGGAGACGGTGCCTCGGCGCCGGCCAGCACCAGCACCTCGTGGCCCAGCGCCTGCAGCCACTCGCGTTGTTGCGGACTCCACGATGCACTCATTGCGGCGCGACCGGCATCCGGTGTGCACGCCGGTAGAACCAGTAGACGGGTCCGGACACGGCGTACGCGGCGGTGATCGCCAGCAGCACGCCCGGCGGGTAGATCGCGATGCCGACCAGCGTCGCCAGCACCACGATGATCGCCAGGAAGGGCACCCGGTCATTGCGCGGTCCACCGCCCTTGAAGCTGAAATAACGCAGGCCGCTGACCATCATCAGTGCCGCGACCACCGTCACGGCCATCGCGGCGTAGCGCAACTGCCCGCCGGTATAGCCCAGGTCCGTGCAGAACCACACGAAACTCGCCACCAGCCCGGCCGCTGCCGGACTGGCCAGGCCGATGAACCAGCGCTTGTCGGTCTGGCCGACCTGGGCGTTGAAGCGCGCCAGCCGCAGCGCGGCGCAGGCGGCATACAGGAACGCCGCGATCCAGCCGGCCTTGCCGGCGGTCACGCCATCGAGCTTCATGGAGATCAGCGCCCAGTGGTACATCACCAACGCCGGCGCCAGCCCGAAGCTGATGAGGTCGGCGAGCGAGTCGTACTGCACCCCGAACTCGCTCTGGGTGTTGGTCAACCGCGCCACGCGACCATCAAGGCCATCGAGGATCGCGGCGATGAACACCGCCACGCAGGCATTCTCGAACTGGCCCTGGGTGGCGGCGATGATGGCGTAGAAGCCCGCGAACAGGCCGCCGGTGGTGAACAGGTTCGGCAGCAGGTAGATGCCGCGCGCACGCGGTCGCGGCTGGGGGGTAGGTTCCATATCCGAAGTGTAGCGCTTGCCTGCGAGCCGCCACGGTGCTGCAATCGTGCTTCCCCCGATTTTCGCCGCCCTTGGCGCCGGAGCCGACCATGTCCCTTTCGAACACCCGCACCCCCTCGACGTCGTTGCTCTGGTTCGCCGCCGGCCTGCTGATGGTCGCCCTGCCGGCCGCCGCCGGCGAGGTCTACCAATGGAAGGACGCCAAGGGCGTGACCCATTACGCGGACTCTCCGCCCCCCAACCAGGCGCACAAGAGCCGCCTGATCACCGCCCACGGTTCCGCGACGATCGCCGAGGTCGCCAAGCCGGCCGTGGTGAATGCCAACTGCAGCAACGCACGCAGCAATCTGGCGATCCTGCAGGGAAAGGCCGACGTCGGCATGGACGAGGACCACGACGGCAAGCCCGATCGCACGCTCACGGCGCCGGAACGGGCCAACCGGGTCGCGCTGGCCGAAGCGGGCATCAAGACGTTCTGCGGGGTCGCGCTCGCCAGCGACTCGTGACGGTCGCAGCGACGACCGTCCTGGCGTGAGGCTTGCCTGGGCCATCGTCGGCGGGATCGTGCTCGGAGGCGGCCTGGCCTGGTGGCTGGCCCGCGACACCCCGGCCGAGGCCGGACGCAAGCAGACCCGGGCGGTGGCCGCGCGCCAGGCCGACGCCGAGGAGGCGCGTGCGGTCCTGTACCGCTGGCGTGACGGCGCCGGGGTCCTGCAGGTCACCGATCGGCCGCCGCGCGGCAGTGATGCGGGCCGCAGGTTCGAGCGCGTCGACGTGCAACCGCGCGACGGCATCGAATTGCGCGGCGATCGCGGCAGCCACTAAGCAAGCCCCACCGTCCCCGGTCCTCGTGCGGGATCGACTGAACCCGGGATTGGTCCAGGCCGGGCGCGGTGGCGGCGGACACGCTGCCGAACCCCCACTTTCGCCCCTTGCCGCCGGCGGTGGTGACCGCGAGCGCGAGCCGGCGCGCGACGCGTGCCAAAATGCGCGCTTCCCCCGCAAGAAGCCGCCGCCGATGCGCCTGTCGCAGTTCCACCTCCACACCAGCAAGGAAACCCCTGCCGAGGCCGAAGTCATCAGCCACAAGCTGATGCTCAAGTCCGGCATGATCCGCAAGCTCGCCGCCGGCCTGTACACGTGGTCGCCGCTGGGGCTGCGCGTGCTGCGCAAGGTCGAGCGCGTGGTGCGCGAGGAAATGGATGCCGCCGGCGCGATCGAATTGCTGATGCCGTCGGTGCAGCCGCGCGAGTTGTGGGAGGAGACCGGGCGCTGGCAGAAGTTCGGCGGCCAACTGCTCAAGATCCGCGATCGCAAGGACGCCGAATACTGCTACGGCCCGACGCACGAGGAGGTCATCACCGACTTCGCGCGCAACGAACTGGCCAGCTACAAGCAGCTGCCGGTGACGTTCTACCAGATCCAGACCAAGTTCCGCGACGAGATCCGGCCCCGGTTCGGGGTGATGCGCGCGCGCGAATTCCTGATGAAGGACGCGTACTCGTTCCATATCAACGACGAGGACTTGGCGCGCGAATACCGCAACATGCACGACGCCTACAGTCGCGTGTTCACCCGGCTGGGGCTGCGGTTCCGCGCGGTGCAGGCCGACAGCGGCGCCATCGGCGGCGATGCCTCGCAGGAATTCCACGTACTGGCCGACTCGGGCGAGGACGCGATCGCGTTCTCCGATGGTTCGGACTATGCCGCGAACCTCGAAGCGGCCGAGGCGCTGTCGCCCGGTGAGCGCCCCGTTGCGCTGGAGGCGATGCGAAAAGTCGACACGCCGTACCAGAGGACCTGCGAGGACGTCGCCACGCTGCTCGGCATCGGCCTGGAGCGCACCGTGAAATCGGTGGCGTTGATGGGTACCGATGCCTCCGGCGCGCCGCAGTTCGTACTGGCGCTGGTGCGCGGCGATCACGCCGTCAACGAGATCAAGCTCGCCAAGCTGCCCGGGCTGGGCGACTACCGGCTCGCGACCGAGGCCGAGATCGACGAACACCTGGGCAGCGAGCCGGGCTTCCTCGGGCCGGTGCTCGGCGGAGTCGGCGGCGGCTCGCGCGCGCCTGGCCAAGCGATCCGCATCATCGCCGACCGCAGCGTGGCGGCGATGGCCGATTTCGTGGTCGGCGCCAACCAGAAGGGTTTCCACCTGGCCGGCGTGAACTGGGGCCGCGACCTGCCGGAACCTGAAACCGTCGCCGACCTGCGCAATGTCGTGGCCGGCGACCGCGCGCCCGATGGCCACGGCACGCTCGCGATCGCCCGCGGCATCGAGGTCGGCCACGTGTTCCAGCTCGGCCGCCAATACGCCGAGGCGATGAAATGCACGGTGCTCGACGACAGCGGCAAGGCGACGACTCCGGCCATGGGCTGCTACGGCATTGGCGTGTCGCGGATCGTCGCGGCCGCGATCGAGCAGAACCACGATGCCAACGGCATCGCCTGGCCCGATGCGATGGCGCCGTGGCAGGCGGTGGTGTGCGTGATCAATCCGAAACACGATGAAGCCGTCGCCGCCGCCGCCGATGCGCTGTACCGGGACCTTAATGCCGCCGGGGTGGAAACCGCCCTCGACGACCGCGGCCTGCGCCCGGGCGCCATGTTCGCGGACATCGAGCTGATCGGCATCCCGCACCGCATCGTGGTCTCCGAACGCGGCCTGGCCGCCGGCAGTTTCGAATATCGCCACCGCCGTGCCAGCGAGTCCGAGAATCTTGACCGTGCCGGCCTGCTGGATCGGCTGGGCGCGGCGCGCTGACCAGCGCCATTAACCCGCTGGTTTCACCGCGATGCGGCCCGGGGTATTGGCGGGAATAATCGCGTTGGTTTACGGATCGACGACGGGCCATTACCATGGCCCGGCTCGCCACGGATGGTCGCAGTTATTCCCCCCCCAATGACCCCGGAGGTTTCATGTCCATCGATATCAATCGTTTGTCGGCGAAAGAGCTTGGCTCGCTGATCAACCAGGCCAAGAAGCGCAAGACCACCCTGAGCAAGCGCAAGCCGCTGGCCGTGGTGCGCAAGAAAGTGGCGACCCTGGCCCAGAACGAGGGCTACACCATCGCCGAACTGTTCGACGGCGTCGCGCCTGCCGCCAAGCGCGCCCCGCGGGCCGCTGGCGCCAAGCCGGCCAAGGCCCGCAAGACGCTGGGCAAGGTCGCCCCGAAGTACCGCAACCCGGAAAATGGCGACGAGACCTGGACCGGCCGTGGCAAGCAGCCGCGCTGGCTGGCGGCGTTTACCGCCCAGGGCCGCGGCGCCGACGAGTTCCTGATCAAGTAATTCCCGACCGCTGCGAGGCCTTGCCGGATTATGCCGGCCGGGTTTCAAGGGACACGAATACGCCGGCCTCGCGCCGGCGTATTCGTGTCCGCGAGCCGATTATCGCAAGGCGCTCACAGGTTGCGGCGCGGCGGCAGCAGCAGGTTGCCGAACAACAATCCGGCAATCAGCGCCAGCAGGATGTTCAGTACTGCCAGCAACGCGTCCTGGCCCGCCGCGACGTCCTGCTGCTGGAGCAATTCCAGCAGTCCCCGCAGGCTGGTACTGCCCGGCACCAGCATGATGATGCCGGGGACGCGCAGGATCGCGCCGGGTCGGTGCCACCAGCGCGCATAGGCATTGCCGGCCGCGGTCATGACCAGCGCAGCGAGGAAGATACCCGCGGGGCTGCCGAATGCGAGCCCGCCAAACCGGGCGATCAGATACCCGCTGGCTGCGGCCGCCATTACCTTCGGATAATCGCGCCGCCCGGCCCGGAACAGCACCGCGAACGCGAACGCGGCAACCACCAGCGCGCCCCACTCCACCCATTGCGGCTGCGGGCGCAGCGCACGGATCGCCGGCTGCAGGCCGAGCAGGTTGGACACGTACAACGCGATCACCACGCCCACGGCGAGCTTGAGCACGGTCGTCACGGCCCCGGCAAACCGCGCCGTGCCCGACATCAGGTGCTGGCTGGTCAGTTCGTTGACCGCGTTGGTCAGTGCCAATCCCGGCAGCAGCACGATCAGCGACGCGATGATCACGGTGTTCTGGTTCAGCGGCGCGACGAAACTGGCCGCCCCGATCGCCAGGCCGGCGGCAAGCATCCCGGCGATCGCTTCCAGGGCCTCCTTGAGGCGCGGCCGAATCTCGGCCGCCTGCACCAGCAGCCCGATCCCGAGGCCATTGAGGCCAGCCACGCCGATGTCGAGCCACGGCAACCGCAGCAGGCCGGCGATCGCGGTGGCCGCCAGCGCAAACCCGAACACCTGCATCGCCCGGGCGCGCAGGCGCGGCGGCGCGTCGAGCGCGCGCATCAAGGCGTGCGCGCTGGCCAGGTCGATCCGGTCGGCCATCACGTCCTCGGCGATGCGGTCGGTCTCGCTGAGCCGGCGCAGGTCGTTCTCGCCCGGCGGCAGGCGGATCACCCGCGTGGTCTCGCTGTCCCCCAGCGGCCGCTGCGGGTCGCTGAAGGTCAGGATCATGCCGGTCGGGTTGGACCACGGTTCGCAGTCGAGCCCCAGCCGCAGCGAGACCGCAATGATCGCGGCCTCGAGCCGCTGCGCGGTGGTGCCGTACACGTGCAGGCGCTCGGCCAGTTCGATCGCGAAATTGATCTTCGCCGCATAACTGGCGGACGCGAGGGGCAAGGGAGTGGGCGCGGGCGAGGACATGGCGCGCAGCATCGCACGCAGGCGCGGCAATCCGGCAATGCCCTGCACCCGATACGTTGCGCTCACGTGTGTGCGGCGAGCCTGTATCCTGCCGCGACGAGGCCCCATGACCACAGCATCCGCGCCAACCGCGCCGCCACCACAAATCAAGATCGATGACGCGGAGCCGTCGCGCCTGCGCCTGAGCGGCCGTTGGACGCTGGAGTACGCCACCCAGATCGGCGATCGCCTGGCGGAGTCGCCCCGCAGCGCCACCGTCGTCGACGCCACCGCCGTGGAGCGCCTGGACTCGATTGGCGTATTGCAGTTGATCCGCTTCGCGCGCCGCAACCACCTCGATTTCGACGGCTTCGTGTTTCGCGACGACCACCGCGCGCTGGTGGCGGCGATCGACGACGTTCCCGACGACCGCCCCAGGCACAAGCGCGAACTAGGCTTCAACGCCGCGCTCGCGCGCCTGGGCGTCGCGGTCACGCACGACTGGAAGGAGTTCCTCGCCCTCATCGCGTTCTTCGGCGAAACGCTGGTCAAGCTGCTGCGCATGGTCAAGGAACCGAGCCGCTTCCGGCCGATCGCCACCGTGCACCACATGGAGCAGGTCGGCCTCGACGCGGTGCCGCTGGTGGCGCTGCTGAGTTACCTGGTCGGCGCCGTCATCGCCTTCCTGGGCTCGACGATCCTCAAGGACTTCGGCGCCGAGATCTACGTCGTGGAACTGGTGAACATCGCGTTCCTGCGCGAGTTCGGCGTGCTGCTGACCGCGATCCTGCTGGCCGGCCGCACGGCGAGCGCGTTCACCGCGCAGATCGGCGCGATGGTCAGCCGCGAGGAGGTCGACGCGATCCGCACGCTGGGGATGGACCCGATCGACCTGCTGGTGATCCCGCGCGTGCTGGCGCTGGTGATCATGCTGCCGCTGCTGACGTTCGTGGCGATGATCGCCGGCCTGCTCGGCGGCCTGACGGTGGGCGCCTATGGCCTCGACATCCCGCCGCAGCAATACCTCGCGCGCATGCAGGAGACGATGGAGCTGCGCCACTTCCTGGTCGGGCTGGTGAAGGCGCCGGTGTTCGCGCTGGTGATCAGCCTGATCGGCTGCCTCGAAGGCCTGCGCGTGGAAGGCACCGCGCAGTCGGTCGGCGAGCGGACCACCTCGAGCGTGGTGCAGGCGATCTCGCTGGTGATCATCATCGATGCGTTCGCGGCGATCTGGTTCATGCAGATGGACGTCTGAGCATGGCCGTGAAGCCCATCCCGACGACCGCACCGTCCGCCCCGATCATCCGCGTGCGCGGGCTGGTCAACCGTTTCGGCGAACAGGTCGTGCACGACGGCCTCGACCTCGACGTGCTGCCGGGCGAGATCATCGGCGTGGTCGGCGGCTCGGGCTCCGGCAAGTCGGTGCTGATGCGCTCGATCATCGGCCTGCGCACGCCCGACGAAGGCGAGATCGAGGTACTCGGCATCGATGCGCGCAGCGAGGATGCGGTGGTCCGGCGGCAGATCGAATCCAACACGGGCGTGCTGTTCCAGGACGGCGCGCTGTTCTCGTCGCTGACGGTCGGCGAGAACGTGCAGGTGCCGCTGAAGGAATACCACAGCGAAATCCCCGATTCGCTGCGCTACGAGCTGTCGCTGTTGAAGATCAAGCTGGCCGGGCTGCCGGCCGAGGCGCTGGACAAGCTGCCATCGCAATTGTCGGGCGGCATGCGCAAGCGCGCCGGCCTGGCGCGCGCGCTGGCGCTGGATCCACCGCTGCTGTTCCTGGACGAACCCACCGCCGGACTCGATCCGATCGGCGCGGCGGCGTTCGACCGCTTGATCCGCACCCTGCAGCAGGCGCTGGGATTGACCGTGTTCCTGATCACACACGACCTCGACACCCTTTACGCTATCTGTGACCGCATCGCGGTGATCGCCGACAGGAAGATCGTCGTCTGCGCGCCGATGGCCGAGGTCGAGAAGTTCGACCACCCCTGGGTGCACGAATATTTCCACGGCCCGCGCGCACGCTCCGCGCGCGAGGCCCGCGAGCCTAGCCAGGACCCCTGACCCATGGAAACAAAAGCCAACTACGTCCTTATCGGCGCGTTCACGATCCTGGTGTCGGTGTTCCTGTTGCTGTTCGCGCTGTGGGCGGCGAAGTATTCGTCGGAAAAGACCTGGCAGGAATACGACGTGGTGTTCAACGAGCCGGTCACCGGCCTGTCCGAAGGCAGCTCGGTGCAGTACAACGGCATCTCGGTCGGCACCGTCGACACCCTGCGGCTGGCGCCGGACGACCCGCGCCGGGTGCTGGCGCGGTTGCGCCTGCAGGCCAATACGCCGGTCAAGGCCGATACCCGCGCCAAGATCACCATGCCCAGCCTGACCGGCACGCCGATCATCCAGCTCACCGGCGGCAGCCCCGGCAGCCCGGCGCTGTCGGAAGTCGACAGCCGCGAGGTGCCGGTGATCCAGACCGAGGCCTCGGCGCTGCAGAACATCGCCGACACCGCCAACCGACTGGTCGCGCGCATGGACCAGGTGCTCAGCGAGGACAACGTCAAGCGGGTATCGAACACGCTGACCAACATCGAGTCGATGACCGGCGCGATCGCCGACCAGCGCGAGGACCTGCGCGCGCTGATCGTCAACGCACGCAAGTCCAGCGAACAGTTGTCGGCGACGCTGGAGACGACCAACCACGCGGTCGAGAGCGTCGACCGCGAACTGGTGCAGAAGCTGCCCGGCCTGATCGGCAAGCTCGACAACACGCTGGGCAAGCTGGAGTCGGCCGCGACCGGTGCCAACGGCATCGTCAACGAGAACCGCGCGGCGATCAGCAGCTTCGCCAACGACGGCCTGGCGCAACTGGGTCCGACGCTGGCGGAACTGCGCCTGCTGGTCCGCGACCTGCGCCGCATCAGCGACCGCCTCGATGCCAGCCCGACGCGCTACCTGCTCGGCCGCGACGCACCCAAGGAGTTCGAACCCAAATGACCCCGATGCCGATCCCACCGACGGTTACGCCGATGCGCTCCACCGCCAGGCATCTGGCCGCCGCCGCCCTGCTCGTCCTGCTGTCGGGCTGCGCCCTGCTCGGCGGCGCACCGAAGGACCCGGTGACGCTGTATTCGCTCGACCCGCGCATCCAGCCCGACCCGTCCTGGCCGAGCGTGCCCTGGCAACTCGCGCTGAACACGCCGAGTTCGTCGCGCATGGATGACAGCGTGCGGATCACCGTGCGCCCGACCCCCAACGAGGTGCAGGTCTACAAGGGGGCCACCTGGGCCAAGCGCCCGAGCGAAATGCTCGAGGACGCCGTGCTGCGCGCACTCGAGGACAGCGGCAAGATCGTCGCCGTCGCGCGCCAGGGCAGCGGCATCGGCGGCGACTACAAGCTGGTGCTCGACATCCGCCGGTTCGAGTCGAACTACGCCGGCCAAGCGATCCCCGCCGCGACCATCGAGATCAACGCCAAGCTGCTGCACGGCCAGGACCCGCAGGTGGTGCTGTCGCGCACGTTCCTGCAGTCGCAGCCCGCGGCCAGCATCGCGGTGGTGGACGTGGTCGACGCGTTCAAGCGCGCGCTGACGGACGTCAGCCGCGACATCACCGGCTGGGTGCTGGTCGAAGGCGACCGCCATGAGCGAAGCGCCCATCGGTAGCGCCGGCGGCCCGACCCCGGCGTAGCCCCGGGTACTACCGCTTCGCTCGGCCGCACCAGGCAGGATCAACGTGGCGGAACGTCAGGTTGACGCGTTCGCCCACCGGTCGCGCGGTGCGCGGCAGCGCGTGGCGATAATGCTGCTGCGTCGTCCCGGCCATCACCAGCAGGCTGCCGGGCGGCAGCGGCAGTGCGAGCTTGCACCCGGGATCGCGGCGGTGCTTGAGCACGAACCGCCGCGTCGCCCCCAGGCTCAGCGAGGCGATCACCGGTTGCCGCCCCAGTTCGCGCTCGTCGTCGCCGTGCCAGCCCATCGCATCGCGACCATCGCGGTAGCGGTTGGCCAGCACGCTGTTGAAGTCGATGCCCAGTTCCCGTGCCAGGCGTTCGCGCACCGGGAGCAACATCGCCGGCCAGGGATGCGGCTGGAACTGCGTGCCGGAATAGCGATAGCTCGCGCCGGGGTCGCCGATCCAGCAACTCAACCGCGGCGAATCGTGCTCGCGGCCGAACAGGCGGATGCGGTGGACCTCCCACGGGATCGTGTCGCGCAGTGCCCCCAACAGCGCCTCGGCCGCAGCGACATCAAGCCAGTGCGGGTCGAACGCGAGCTCGGCATCCTCCAGCAGCAGCGGCGACAACGGCATGCGAGGCACGCTAGCACGCGTCGTTGCGCAAGCCGATGCGTTTGCACAGCCTCTCCCTTTGATGCCCCCCTCGCCAAGCACCCATATCTGGCGCGATATGGACGTTGCCGGCGCAATTTCGATCGTGCCACCTGCCCCATTGTCCCGTGTCACGAGCATTACGTGTCCGCTGCGATCAGGCTGTGGCACGCCATCAGCCATCTGGTCGCGGGGAGGAACCCCCGCCGGCCTGAAGCAGGGTATAGTGCGACTCGGTAGCACTTTGGATGACTGCCATGACGACGACCACGACCAGTCTCAAGCTCGATGCCGATATCAAGGATCGTTTGCGGTGGTTGGCAAGCGTCCGCGACCGCAAGCCCCATTACCTGATGCTTGAAGCGATCCAGCAGTACGTCGAGCGTGAGGAAAAGCGCGAGCAGTTGCGGCAGCACGCACTCACCGCCTGGAGTGATTTTCAGGCCTCCGGCCTGCATGTCACGGTCGAAGAAGCCGACGCCTGGCTGGCCAAGCTCGAAGCGGGCGAGGACGTGGACGCCCCTGAATGCCACGGCTGATCTGGTCGCCCCCGGCGCTACGCGATGTCTCGCGGCTGCATCGGTTCCTTGCGTCGAAGAATCGAGACGCCGCCATCCGCGCGATCAAGTCGATTCGGCAAGCCGTCAAGTTGCTGGAGCAGCATCCCGAAGCAGGGCGCCCTGCTGAAGGCTTCCCGCCCGAGTTTCGCGAATGGCCGATGCACTTCGGGAACAGCGGCTATGTCTCGCTGTACCGCCTGGATGGACAACGCGTGGTGATCCTCTCCGTTCGCCACGCAAGACAGTTCGACTACTGAGCCGCGAGCCTGAGCGCTGCTACCACCCGAGCCTGGCCGCAAGATGCCACCAACTCGGTCGAGTGCCCCGGGTGCGGACTCGCAGCGCCCTTGGGGGAGCTTCCAGGAACCGAAAGTGCTTGCCGTCATCCCCGTCTTCGCGGGGATTACCCCCGGATACCCGCGGATTTGGCGCGCCCGGCGCAAACCCGCGACAATCCCCAGTCGACAGTCAGCGCAGCACGCGGAGCAGCCCCATGAGCGACCCCAACGGAAGCAATGCCAGCGAAACCGAACGCGACGTGATGGAGTACGACGTCGTCACGGTCGGCGCCGGCCCGGCCGGGCTGTCGTTCGCGATCCGCCTCAAGCAGCTCAATCCGGAGATCTCGGTCTGCGTGATCGAGAAATCGAGCACCATCGGTGCCCATATCCTGTCCGGCGCGGTGATCGAGACCGGCCCGCTCGACGCGTTGTTGCCGGACTGGCGCGCGAACCCGCCGCCGATCTGCGTGCCGGCGACCGACGACGAATTCTGGCTGCTCAGCAAGACCGGCGGCCGTAGGATCCCGATGCCGCCGGGCATGCACAACAAGGGCAACGTGATCGTCAGCCTCGGCGCGATGTGTGCGTGGCTGGCGCCCCA
>JBBRWW010000069.1:0-14437 GCA_038248955.1 Lysobacterales bacterium
GATTGTTGTTGTAGTTGAGCGCGCCGGCGGTCATCACCAGCAGCAGGACGGCGTAGAACAAGCCGAATCGCGTCGGCAGGACGTAGACGCGGCGGCGGTCGAACTCCACTGGCAACGGTTCGGGAGCGCGCGGGCGCGCCAACGCCATAAGGCGGGCTTCCAGGCGCGCTCGCAGCGACCGGCGCACGGCTCAGTCCACCGGCACCGCGTGCAGGATCGACTTGGCCAGCGACGCGTCGCTACCGGCGTCGGCCTCGCCGACCAGGCGGTGCGCGGTCACGGCGATGAACAGCGCCTGCACGTCCTCGGGCAACACATGTCCGCGGCCAAGCAGCAGCGCGTAGGCACGCGACGCTCTCAGCAGGGCCAGTCCCGCGCGCGGCGACAGGCCCACCCGAACGCCGGGATGCCTGCGGCTGCGCGCGAGCAGCGCCTGCACGTAGCCGATCATCGCGTCGCTGGCATGCACCGCGAGCACCGCGTCGCGGGCGGCGATCACCTCGGCCGCGCTCAACAACGGCTCGGTCGCTGCGATCATGGATCGCCGATCGGCGCCGGCCAGCAGGTCGCGCTCGGCGGCCTCGTCGGGGTAGCCCAAGGCCAGGCGCAGCAGGAAGCGGTCGAGCTGCGAATCGGGCAGCGGGTAGGTGCCCGCCAGGTCGACGGGGTTCTGCGTCGCGATCACGAAAAACGGATCGGGCAACAGGTGGCTGACGCCATCGACGGTCACCTGGTGCTCGGCCATGGCCTCAAGCAGCGCGCTTTGGGTGCGCGGCGGGGCACGGTTGATCTCATCGGCCAGCAGCACCTGGGCGAAGATCGGGCCGGGGTGGAATTCGAACCGCCGGGCCTGTGGATCGAATACCGACACGCCGACGACATCGGCGGGCAGCAGGTCGGAGGTGAACTGGACGCGCTGGAAGTCCAGCCCGAGTGTTGCCGCCAGCGCGTGCGCGAGGGTGGTCTTGCCCAGGCCGGGCAGGTCCTCGATGAGCAGGTGTCCTCCCGACAGCAGCGCCACGAACGCCAGGCGCACCTCGTGGGGTTTGCCCAGCACCAGACCATTCACCTGCGCCTGCGCGGCGGTGAGGGAACCACGCAAGCCGTCGGTTAGCATGGCCGCCGAAGGGGATGCCGCCATCGTGTCGTTTCTCCTGAAGGTGGCGCAAATGAACAAGTCGCGCCGGGAGGGACGGGCGCACTGGTCGCGCCACTCCTGCGATACGGCATGCCCGGGCTTGCGGATGTGATCGCGGTTGCCGTGCGCGGTTCGAGCTGCACCAACGGCATCCATCAATTGAGTGTAGCGAGGTCAAGGTCGAATGCGTCACGAGGGTGGAGCGGAGCCGATGCAGCGGGTGTTCTGGGTGGCGTGGGCCGCCATCGGCCTCGCGAAGCTGTTGATCGCCGCGAGATTGCCGCTGTTCGTCGACGAGGCGTTCTACTGGCAGGAAGGCCAGCACCTGGCGACGGCGTATTCCGACCTGCCGGCGCTGACCGCCTGGCTGGCGCGGCTGGGGGTCCAGATCGGCGGCAACCACCCATTGGCGCTGCGGGCGCCATTCCTGCTCATCGCCGCGCTCGTGCCGCTGCTGGTGGCGAGCATCGCCCGGCGCGAGTTCGGCGCTGCGCGCGGCTGGATCGCCGGCTGCTTCGCGCTGTTGCTGCCGCTGTCCGGCACGCTCGGACTGCTGGCGCTGCCCGACGCGGCGATGGCTCTGGCGACGCTGCTATGCATCGACGCGGGCGCGCGACTGCTGCGCAACGTCAGCGTCGCTTCGGCGCTGGAACTGGCGCTGGGCCTGGCCCTTGGGGCGCTCAGCCACTATCGCTTCATCGCCGTGATCGGGGTCGGCTTCGTCGCCTTGCTGCTGCTGGCCGATGGGCGGCGGGCGCTACGCGACATCCGCGTGCTGATCGCGATTGCGTTGGGCGCATTGGCGTGGGCGCCGCTGGTGGCGTGGAACCTCGACAACGCCGATGCCGGCCTGCGGTTCCAGCTCGTTGACCGCCACCCGTGGGTATTCGATGCGGATGGCGTGTGGTTCATCGCCATCCAGGCGCTGTTGGTGACCCCGCTGTTGTTCGCGGCGATGGCGATGGCGGCATGGCACGGCGGGCGCGGCCGGCAACCGGTCGCGCGATATTTCGCCTTGCTGGGCAGCTTGCTGGTGTTGGGGTTTTTCGTGCTCGGTTTCTTTGCCGATACCGAACGGGTCAGTTTCCACTGGCCTTTGCCGGGGTACCTGGCGCTGCTGTTGCTGCTGCCGATGGTGCTGGAGCGTTGGCCGCGCTGGTGGCGCGCCCTGACGGCGGTGATCGCGGCTTCAGGCCTGCTGGTGGTGCTCGGCTACTACGTCGCGGTATCGATCCCGGCGGTGCGGGCGCACGCGGCGGCCGAACGCTGGTACCCGTTGAACTTCGCCGGTTGGGACGAACTGGCTGACGCGGTGCGCTCGCGGCAGCGCACGATGCCGGCCGGGACACGCATCGTCGCCGACGATTTCAAGCTTGGCGCCGAACTGGGATTCGCACTGGGCAACGCCGATATCGCCGTGCTCGATCACCCGCTCAACCACCAGCACGGCCGCGCGCCGCAACTGCGGTTGTGGAACCTGGAAACCCCGGGCCGCGCCGCGTGGGGCGATACGCCGGTGCTGTTGGTGATCGGCGCCAGCGACGTGTCCTACAAGAATCTGCTCGGTCGCTACCACGACCTGTGCGCAATGGTGGGGCCGTTGCCGCCGCCGCGGGTGCTCAACGTCGACCATGGCCGCCAGCGCTTCCTGCTGTTCGCGCTGGATCGACCACGCCAGGGCGCATGCACGACGCCGGCGATGGCGTGGGTCGATGCGCCGGTGGGCGGTGCCAGCGTCGGGCGGCGGTTCGAGGTCAAGGGCTGGGCCTTCAAGGACGGGGTCGGGCTGGCCAATGCCGACATCCTGCTCGACGGCCGCGTCGTGGCACGGGCCCGATACGGACGCGAATACCCGGGGCTGCAGTCGGCGTGGCAGGGCTCCAACGACCCGCAGCACCCGCGCGTCGGGTTCGATGCCCAGGTCGATCTGCGAAACCGGCCCGATGTGGCGCCTGGACGGCATTGGCTGGGGCTGCGGTTGCATGGCCGCGACGGCAGCATCGAGGATTGGTCCGAGCAGCCGATCGACCTCCAGGACTGAGCCCCCGGCTTTTCAGGGCACCGCGAAGCCAGCGTCACGCAGCAATTGCGCCGTCGCGATCAACGGCAATCCGACCAGCGCGGTCGGGTCGCGCGACTCGATCGCGTCGAACAGGGCAATGCCCAGGCCCTCGGCCTTGAAGCTGCCGGCGCAGTCGTAGGGCTGCTCGGCATCGACGTAACGGGCGACCTCGTCGGCCGCCAGTGCGCGGAAGACAACCGTTGTGCAGTCCAGTGCAATCCGGCTGGAGCTCCCAGCTTGGCTGACACTCACGCCCGTCCAGAACCGCACCGCGCGCCCTGACATGGCGCGCAACTGGGCGATCGCCTCATCGCGGCCCCCCGGCTTGCCCAGCGGCCGGCCAGCCAGTTCGGCGACCTGGTCCGAGCCAATCACCCACGCCTGTGGATGCAGTGCCACCACCGCGAGCGCCTTCGCCTCGGCCAGGCGCTGCACCAACGCCGGCGGGGACTCGCCGGGCGCGACCGTCTCGTCGCTATCGGGGCGGACGGTCTCGAACGGCAGCCGCAAACGCGCTAGCAGGTCACGCCGATAGATCGAGGTGGACGCCAGGATCAGTCGCTTGGGGTGACCAGCCGGACTCACGGCGAGCGGGCCAGCGGCGCCCTGGCGCGCTCGATCTGCAACAATTGTTGTTCGATCCGCGACCGCGCGATGTCGATCGAGGCGCGGACTTCGGTCAACTGCTCGAAACTGGCCGCCTTGCCATGGTCGCGCAGCCACAGCCGCTGTCGCAGCATTTCGCGCATCGCGTCCCGGATCGGGTCTTCCGCGTCTTCCCCGATGACCGCCTCGATCTCCGCCCGGGCGGCGCGCAACCTGGCTTCCAGCGCATCGGCTGAATCCAGCAATTCGCGCATGGCATGGCGGCGCTTGGCCGGCACCCGCCGCGCGAGCAGGGCGACGAACGCGACCGAAACGACGACGATGAACGTAAAAATGAATGGGGTAGGCACGGCCATGGGCACGAAGGACGGGCATGCAGTCTGCCGTGGCGGCACCCATGGCCGCAAACCCGGGCGGGAAATCCGCGTCACTGCAGCATCCTGCATTTGACAGCCCGAACCGGGTTGCCTAACATTCTCCGGCTATGTCAGCGAACCTGCCCGAAGTATTGGACGCGTGGCGCATGGTCGCGGCGCGGCGCGGCGTCGACGGGCGCTTGCCGCTGTCGACGCTGGAACGGTTGCGCGACAGTCTGGTCGATACCGAAGGCGAGGTTCGTTTCTCCCTCGATTTCGCCCAGGACGCGCTGCGGGTTCCCTACGTGGAACTGAGGATCGACGCCGAGTTGCCGCTGCAATGCCAGCGCAGCCTGCAGCGGTTCCTGTTCCCGGTGAGTATCGTGCAGCGACTGGGCCTGATTCGCGAGGAAGCGGACGAGGCGGGTCTGCCGGAAGGATACGAGCCGCTGTTGATGCCCGAAGACGGCATGTTGAATACCGCGGAACTGGTCGAGGATGAGTTGATCCTTGCCATCCCGGTGGTGCCGCTGATGCCGGGCACCGAAGCGATGGATGGCGACTGGCCGGCGGAAGAAGCCGAACAGGAGCGGGTAAATCCTTTCGCGGCGTTGTCGGCCCTGAAGAGCAAGACAAATTAAAAAGAGCCGGCGCCGTGCGGGCTTTGCAACCCTGATCACCTGATTTCCACCACCAGTTTCTCACCACCAAGTTTTTTCGGAGCAAGACCATGGCTGTCCAGAAGTCCCGCGTTTCCCCGTCCAAGCGCGGCATGCGCCGCTCGCACGATTCGCTGACCAGCAAGCAGCTGGCGACCGACTCGACCACGGGCGAGATCCACATCCGCCATCACATTACCGCCGACGGTTACTACCGTGGCAAGAAAGTCATCGAGACCAGGTCCCAGGTCTCCGACGAAGCCTGAAGCTTCGCCATAGCCACCGCGCCGCGCGCTCGCCCTGGTGCCGCGCGCGGGCCCGCCGGCCGCAGTTCCCAATGGGCGTGGACTCGATGGGGGTTGTCGTTGATGAGCATTGAGTCTGCTCGCGGGTCCCGGCAATCGTCATGGCAACGCGACGGTCGGCTGAGGCGAGGTTCCGTCGCCGGCTGCCGCCAGCGAGTCTTCGCAACAGCCGCGCTGTGAGAGTGTTGATGACCGATCGTGCCGTTGATGGAAATGCCGTAGCAGCTCCCGTGTTCTCCCGCATCGCGGGCACCGGCAGCTACCTGCCGGAAAAAGTGCTTACCAACGCCGACCTGACCAAGTTCGTCGATACCAGCGACGAATGGATCGTCGCGCGCACCGGTATCCGCGAACGCCATGTCGCCGCTGAAGGCGAAACCACCAGCGACCTCGCATACCACGCTTCGGTGCGGGCGATGGAAGCGGCGGGGATCACCGCGCAGGACATCGACCTGATCGTGCTCGGCACGACCACGCCCGACCTGATTTTCCCGTCGACAGCCTGTCTGCTGCAGCACCGCCTCGGTGCCAACGGCTGCCCCGCGTTCGATGTCAATGCCGCCTGTTCGGGATTCATCTACGCGCTGACGGTTGCCGACAAGTTCATTCGTTCAGGCGCGGCCCGGACCGTGTTGGTGGTGGGCGCGGAAACGCTCACCCGCATGCTCGACTGGTCCGATCGCGGCACCTGCGTGCTGTTCGGCGACGGCGCCGGCGCGGTCGTGCTCAAGGCCGACAGCGAGCCCGGCATCCTGAGCACCCATCTGCATGCCGACGGTGGCAAGAAGGAACTGCTTTGGAATCCCGTCGGGGTGTCGGTCGGGTTCAAGCCCGGTGAGCACAACGCCGGCGTCAAGGTGCTGATGACCGGCAATGACGTGTTCAAGCATGCGGTCAAGGCGCTGGACTCCGTGGTCGAGGAGACGCTCGAGGCCAATGGCCTGGATCGCCACGACATCGACTGGCTGATTCCGCACCAGGCCAACCTGCGCATCATCGAAGCCACGGCCAAGCGCCTGGACATGCCGATGGAGCGGGTGATCGTGACCGTCGACAAGCACGGCAACACGTCCTCGGGTTCGGTGCCGCTGGCGCTGGACGAGGCGGTGCGCTCGGGCAAGGTGCAGCGCGGCCAGTTGGTGCTGCTGGAAGCGTTCGGGGGTGGGTTTACCTGGGGTTCGGCGCTGCTTCGCTACTGAGGACGCGCCTGCGCGCAGTACTCGATGGGTTTCGCGACGCCCTGGCAGCTTGCCGGGGCGTTTTCGCATGGGGGCGCCGGTTCACTGTACGCGGCAGTACAGACGGGCCGGAACATTCGCTCGTATCATGGCGCGCTCCGTTCGCAGGGTTGCCCGCTTGATCGATACTTCAACCACGTCCGCGCAGCTGGCGTTCGTTTTCCCGGGCCAGGGCTCGCAGTCGCTTGGCATGCTCGGCGACCATGCCGCACTCGATCCGCTGGTGCGCGATGCGTTCGAGGAGGCCAGCAGCGGTGCCGGCGTGGACCTGTGGATACTAAGCCAGGACGGCCCCGCGGAGCAGCTCAATCGCACCGAATTCACCCAGCCGGCGCTGCTTGCCGCCAGCGTGGCGATGTGGCGTCTTTGGCGCGCGCGCGGCGGGGCGATGCCGGCGCGGCTTTCGGGCCACAGCCTCGGCGAATACAGCGCGCTGGTTGCCGCGGGCGCATTGTCGCTGCATGACGCCGCGCGCCTGGTGCGCCTGCGTGGTCAATTGATGCAGGACGCGGCGCCAGCTGGCGTCGGCGCAATGGCCGCGGTGCTCGGCGCCGACGACGCGCTGGTGCTGGAGGTGTGCGCGGCGGTTTCCGGTGACGAGGTCGTGGTGCCGGCCAACTACAACTCACCCGGACAGATCGTCATCGGCGGACATGCCGGCGCGGTCGATCGGGCGTTGACGATGCTTGCCGAGCGGGGCGTGCGCAAGGTGGTCAAGCTTGCCGTCAGCGTGCCATCGCATACACCGCTGATGCGCGAGGCCGCCAACCGGCTGGCCGAGGCGATGGCCGCGATGGCGTGGCAGCTTCCGGCGCTGCCCGTGGTCCAGAATGTCGATGCCGAAGTCCACGAGGGTGTCGAATCGATACGCGACGCGCTGGTCCGGCAACTCTACCTGCCGGTGCAATGGACTGGCTGCGTGCACGAATTGGCCGCGCGTGGCGCCACCCGGATTGCCGAGTGCGGTCCGGGCAAGGTGCTGGCCGGTTTGATCAAGCGCATCGACAGGACGATCGATGTGCGCGCGCTGACGATGCCCGACGATTTCGACGCCACGTTGGCCGACTGGCAATAACCATCAACCGATGCGGAGGCGGCCCTGGCGCGATCGAGCATCGCGTCGTGGTCGGCGCCCATTCCCACAGGACCCCGAAGGAACCCCATGGTCAATCTCCCGCTCAGTGGTGAAATCGCGCTCGTCACCGGCGCCAGCCGTGGCATCGGCGCGGCGATCGCCGACGAATTGGCCGCGCAGGGCGCGACGGTGATCGGCACGGCGACTTCCGAGGCCGGCGCCAACGCGATCGGCCAGCGGTTGGCCGCGCATGGTGGCAGTGGCCGCGTCCTGGACGTCGCCGATGCCGCCTCGGTCGACGCGGTGATCGCGGGCATCGGCACGGAAGTCGGTGCGATCTCGATCCTGGTCAAAAACGCCGGCATCACCCGCGACAACCTGTTGATGCGGATGAAAGACGACGACTGGCAGGCGATCCTCGACACCAACCTCACCAGCGTCTTTCGCACCAGCAAGGCGGTCATGCGCGCGATGATGAAGGCCCGCAAGGGCCGCATCATCAACATTGCCTCGGTGGTCGGGGTGACCGGCAACGCCGGCCAGGCCAACTACGCGGCCGCCAAGGCCGGCATCATCGGCTTCAGCAAGTCGATGGCGCGAGAGATCGGTTCGCGCGGCGTGACCGTCAACGTGGTTGCGCCGGGCTTCATCGACACCGACATGACCCGCTCGTTGCCCGAGGATGCGAAGAACGCGATGCTCGGCCAGATCGCGCTCGGTCGCCTGGGCGAGCCGGCCGACATCGCGCGCGCCGTGGCGTTCCTGGCCGGGCCGTCGGCGGCCTACATCACCGGCGAGACCCTGCATGTCAACGGTGGCATGTACATGCCGTGATACCGAAGTGGATGGCGGTAAGCAGTTGAAGTAAAAGGGCATTCCCCGCCACTAGCGGACGCCCCGGATTCCTTTAGACTATTCCATCGAATATCCCGTACGGGAGGAGTGAGTACTCATGAGCAGCATCGAAGAGCGCGTCAAGAAAATCGTCATCGAACAGCTTGGCGTCAAGGAAGAGGATGTCACCAACAACGCCTCGTTCGTCGACGACCTCGGCGCGGATTCGCTCGACACCGTCGAGCTGGTGATGGCGCTCGAGGAAGAGTTCGAGTGCGAGATCCCGGACGAGGAAGCCGAAAAGATCACCTCGGTGCAGCAGGCCATCGATTACGTCAAGACGCACGTCAAGGCGTAAGGCTTCTCCGGCAGCCGTTCGCATTGAACGAACGCTGCCAAGATCGACCCGGGGCCGCATAGCGGCCCCGAGTTTTTCGACCGGGGGAGGCGTCTGGCGACGCCACGTTTTCACGAGGCATGGAGCCACTTGGCGGTCCCGGATCTTTCAACCACGCCCGCCGGACCTCGGCCCGTGGCACCAGTTGCGGGAGTCGCCTTGCGGCCCCCTGTTTCCCGTCACATGCACCCGCCGGCACAGGCCGGCGCGGGCGCCAGTTGGAGTGCTTCATGTCCGATCGTCCCCTGCGTTCCCGACGCGTCGTCGTGACCGGCCTAGGCATCATCTCGCCCTTGGGCAACGACCTGGCCAGCAGTTGGGACGGCGTCGTCAATGGCCGCTCGGGCATTGGCCCGATCACCAACTTCGACGCATCCGCGTTCACCACCCGCATTGCCGGTGAAGTCCGCGATTTCGACGTGACCCGCTGGGTGTCGGCGAAGGATGCACGGAAGATGGAAGCGTTCATCCATTACGGCGTGGCCGCTTCGATGATGGCGATGGTCGACGCTGACCTGACGGTGGACGAGTCCAATGCCGAACGCATCGGCGCGCTGATCGGTTCCGGCATTGGTGGTCTGGTGGGCATCGAGGAACAGACGATCAAGTACCACGAAGGCGGCCCGCGCAAGATCTCGCCGTTCTACGTGCCCAGCACCATCATCAACATGCTGCCCGGCCAGGTCTCGCTGCTGACCGGCATCAAGGGGCCCAACCTGTCCGCCGTGTCGGCCTGCGCGAGTTCGAACCACTCGATCGGCCTGGCGATGCGCATGATCCAGTACGGCGACGCCGACGTGATGATCGCCGGTGGCGCCGAACGCGGCGCGTCGCCGACGTCGGTCGGCGGCTTCTGTTCGATGAAGGCGATGTCCACGCGCAACGACGACCCGACACGCGCGTCGCGGCCGTGGGACAAGGACCGCGACGGCTTCGTGCTCGGCGACGGCGCCGGCATCCTGATCCTGGAGGAATACGAACACGCCAGGGCCCGCGGCGCACGCATCTACTGCGAGCTGGCCGGATTCGGCGCGACCGCCGACGCGTTCCACATGACCGCGCCCAGTGAGAACGGCGAAGGCCCGGCCCGGTGCATGGTCGCGGCGCTCAACGACGCCGGCGTCAACGCCGGGCAGGTCGACTACCTCAATGCCCACGGCACCTCGACGCCGCTGGGCGACCTGGCCGAGACGCGAGCCATCAAGCGCGCACTCGGTGACCACGCCTACACGACGATGGTGAGTTCGACCAAGTCGATGACCGGCCACCTGCTGGGTGCGGCCGGTGGCGCCGAGGCGGTGTTCTCGGTGATGGCGATCCATGCCGGCATTGTTCCCCCGACGATCAACCTCGACGCGCCCGGCGAAGGCTGTGACCTCGACTACGTGCCGAACGTGGCCCGCGAGGCGAAGATCGATGTCGCGGTGTCGAATGGCTTTGGATTCGGCGGCACCAACGGCACCCTGGTGTTCAAGCGGATCTGATCGATATCCGTCGTGGCCGCACCCCGTTGACCCTGCGACGACGAGGCCTCGCGGCATGCTGCTGACGCGTCCGCTGCCGTCGACCCTGGACCTGCTCGACCTGCACCGGCAAGCGCCGTTGCGCTACCCGCTGTTGCTCGAATCGAGCGCCGACGGCACCGCGCAGGGTCGCTGGGACCTGCTGCTCGCGGCCGGCGACGAGTGGTTGCGACTGGATGCCGACGGCGTCACCCGTAACCACGACGCGCGCGAGTTCGCCGGCGACTTCCTGTCGGCGCTGGACGCGACCTGGGCGTTGGAACGGCAACTGCGCGACGAGCCGCGCTGGCCGTTCCGGGGGGGCTGGGCATTGCTGCTGGGTTACGAACTGGCCGCGCAGGTAGAACCGGTCCTGCACCTGCCGGACGCGGTGGGCGGGTTGCCGACCGCGCTGGCGATCCGCTGTCCTGCCGCGGTGCTGCGTGACCGCACCAGTGGCGAATGCATCGCGGTCGCCGAGCCCGCGCACGCGGCGTTGCTCGACCGGATTGCCGGCGATGTCGCCTCCGCCGTCGCTGCGCCGCAGCTTGCGCCGTGGCAGGCGCCGATCGAGCTGCAGGAAGACCCGCCCGGGCGTTACACCGACGGCGTTGCGCGGATCCTCGATTACCTTCGGGCCGGCGACGTGTTCCAGGTCAACCTGTCGCGCGGCTGGTGCGCGCGCTTCGACGCGACGCTTGAGCCGGCGACGCTGTTCCAGCGATTGCGCGACAACAACCCGGCGCCTTTCGCTGGCGTGTTCGCCGGCGCCGGGTGGGCGGTGGTCAGCGCCTCGCCGGAGCGGCTGGTGTCGGTGAGAGGCGACGTCGTCGAGACCCGCCCGATCGCCGGCACGCGACCGCGCGCGCCGGGAGACGACGATGCCGCGCGTGTCCGCGAGCTGGTTGGCCATCCCAAGGAGCGCGCCGAGCACGTGATGCTGGTCGACCTGGAGCGCAATGACCTGGGTCGCGTCTGCACGCCCGGCAGCGTCGAGGTCGACGAGTTGATGTCGGTCGAGAGCTACGCCCACGTCCATCACATCGTCAGCAACGTGCGCGGCCGGTTGCGCCGCGACGCCACGCCGGGCGACGTGATCCGCGCGGTTTTCCCCGGCGGCACGATCACCGGCTGCCCCAAGGTGCGCTGCATGCAGATCATCGCCGAGCTGGAGGGCGAGGGCCGCGGCGCCTACACCGGCGCGATCGGCTGGCTCAATCGCGATGGCGACCTCGATCTCAACATCCTGATCCGCAGCGCCGAAATCCAGCACGCCCAGCCGGAGGGAAGCCGGCTGCGCTTCCGCACCGGTGCCGGCATCGTCGCCGATTCCGATCCGCAGCGTGAACTCGACGAGACCCGCGCCAAGGCGCGAGGCATGCTGCGCGCGCTCGGGCTTGCCGGGTGAGCGCGCGCGTGTTCGTCGGCAGCGTGCGGGCCACCGCCATCCCGCTGGATGACCGTGGTTTCGGGTACGGCGACGGTCTGTTCGAAACCATGCGCGCGTCGCGGGGCGACGTGCCCTGGTGGGACGCGCACTGGTCGCGACTGGCCCGGGGAGCGGCGCGCCTGCAGGTCGCCTTGCCGGACCAGCAACAGGCAAGGCAGGAGGCCGCTGCGCTGCTGGACGGCGGTGACGGGGTGCTGAAACTCATCGTCAGCCGGGGCCCTGGCGCGCGCGGGTACGCCCCTGGCGATGCGTCGGTGCCGACGTGGGTCCTGTCGCACCATCCGCAGCCGCAGGCGTTTCCGCGCGAGGGCCTGACGCTGCGCTGGTGCGAGACGCGACTGGCGCTGCAGCCAGCGCTGGCCGGCATCAAGCATTGCAACCGACTCGAACAGGTCCTGGCCCGGGCCGAGTGGCGCGATCTGCCCTCGATTGAAAGACAGGCCCACGAAGGCCTGATGCGAAGTGGCGACGGCGACGTCGTCTGCGCCACGGCGGCCAATGTCTTCGTGCTGAAGGCGGGTCGCTGGACGACCCCCCGCATCGACCGCTGCGGCGTGCAGGGTGTCTGCCGGGGTTGGGCTTTCGCGGCATTGGCGGCCACCGAGTCGCGATTGACCGTGGCCGACGTCGAGACCGCCGAGGCGGTTTTCCTGTGCAATGCGGTGCGCGGTATCCTGCCCGTCGCGCGGCTCGGCACGCGGTGCTGGTCGCCGCATCCGCAAATCCTGGCGCTGCAACAGCGTCTCGCCGCCGCGCACCCCGCCTTCCCGGCCCTACCCACGGAGTTGTCGTGACCGCAAAACGCAAACGCCACTTCAGCGTGTTTTTCCTGCTGCTGATGATGACCGCCGGTGCGTCGGCTTTCTGGGTATGGCAGCGCTACACCGGGTTTGCCGATGCGCCGCTGGCCGGGATCGAGGCCGGCGAAAGCGTGGTGATCGAGCGGGGCGATTCGCTGCCGACCGTGCTGCGCAAGTTGCGCGCGACGGGGGTCGGCAATGGCGAAGTCCTGGAATGGCGCGCGCTCGCGCGGCAGCTTGGCGCGGACGGCAGGCTGCAGGTGGGCGAATATGCACTGGTGCCCGGCACGTCGCCGCGTGAGCTGTTGGAGGCCATGCGCGACGGCAAGGTGGTGCAACGTCGCTTCACGATCGTCGAAGGCTGGAACCTCCGTGAGCTGCGCGCCGCGCTGGCCGTGGCCACGCCGCTGGAACACGATGCCATCGGACTCGACGATGCCGCGCTGATGAAGGCACTCGGCCATGCGGGAAAACACCCGGAAGGCCGCTTCCTGCCCGAGACCTACCAGTACACCCGCGGCGACAGCGACCTGGACGTCCTCAAGCGCGCCAACGCGGCGATGGACAAGGCGCTGGCCGCGGCCTGGGCAAAGCGCCAGCCCGGCACGGCACTGAAGACGCCCGAGGAAATGCTCGTGCTGGCCTCGATCGTCGAGAAGGAAACCGGCATCGCCGCGGAGCGCCCGCAGATTGCCGGACTGTTCCTGCAGCGGCTCAAGGTTGGCATGCGACTTCAGACTGATCCCACCGTGATCTACGGCATTGGCCCGGGCTACGACGGCAACATTCGCAGGCGCGACCTGCTGGCCGACACGCCCTACAACACCTATACCCGCGACGGCCTTCCGCCCACGCCGATCGCGATGCCGGGCGTCGACGCCCTCGACGCAGTGGCAAGGCCCGCCGCGAGCGAGTACCTGTATTTCGTCGCCGTGGGCGATGGCAGCGGCCGCCACGTGTTCGCCAAGACCTACGCCGAGCACCAGGCCAATGTCGGCAACTACCTGCGGAAATACCGCGCCTCCCGTTCACCGGCAGCCGGAGCGCAATGACCGCGCCGCGATTGCAGGTGCAGGCGCGCCTGGTAACGCTCGAAGGCGGCGAAGGCGCGGGCAAGTCCACCGTGCTGGCCGCATTGCGCCACGCCCTGGAGTCCACCGGTGCGGAGGTCGTGTGCACCCGCGAGCCGGGTGGCACGCCGTTGGCCGAGCAGATCCGCGGACTGTTGCTGGATACGCAACACGAACCGCCCGCGCCGGTGACCGAGTTGCTGTTGATGTTCGCCGCGCGCGCACAGCACGTGCGCGAGACGCTGCTGCCGGCGCTGCAACGGGGCGCCTGGGTGATCAGCGATCGCTTCACCGACGCCAGTTACGCCTACCAGGGCGCTGGCCGGGGGGGCGACGAAGGTTTCATCGCCGAGCTCGAACGGCGCGCCGTCGGCATCGCGCCCGCGTTGACCTTGCTGCTCGACGTGCCCGTGGAGATCGGCCTGGGCCGCGTGCGCGGCCGGGGTGCCGCGGACCGGATCGAGGCGGAGCGCGAGGATTTCTTCGAACGCGTGCGGGCCGGCTACCTCGCCCGGGCGGCCGCGGAACCGCAGCGCTTCCGCATCATCGATGCGGCCCGGTCGCTCGAGGCGGTGGCGGGACAGGCCGTCGCGCACCTGCGCGCGCACGTGGAATCTGTGCGATGAAGATTGCTTCGGAAAACCTTGATTCCACCAGCCCCGATTCGGCCAGCGTGCTCGCGCCGTGGCAGCAGCGCGTCTACGACCAGGCCGCCGCCGCGATCGACGCCGGCCGGCTGGGCCACGGCTTGTTGTTCTGCGGGCCGGCGCAACTGGGCAAGCGCGCGGTGGCCGAGCGCCTGGCGCAAAGGCTGCTGTGCACCGATCGGCGCGCCAACGGTGAGCCTTGCGGAAGCTGCCGTGGCTGCAGCCTCTACGCGGTGCGTGCGCAGACCGACCCCGTCGAGCGGCGGCCGGATGGTTCCCTCGCCCACCCGCACGGGCA